>NZ_JBIVHB010000006.1:0-328429 GCF_044748965.1 Cupriavidus sp. NPDC089707
CACCCCCCGGCACCCCCCGCGTGGCGTGGGGGGGCTTACCTTTTCCCCCCCCCCCCCCCCCCCAGCCCCCCCCCCCCCCCCCCCGGGGGGGGGGGGGGGGGCCCCCCCCCCCCGCGCCGCCACGAAATGAGACATCACGATGGTTGCCACGCGCCGGCCCTCTCCCCCAGCCCCTCTCCCGCAAGCGGGAGAGGGGAGCAAGCCGACAGTATAGGTCCGCGACCTTCGCCCCCTCCCTGCCTTACGCCGCCGCCGGCAGCACCGTCTGCACCGCCGCCTCAAAGCGCTCTACGATGTTGTCAATATCCCGCCCGGTGCAAATAAACGGCGGCGCAAACAACACGTGGTCGCCGCGCACGCCGTCCACCGTGCCACCCATCGGATAGACCAGCAACCCGTTCTGCATCGCCGCCGACTTCAGCCGCGCATGCGTCTTCAGCGCGGGATCGAGCGTCGCCTTGCTGTCGCGGTCCGCGACAAACTCCACGCCGACAAACAGCCCGCGCCCGCGCACGTCGCCCAGGTTGGGATGCTCGCCCAGCGCCTCGCGCAGCCGCGCACGCAGTTGCTCGCCGCGGGCCAGCACATTGGCCAGCAGCCTGTCTTCGGCAATCGTGCGCTGCACCGCCAGCGCCGCCGCGCACGCGGTGCCATGGCCGATGTAGGTGTGGCCGTGCTGGAAGAAGCCGCTGCCGCCGACAATGGCGTCATAGATACGGCGCGTCGACAGCATCGCCCCGATCGGCTGGTAGCCGGCACCGAGGCCCTTGGCAATGGTGACGATATCCGGCACCACGCCATCCTCTTCGCACGCGAACAGGTAGCCGGTGCGGCCCATGCCGGACATCACTTCATCCAGGATCAGCAGCACGCCGTACTTGTTGCACACAGCGCGGATGCGCTTCAGGTAGTCGCCCACCGGGGGCACCGCGCCGGCGGTAGCCCCGACCACCGTCTCGGCGACGAAAGCGGCGACGGTGTCGGGCCCCAGCTCCAGAATCTTCGCCTCGAGTTCGTCGGCGAGCCGCTGCGCATACTGCGTGTCGGTCTCGCCAGCCTGCTGGTCGCGATAGGCGTAGCACGGCGAGACATGGTGCGCCGGCACCAGCAGCGGCAGGAACGGTTCGCGCCGCCACGCATTGCCGCCGATCGCCAGCGCGCCGAGCGTGTTGCCGTGGTAGCTCTGGCGGCGTGCGATGAAATGGCGGCGGCCCGGCTGGCCCACCTCGACGAAATACTGGCGCGCCAGCTTCAGCGCCGATTCCACGGCCTCGGAGCCGCCCGAAACGAAATACACATGGCCGAGATCTCCGGGCGCGGCTTGCGCCAGCGTTTCGGCCAGCGTTTCCGACACCTCGGTGGTGAAAAACGAGGTATGCGCGTAGGCGATGGTGTCGAGCTGCGACTTGATCGCCTCGATCACACGCGGGTGCGCGTGCCCGAGGCACGATACGGCGGCGCCGCCGGAGGCATCGAGGTAGTGCTTGCCTTCGCTGTCGATCAGTTCGATCCCCTGCCCGGCAACAGCGACGGGCAGTTTCTGGCGCGGATTGCGATGGAATACGTGGGTCATGATGGTGTTGGGGTGGCAGTGCCTTGCCGCGCGCCAGGGCGCGCGGCGGATGAAGGTTGTACGGGCCGGCGCTGCAGCACGCGGCCGGTGAATGCCGGGAGCGCGCGGCCGTTGCTGCTCGCCTGGGCGTCCTGCTCCCAGACCTGTGCGCCATTGACCCAAACGCCATGGATACCGGTGCTGAGCTGCAGCGGATCTTCGAAGGTGGCGCGGTCCTGCACGTGATCGGCATCGAACAGGACCAGGTCGGCAAAGGCGCCCGGCACAATCTGGCCGCGGTCCCGCAGGCCGTACTGTTGCGCGGCCAGGCCCGACATCTTGTGGATCGCCGTCTCCAGCGTCATCAACTGGTCCTCGCGCACCATACGCGCGAGGATGCGTGGGAACGTGCCCCACTGGCGCGGGTGAGGGCGCGGGTCGAACGGCAGGCCGTCCGAGCCGAACACCGTCAGCGGAAACTGCGCGATCCGTGCCACGTCGCGCTCGTCCATGATGAAGTAGATCGCCGCGGCGGGGCGCAGCTTTTCCAGCAGCGCGTCTTCGTCCAGGCCAAGCTCGTGCATCAGTTCGTGGAAGTCGCGCCCGCCTGCGGCCGGATAGCCGGTCGACCAGGTGATCATGGTGCGCGTGGACTGGCGCACGCGGTCCAGTCGCAGCATGGTCGAGGTGGCCGGATACGGATGGCAGTCCAGGCACAGCGGCTGCAGCCGCGCGGCATCGGCCAGCAGGCCCAGCGTTTCGACCGAGCGCCCGTGATTGCGCTTGCCCGCCACCTTGTGGTGCGAGAACACCACCGGGCAATCCAGTGCGCGGCCGATGCGCAGTGCCTCTTCGATCGACGGCACGATGTGGTCGGTTTCGTCGCGCAGGTGCGTGGAATACAAGCCGCGGTGCGTGCGCACCGGCTCGCAGACGGCAATGATCTCGGCCTCGGTCGCGGCGGCGGCGGGCGGGTAGAAGGTGCCGGTAGACACGCCGAAGGCGCCGGCGGCCATCGCCAGCCCGACCTCCTCGCGCATGGCGGCGATCTCGGCCTCGGTGGCGGCGCGGTCCAGCCGCGGCATGGCGCGCACTCGCAGCGTGGAGTGGCCCAGCAACGGCACCACATTGACATTGGCCGGCGTGGCGCGCAGCGCGTCAAGCCACTGCGCGAAGGTATCGAAGCGGAACAACTCGGCCGGCCCGAGCAGATCCAGCGGCTGCGGCGGCGCACCGCTCAGCAACGGCGCCACGCTGATGCCGCAGTTGCCGGTGACCACCGTGGTGATGCCCTGCGAGACCTTGGGCGTCATGTCCCGGTGCACCAGCAGGTAGCCATCGTCATGCGTGTGCGCATCGATAAAGCCCGGCGCCAGCACGCGGCCGGCGGCTTCGACGCTGCGCGCCGCGCGCACCGCGCCGCAGTCGCCAACGGCCACTATGCGGTCGCCCGCGACCGCGACATCGGCCACGCGCCGCGGCGCACCGGTGCCGTCGACCACGGTGGCGTTGCGGAACACCAGGTCGGCGTGTCCGGGCGTGGATTGCTGCACTGCCATCGTCATTCCCTTGCTTATTGCGGCGTGATGCCGGCCTGGCGCACCACCGCGGCCCACTTGTCGGTCTCGCGCGCGGCGTAGCCGGACAGTCCCTGCGGCGTGCCGCCGACGGTTTCCGCGCCCATCGACGCGAATTTTTCCTTGATTGCGGGATTGGCCAGCGCGCGGTTGAAGGCGCCGTTGAGCTTGCCCACCACCTCGGCCGGCGTGCCTTGCGGCGCCACCAGCCCGCCCCATGCGACGCCTTCGAAGCCGGGCACGCCTGACTCGGCAATGGTCGGCAGCGACGGCAGCAGCGGCGAGCGCGCCAGGCTGGTCACGGCCAGCGGCTTGAGCTTGCCGGCCTGGATCAGCGGCAGGATGGTCGGCATGTTGTCGATCAGGACGTTGACCTGCCCGGCCATCACGTCGGTCGCGGCCTGCGGGCTGCCCTTGTAGCCCACGTGCATCCACGCCAGGCCGGCCTTGTCGGCTAGCAACTGGCCGGTCAGGTGGCCGGAGGTGCCCTGCCCTGGCGAGGCATAGGTGATCTTGTCGGGGTTAGCCTTGATGTAGGCCACCAGTTCAGCAAAGGTCTTGACCGGCATGTCACGGTTGACGGCGATCACGTTGGGCACCTTGAAGAGAAGCACCACCGGCGCGAAGGCATCCGGCCGGTATGGCAGCTTGCGGAAGGTGCTCTTGTTGATCGACAGCGTGACGTTGTTGGCGTAGCCCAGCGTATAGCCGTCGGGCGCGGCGCGCTCCAGTTCGGAGATGCCGATTACGCCGGAGGCCCCGGGCTTGTTGTCGATCACGAAAGACTGGCCGAAAGACTTGGTAACTTCAGCGCCCAGCGCCCGCAGCAGCACGTCAGGACTGCCACCAGCGGCCGAAGGCACGACCAGCCGGATCGGGCGAGACGGGTAGCTATCGGCTGCGATGGCCGAGGCGGACATGCCGGCGCAGGCCAGGCCGAGCATGGCGACGAGGAAATGGCGTCTTGGCTGGTGTTGCATGGCGGAACTCTGGTGGAAGCGGAACGAACGTGGCGGGAATGCATCGGCAGTATAGGCTCAGGCCTTCCGTCATTGCAACACTTGTTTCTTTAATCATTAAAACAGAAACACTCGTTGTTGCGCAGATTCCCTTCTGCAACAGGCAGTCGACCACTTCCCTGAACGTGCCGTCAGCCACGGTGCAGCCGGGTCAGTTGGCGTCATTAGCAACCTTTTAGTTGCATTTCCTCCCCCGGCCTCCTAACATGCAACCACGCCGTTGCATATCAACCCCGAACAGGAGACCAGACATGCCTTCCGACACCGACCGCATCGAGCGCAGCATCCTGATAGAAGCCCCCGTCGCGCGCGTCTGGCACGCACTTGCCGATGCCGACACCTTCGGCAGCTGGTTCGGCGTCAAGTTCGACGGCGCCGCCTTCACACCCGGCCAGCGCGCCGTGGGCAGCATCACCTACCCCGGCTATGAATACCTGAAGTTCGACGTGCAGGTGGAACGCATGGAGCCGGGAAAGCTGCTGTCCTGGCGCTGGCACCCCGCGCCAATGGAACGCGGGCGTGACTATTCCGACGAACCGAGCACGCTGGTGGAATTCACGCTGCGCGAAGTCGACGGCGGCACCATGCTGACCGTGGTCGAGTCGGGCTTCGACCAGATCCCGCCCGAACGCCGCATGGAAGCGTTCCGCATTAACAGCGGCGGCTGGGACGAACAGGTGAAGAATGTCCTCAAGCACGTCACGGGTGCCTGAAGCGCTGGATCTGCAGCAGTCCGCCGCGGTCTTTGCCGCGCTGGGCGACGAGACCCGGCTGCGGCTGGTGGCGGCGCTGTGCGCGGGCGGCGCGATGTCGATCGCGCAACTGACCGCCGGCAGCGCCATGACCCGGCAGGCGGTGACCAAGCACCTGCAAGTGTTGTCGCAGGCCGGGCTGGTGCGCGACAGCAAGGCCGGGCGCGAGCGGCTGTGGATGTTCGAGCCGGCGCAGGTCGAGGCCGCGCGGCGCTCGCTGGAGGCGATCGGAAGGCAATGGGAGTTTGCGCTGGGCAAGCTGAAGCTGGCGGTGGAGAGGAATCACTAGCCAAAACTACGCCCGCATGCTGCCTGTTTGCTCCCCTCACCCGCGTGCGGGAGAGGGGCCGGGGGAGAGGGCGGGCCTTTGGCAAGCACGACAACTCTTCACTAGCGTGGACGCTCCCGCCCTCCCCCCAACCCTCTCCCGCAAGCGGGAGAGGGAGCGCCGACTCGGCAAGCTGCCCGCCCTGCCAGGCCGGCCATCACCACAGTCATGTAATCCCCCACGCACCCCGCTATACTGGGAAGCCCCCGCCCACCACCACGGCAACACGCAGGCCGCGCTCGCGCCTGGCCTGCCGGAGGAAGCGCGCAATTGGCTGACCACGACCTGTCCAGGCTGAAAATCGACCGCAGCGCCACCGCCGCGCCGGGCGCCCGCATCCGCCCCCGGCGCAGATGGCTGCGCTATGCGGTCATCGCGCTGGTCCTGCTGGCCGTGCTCGGCATCGGCGTCAGGCTCGCGGGCCCGCGCTCGGTGCAGACCACCACCGTCACTTCCGCCTATCCCACGCAGAATTTCACGCTGCTCAACGCCACCGGCTATGTCGTCCCGCAGCGCAAGGCAGCAGTCGCGTCCAAGGCGCAGGGACGGCTCGAATGGCTGGGCGTGCTGGAAGGCTCGCGCGTCAAGAAGGACGAGGTCATCGCGCGGCTGGAAAGCAAGGACGTGTCCGCGTCCTTCGCTCAGGCGCAGGCCCAGGTCAAGGTGGCGCAGGCCAACCTGGCCCTGCAGCAGGCGGAACTGAAGGACGCGGAAGTCAACCTGCGGCGCTCGCAGATCCTGATCGTGCCGAACGCGATCTCGCGCAACCAGTACGATGCCGACGTCGCGCGCTACAACAAGGCCAGGGCGTCGGTCAGCAGTTCGCAGGCGTCGATCGCGTCGGCGCAGGCCAACGCGCGCGCGGCCGAGGTGGCGGTGGAACAGACCGTGGTACGCGCGCCGTTCGACGGCGTGGTGCTGGTCAAGCATGCCAACGTCGGCGACAACATCACGCCGTTCTCGGCAGCCGCCGACACCAAGGGCGCGATCGTGACCATTGCCGACATGGAGACGCTCGAAGTCGAAGCCGACGTCGCCGAATCCAATATCGCCAGGATCCGCGCCGGCCAGCCGTGCGAACTGCTGCTCGATGCGTTGCCCGGCGTGCGCCTGGCCGGCCAGGTGTCGCGCATCGTGCCGACGGTAGACCGCTCCAAGGCCACGGTGCTGGTCAAGGTGCGCTTCGTTGACCGCGACGCGCGGGTGCTGCCGGACATGAGCGCAAAGATCGCCTTCCTGTCGCGCGCGGCCACGGCGCGGGACCGCCAGCCGATGGTCGCGGTGCAGCCCGCCGCGGTGGTCATGCGCGATGGCCGGCAGGTAGTCTACGTGGTCCGTGATGGCAAGGCGCACGAAACACAGGTCAAGACCGGCGACAAGCTTGGCGAGCTGGTCGCGGTGCAGGGCGTCAAGCCAGGCGACGTGCTGGTGCTGTCCCCCGGCGACAAGCTGGGCGACGGCGACAGCGTGACGCAGGCCAAGCCGGCCAAGCCATGACGGTGGCCGCATGAACACCGCGCCGCTGGTCCGGATCAGCCACGTCGCCAAGTCCTACCGGCGCGGCATGCAGACCGTGCCGGTGCTGACCGATATCTCGCTCGATATAGGCCAGGGTGACTTCGTGGCGCTGATGGGCCCATCCGGCTCGGGCAAGAGCACGCTGCTGAACCTGATCGCCGGCATCGACCGCCCCGACAGCGGCACGCTGCAAGTGGCCGGGCTCGATATCACGCAGCTGCCCGAAGCCGAGCTGGCGGACTGGCGCGCGGCCAACGTCGGCTTTATCTTCCAGTTCTACAACCTGATGCCGGTGCTGACCGCCTTCGAGAACGTGGAGCTGCCGCTGATGCTGACCAGCCTGCCGCGCGCGGAACGGCGCGCGCGCGTGGAGCTGGTGCTGGACATGGTCAACCTGGCTGACCGCATGAGCCACTACCCGTCCGAGCTGTCGGGCGGGCAGCAGCAGCGCGTGGCGATCGCGCGGGCGCTGATCACCGACCCGACGCTGATCGTCGCCGACGAGCCCACCGGGGATCTCGACCGGACCTCCGCCGCGGAAATCCTGGCAATGATGCAGCGCCTGAACGCGGAACTCGGCAAGACCATCATCATGGTCACGCACGATGCCCATGCCGCGGCCGCGGCGGGCTCGCTGGTGCACCTGGAGAAGGGCGAGCTGATCCGTGGCGAGGTGGCCTGACCCGCCATGTACGCGCTCAAGCTGATCACCCGCAACGCGCTGCGGCACAAGCTGCGCACCGCGCTGACCGTGCTGGGGCTGGTGATCGCGGTGCTGGCGTTCGGCCTGCTGCAGACCGTGATCGATGCGTGGTACGCCGGCGCCTCGGCCGCGTCCAGCGCGCGGCTGGTGACGCGCAATGCTATCTCGCTGGTGTTCCCGCTGCCGCTCAGCTACGAGGGACGCATCCGCGGCGTGGACGGCGTGACCATGGTGGCGCGCTCCAACTGGTTCGGCGGCGTCTATCGCGATCCCAAGAATTTCTTCGCGCAGTTCGCGGTGTCGGACAACTACCTCGATCTTTATCCGGAATTCATCGTTCCCGAACAGCAGCGCGCCGAATACCGGCGCGACCGCAAAGGAGCGCTGGTGGGCCGCCAGCTTGCCGACCAGTTCGGCTTCAAGATCGGCGACGTGATCCCGATCAAGGGCACCATCTACCCCGGCACCTGGGAGTTCGTGGTGCGCGGCATCATGGACGGCCGCGACGAAAGCATCATCACGCGGCAGATGGTGTTCCACTGGGAATACCTGAACGAGACCATCCGCAAGAAGACGCCGCGGCAGGCCGACCAGGTCGGGGTCTATGTGCTGGGCGTGGACAATCCCGACAACACCGCGGCGATCTCGCGCAATGTCGATGCCGTGTTCCGCAACTCGCTGGCCGAGACGCTGACCGAGACCGAGCAGGCGTTCCAGCTTGGCTTCGTCGCCATGTCGAACCAGATCATCGCGGCGATCCGGGTGGTGTCCTACGTGGTGATCCTGATCATCATGGCGGTGATGGCCAATGCCATGGCGATGAGCGCGCGCGAGCGCACCGTGGAATACGCGACGCTCAAGGCGCTGGGCTTCGGCCCGGGCTTCCTGGCGCTGCTGGTGTTCGGCGAATCGCTTGCGATCTGCGTGGCGGGCGGCGCGCTCGGCATGCTGGCCACGCCACCAATGGCCAGCGCATTCAAGCAGGCCGTGGGCGGCGTGTTCCCGGTGTTCACCGTATCGCCGGAAACGATGCGCGCGCAGGCCGCGTGCGCGCTGGCGGTCGGCATCGCCGCCGGCATCGTGCCGGCAGTACAGGCCGCGCGCGTGCGCATCGTCGAAGGCCTGCGGGCGATCGGCTGACGCGTTCGACCATGGCGATCCCGCTCACCTATATCGCGCGCAACCTGTGGGCCCGGCGCCTGACCACCGCGCTGACCGCGGGCGGACTGGCGCTGGTGGTCTTTGTCTTCGCCACCATGCTGATGCTGGATGCCGGCCTGAAGAAGACGCTGGTCACCACCGGCGAGCACGACAACGTGGTGGTGATCCGCAAGGGCGCCGAGACCGAGATCCAGAGCGCTGTCGAGCGTGGCCAGGCCAGCATCCTGGAAATGCACCCCGCGGTGGCCATGACCGGCGCCGGCCAGCCGATGGCCTCGCGCGAGGCGGTGGTGCTGATCTCCCTGACCAAGTCCAGCACCGGGCAACCCTCCAATGTGGTGATCCGCGGCATCTCGCCGCTGGGGATGAACCTGCGTCCGCAAGTCAAGCTCGTGGCGGGACGCATGTTCCGCCCGGGCTCGGCTGAAATCATTGTCGGCAGCAGCATTGCCGGCGGCTTTGCCGGCGTGCAGATCGGTGAACACCTGCGCTTCGCCCAGCGCGAGTGGACCGTGGTGGGCCACTTCGACGCCGGCGGCAGCGGTTTCGACTCGGAGATCTGGGGCGATGTCGACCAGCTGATGCAGTCGTTCCGGCGCAATGCATATTCGTCGATGGTGGTGCGGCTGGCCAACCCCACGCTGTTCGAGCGCTTCCGCGCCGATATCGACGTGGACCCGCGCCTGGCCGACGAGGCCAAGCGCGAGCAGGTGTTCTACAGCGACCAGTCCAAGGCGCTGTCCAGCTTTATCAATATCCTGGGCTTTACGCTGTCCACGATTTTTTCGATTGCGGCAATGATCGGCGCCATGATCACGATGTACGCGTCGGTGGCCAACCGCGTGGCAGAGATCGGCACGCTGCGCGCGCTGGGATTCAAGCGTGCCAACGTGCTGGTGGCTTTCCTGATCGAGGCGGCGTTGCTGGGACTGGTGGGTGGCGTGGCCGGGCTGGCTTTTGCGGCACTGATGCAGTTCGCGTCGTTCTCGACGACCAACTTCCAGACGTTCGCCGATTTGTCGTTCCGCTTCATCCTGACGCCTGGCATTGCACTGCAGACGCTGGGGTTCGCGATGGTGATGGGGCTGGTGGGAGGCTTCCTGCCGGCGGTGCGGGCGGCAAGGATGAATATCGTGGATGCGTTGCGGGCGCGTTGAGCGCGTACGTTGCCGCGTGCGTTCTCCCCTCTCCCGCTTGCGGGAGAGGGGCCGGGGGAGAGGGCCGGCGCCTCCACGAAAGTTATGCTCATCAAAACCACAGGCCCTGCCACCGATCCTTTCCTTGCCTTCTCCCCACTGTCCGTCTACAACCCGTAGTGATGCATGCTACTCGCCAGGCCTCGCTGGCAGCCAGTGCGCACCGGCACGGCCAGCGGCGCCCCACCGCAGGACTTACCGCCCAGGACGCCCCCAATGAATCTCGACCTGCTGGCTTCATTGCTGACCGCCGTGGTGGTGCTGCTGATCGGCACCCTGGTCAACCGGAGCGTCGGCATCCTGTCGCGCTACAACATCCCCGACCCCGTCACCGGCGGGCTGCTGTTCGCCATCGTCGCGTCGGTGGCAGCGGCGGGGGCAAATTTTCGCGTGGTCATCGATCCCGGCATGAAGCCGGTGCTGCTGCTGATGTTCTTCGGCGGCGTCGGCCTTGGCGCCGACCTGCGCATGCTCAAGCGCGGCGGCAGGGCGCTGGCGATCTTCCTGATCATCCTGCTGCCCTATATCGTGGTGCAGAATGCCGTCGGCGTGGCCATGGCCAGGACGCTCGACCTGCACCCGATCTTCGGGCTGGTGAGTGGCTCCATCACGCTGGTGGGCGGCCATGGCACCGGGGCCGCGTATGCCGAGCGCTTCGCCGAGGTCAACAACCTGCAGGCGGTGATGGACCTGTCGATGACGGTGGCGACCATCGGCCTGGTCGTCGGCGGCATCATCGGCGGTCCCGTGGCGCAGTACCTGATCTCGCGCTACAAGCTGCGTTCCACCGCGCGCGAGGCCGGCGACACCGAGGAGGAGGCCGCCGCGGCGTCGCCGATCACCACGGTCGGCGCGCTTGCGGCGCTGGCCGGCATCCTGGCCGCGGTGATCGGCGGGCGCTGGATCGCGGCGCAGATGCCGGCGGGCCCGATCACCATCCCCGGCTTCCTGTGGTGCATGATGCTCGGCATCGCGATCCGCAACCTGCTGCCGTTCATCGGCCTGCGCTTCGACGACCGCGCCACCGACCTCATCACCAACGTCTGCCTGTCGCTGTTCCTGGTGATGACCATGATGGCGCTGGACCTGGCCGAGGTGGCGCTGTCGGCCGGCCCGTTCCTGCTGATCATCGCGATGCAGGTCGTGTTCATCATCCTCTACGCGGTGTTCGTCTGCTTCCGCTTCATGGGCCGCGACTATGAGGCCGCGGTCACCTCGGCCGCGTTCATCGGCTTCAACATGGGTTCCACGGCGACCGCCATGGCCAATATGCGCGCGATCACGGCGCGCTACGGGCCGGCACCCACCAGCTACCTGATCACGCCGCTGGCCGGCGCGTTCTTTGTCGACCTGATGAACGCGTTCGTGCTGACCATGATGCTGGCCTTGCCGCTGATCGGAGGCTGACATGCGCCGCGCCTGCCTTGCCTTCTTCCTTGCGCTGCTGGCCAGCCTGTGGCTGGCCGGCTGCGGCGGCGGCCCGAACGCCGACGGCATCCGCGCCAATCTCAACGAGCGCCTCGCGCAGGCGCTGCCGCCTGGCACCGTGCAGCTGACCGACATCGACCGGCGCGGCTCGCAGTCCGATACCAAGGCACCGGCCGGCGAGACCCGGCGCGTGGTGTATTTCGACGCGAAGCTGAAGCTGCTGCGCGACTATGACTTCGGGGCGTGGGATTCGCCCGGCGTGGCCGGTCTGATCACGGCGCTGGGGGCGGGGCCACGTGGCATCACCGGGATCACCAGCGGCGGCAACAAGGCGGGCGACATCCTGCGCGCGCACGGCACCGCGCTGTACCGGCGCGACGGCGAGCGCTGGGTCAGCGTGCAGCCCGCCGGCTATCGTCCGGCCGAAGCCCCCGCCGTGGCCACCAACGCCCCCACCGGCCCGGCGGCGATCCTGGATGCAATGCGCAAGGTGGTCGAGGCGGTCCAGAAGGACGCCTCGCCGGCGCAGCGCGCTGTGATCGAGCAGGAACTTACCACCGCGCACGCCAATATCCGCGCCCGGCTGGCCCGGGTCGACGAGGGCTACGCGATTGCCGCCGGCGCCGAGCATGGCCAGTACCTGCGCTTCGTGCGCGCGCTGGTGGACGGCGCGCGCGTGCGAGCCATTGCGCTGGTCACTCGCGGCGGCGAAGAGAACCTGCGCCTGCTGCGCGGCGGCAAGGTCTCGGCGGCCATGGCGCAGGGCGATGCCGCGCTGGATGCCTATGAAGGCAAGGGCGCCTTTGCCGAGGACGGGCCGCACGCGTCGCTGCGCGCCATCGGCAGCCTGTACCCGGAGCCGGTGCATGTGCTGGTACGCGACGGCGACCCGGCGCGCTCGGTGTCCGACCTGCGCGGCAAGCGCATCGCGGTGGGCGAACGCGGCGCGGCCTCGCGCGGGACGGTGCTGCGCGTGCTGGCCGCGCATGGGCTGACCGAGAAGGATTTCAAGGCCGAGGAAGTCGGCCTGGGCGCGGCGCTGGTGGCACTGCGCCAGAACCAGGTGGACGCCGTGATGCAGGTGATCGGCGTGCCGTCCGACAGCATCCGCGATGCGTTGAGCGAACTGCCGTTGCGGCTGCTGCCGCTGGACGAGCGCGCGATCGCGGCGATGGTCGGGCAGAAGGCAGGGTATTTCCGCGCCAGCATCGCGCCCGGCACCTACCCCGGCCTGCGCGAGCCGGTGCGCACCATCGCCACCGCGGCGATCCTGGTGACCGGCCCGGACCTGTCGGATACCGAGGTGGCCGACCTGACGCGGCTGGTGTACCGGCATGGCCGCGACTTCGTCGCGCGCGGCAGCGCCCAGGGTGGGCAGATCAACGTGGCCACGGCGCGCGAAGGGCTGGTGATTCCGCAGCACCTGGCGGCGGCCAAGGTGCTGGACGGTCTGGCTGCGGGCACGGCGGCGGCCACGCCAGGGAAGCGGTCAGGAGGTCCTTCTGCTCAGGCACCCGCAGCCGCACCCGCGTCGGCACCCGCCGCCACCGCATCCATGCCGGGCGCCCGCTAGTGGACTAGCCCCGAAGGCTGCCGGCCGCGCTACCCTGCCGCTGGCAATTCCGCGGCCAGCCGGCAGCGCCGGTCCAGGAAGTCGCTCGCATGGCCATTGCTGCCGCCAGACGCGTGGACCGGCTGGTCCACCAGGAAGAAGCCAGGGCGGCCCTGCCGGTCCTGGCCATAGGTGAGGAAGATGCCCCGGTCGGGCGGCGGCACCGCGATGGCGCTGGCGCCGGGGTCGTCAGCCCTGCCCCCGACCAGCGCGAACGGATCGGCCGACAACACTGGCGCGGCAGCCGGGATGAACCTGGCACGCACCGGCTTGCCGTCGAACCGCAGCGAAGTCCACTCGGTGCCGATCGGCCCGCTCGCGCCATTGACGAAGGCGCGCGCCGCGGCACTGATGCAATCGAGGTGGATATGGAGCTGATCCTGGCTGCGCGAGGTGCGGGAATTGACCGCCAGCCCCAGCATGTCGTCCGGCACCGGCTTGCCCAGTGCCTGCCCGACGACGCCGCGCTCGTCCCAGCCAAACGCCCAGGCGTTGGCGCCGGTGCCGTCCCACGCCCTGCGATCCTCCACGCCCGTCACTGTCCGCGCCGGGATCACCAGGTAGTGCGACACGCCGATCGCGTCCTTGTACAGCACCAGCCCGCGCGTACGGTCGACGCTGGCGCAATCGGCATGCTGCGGCTGCGGCGGCGCCAGGCAGCGCTGCTGTACGTTGCGCCACAGGCCATCGCGCCCGCCGGACAGGACGCCGACCACGTTCTCTGCGGTGCAGCCCGCCAGCATCAATGCGGCTGCCAGGGGCAGCGCGCCGCGCCGGCGTGCCGGAGTCAGCGCCGGCATGGAATGCCGTAGTACGTCCCCACCCGCGGGTTGGACACGATGTAGGCGTGGCGCTGGGCCCAGAACTGGGCGTCGCGAAAGGCCTCGGCCTCGCGTTCGCTCCAGGGCGTGGCCAGCAGAGGCAAGGCTTCGGCGTCGGTGGTCGGGTAGACCTGGGCCTGGTAACGGGCCGTTTGCAATGCGCCCGTACGGATGGTACGGATCGTGACGTGGAGTGTCATAGGCAGCTTCTCGTCATGAGGACGACAAATCATAACCACATTCCTGTGTTGCTTTGATGACTGCGGTCGGAACTTGCTGGTTGTAACTTGCTGTCAGGAAGCCGCATCGGCCACGACCAACCCATGTCCCCTCGCCAGAAACCGGAGCCTGACATGACGGCCAAGTCTCCCCGCAAGATCGCAATCCTCGCGCTGACACACCTCGCCATGCTGGCGACCGGCTTTGCGGCCGGCATCTATGTGCTGCCGATCCTGACCGAGCAGGCGGGGGCGAGTATGGGGCAAGTTCAGGCGGTGTCGCGGCAGGCGGTCTTTTCCGGCGCCTTCCGCAAGGATCTGGCCGGCAGTGACGCCTTCCACTGGGCCAGCGGACGGCTGCATGTGTCGGCCCGGGCCATCGCCTTCGAGGGCAGCGTGGCGCCGGGACCGGACTACCGGATCTACCTGGTGCCGGAGTTCGTCGACACCAAGGCGGCATTCCTTGGGATCAAGGACCGCGCGGTGCAGGTTGCACCGTTGAAGACATTCGGCAATTTCACCGTGGCGCTGCCGGATGGCGTCGATCCCGGCCAGCACCGTGCGGTGGTGATCTGGTGCGAGCGGTTCGGGCAGTTCATCAGTGCCGCGGCCTACCGCTAGGCCGCGAAGAACCGTGCAAGAACCCCGCGCAAGAAAAAAGGGCCGATCGAGGAACCGGCCCAACGAACCCCGCAAAGCAAGGTGTCGATATGAACATCACGCGCCCGCCCGTGCGCGCCGTTGGTGCGCCATGCCGGGCGGGCATCCGGAGGCTGGGATCAGAAGCGGTGGCGCATGCCGATGGTAGCGCCGGTCTGGTTCTCGCCTGCGACTACGGTGCCCACGCCATTCAGGCCCAGGGCCGAGCCGTTCTTGTTCTTGGCGTAGCCCACGTTCAGGTACACGTCGGTGCGCTTGGACAGCGAATAGTCCGCCGACAGCACGAACATCCACGGATCGGCATCGCTGTTGCGGGTGTCGTTGTAATAGGCGGCGCCGGTCACCAGGAAGGCGGGCGTGAAGCGGTACTGCGCGCCGGCCCAGTAGACATTGCTGCGGGTCGCGGCCGCGGTGGCGCTGGATACGCCGTCGTCCTTCAGCCAGCGGTAGCCGGCGAACACCTTGGCGCCGCCGAAGGCGTAGGCGGTGCCCACCGCGGCGCGCTTGGCGCTGCGGTCCTGCAGCGCCACGGTGGCGCCCTGGTACTGGTCGTAGGCGGCGCCGACCGAGAAGCCGCCGGCGGCATACGACAGCCCGCCGCCGAAGTTGCGCGCGACCTTGGGTTCGCCCGGCACTTCGCCGTTGTTGTCGCGGCCGAAGCTGTAGAAGCCGGTGGCGGTCAGGCCGCCGAACTTGCCGGTGTACTTGATGGCGTTGTCGGCGCGGCCGTTGAAGGCCGAATCGACGCTGTTGAGCGAGTAGCGCGGGCCCACGCCCATCGGGTCGAAAGCGCCGAACAGGTCGTACAGCGCATTCTGCTGGCGGCCCAGCGTGACGGCGCCGAAGCCGCCCTGCAGGCCCACGTAGGCCTGGCGGCCGAACAGGCGGTTGCCCTGGCCGGAGGTGCCGGTATCGATATCGAAACCGCTTTCCAGCACGAAGATACCCTTCAGGCCGTCGCCCAGGTCTTCGGTGCCGCGCAGGCCCCAGCGAGAGCCGGACAGGTTGCCCGAGTTCAGGCGGGTGGACGTGCCCTGGGCACCGTTGCTGCCGGGCACGTTGCTGATGACTTCGAGGCCGGCATCGGCGATGCCGTACAGCGTTACGTTCGATGCGGACTGGGCCGATGCCACCCCGGATGCCGCCGTCGCGGCCACTGCTGCCGTCATTGCAAGGAGAGCTTTCTTCACTGTGATTTCTCTGTTTTATGGTGATCCATGACACCGCGCCGATCCGTCCGGTGCCGGCGGCCATCCGGGCCTGAGCTGGCTGGTCGCGCTGAGCCCTGGCGGTGGCGCACGTCCGCATATGTGCGGCCGGCGCATTGTGCTGGCGCAATATGAAAGCCTTGTGACGAGTAGCACGCAGCACAATGTGCCGAATAACCCCCGAATGGGGGTTTTCCCTGTGAGCGACGGGATCGTTTTGGTAGGATGCAGGCTTTCCCGACGACGGTAATGCCAGTGCTCCGTGCCGCCATGTGCCTTTGCCTCGACAGCTTCGCGTCATGAAGCTGGCAGAGATCAAGACCCGGCTTGCCTCGCTGCAGGCTCCGCTCCCCGCCTCGATCCAGCAACGCCTGTCCGGCCTGTGCGCGCGTAGCGCGCGCCTGGGCCTGACCCGGCCCGGCTCGCTGCGGCCCACGCGCCGCGGCGTGCTGGTTGGCATGGCCGCCGTGCCGGCGGCCTTGCTGCTGTACGTGCTGATACTGGTGCCGTTCACGCCGGGCATCAGCGACATCCGCAAGGCCAAGTCCGAGCAGCCGGCGCAGGTGCTGTCGGCCGACGGAAAAGAGCTTGCGGTGTTCAAGTGGGCCAACCGCGACTGGGTGCCGCTGAAGCAGATCTCGCCCAACGTGGTGGCGGCGCTGATCTCGACCGAAGACCACCGCTTCTATGAGCACCACGGGCTCGACTGGCGCCGCATCGCCTCGGCCGCGGTGCATACCTTCTCGGGCGACCGCCAGGGCGGTTCGACCATCACCCAGCAGCTGGCGCGCAACCTCTATCCCGACGAGATCGGCCGCGCGCCCACGCTGACGCGCAAGCTCAAGGAAGCGATCACCGCGCTCAAGATCGAGGCGCTGTACACCAAGGACGAGATCCTCGAGACCTACCTGAACACGGTGCCGTTCCTGTACAACGCGTTCGGCATCGAGATGGCCGCGCGCACGTACTTCGACAAGCCGGCGCGCACGCTCGACGTGCTGCAGAGCGCCACGCTGATCGGCATGCTCAAGGGCAACAGCTACTACAACCCGGTGCTGAACCCCGAGCGCGCGCTGGACCGGCGCAATATCGTACTGGGGCAGATGGTCAAGCACGGCAAGCTCGACGCGGCCCGCTATGAGCAGCTCAAACGCCGTCCGCTGCGCATCGACTTCGAGCGCCAGACCGAGCCGCCCGGCCCCGCGCCGCATTTCGCGCAGCAACTGCGCAAATGGCTGATCGACTGGGCCGACCGCAACGGCTACGACATCTACGCCGACGGCCTGGTGGTGCGCACCACCATCGACGCGCGCCTGCAGGCCATGGCCACGCAGGCGGTGGCGCAGCAGGGCAACCGCCTGCAGGCAATCGCCAACGCAGCCTGGGCGCCGCGCGCGGGCTGGGCCGCGGACCGCGCGCTGGTGCAGGCCTTCGTGCGCGAGTCGCCGGAATACCGCGCCGCCACCGCCGCCGGCACGCCGCCCGAAGACGCGATCAAGCACCTGCTGGCCAATGGCGCCTTCATGCGTGCGCTGCACCAGCAGAAGACGCGGATCCAGGCGGGCTTCCTCGCCATCGATCCGCGCAACGGCGAGATCCGCGCCTGGGTCGGCAGCCGCGACTACACGCAGGACGCCTTCGACCACGTGCAGCAGGCGCGCCGCCAGCCGGGCTCGACCTTCAAGCCCTTCGTCTACGGCGCGGCGTTCGAGGAAGGCAAGTCGCCCGACGACACGCTGATGGACCAGCCGGTCGAGATCGAGCTGGCCGGCGGCGAGATCTGGCGCCCGTCGGACGAGGGCCGCCCCACCGGGCGCGCGATGAGCCTGCGCGACGGCCTGGTCTATTCGCGCAACACCATCACCGCGCAGCTGATGCAGCAGGTAGGTCCGGCGCGCGTGGCACGGCTGGCGCGCGAGATGGGCGTGCGCGAAAGCCGGCTCGACGAGGTGCCGTCGCTGGCGCTGGGCACCAGCCCGGTCACGCTCAAGGAAATGGTGGCCGCCTACGGCACCATCGCCAACGCCGGCAACTACATTGCGCCCACCATGGTCACGCGGATCGAAGACCGCAACGGCAATGTGCTGCAGGCATTCCGCCCGGCGCGCGCCGAGCACGCCCTGCCTCACGCCACCACGCAGACCCTGCTCGACGTGATGCGCGACGTGATCGACCGCGGCACCGGCGCCGGCATCCGCTCGCGCTTCGGCATCCGCGCCGACGTGGCCGGCAAGACCGGCACCACGCAGGACAACGCCGACGGCTGGTTCATCATGATGCACCCGGAGCTGGTCGCCGGCGCCTGGGTCGGCTTCAACGACAGCCGCGTCACGCTGCGCAGCGACTACTGGGGCCAGGGCGCGCACAGCGCGCTGCCGATGGTCGGCGACTTCTACCAGCGCGCGCTGCGCAGCCGCGTCATCGACGGCCGCGCACGCTTTGCCGAGTACGAGGAAACCCATGTGTTCGCCTCGCTCGGCAACCAGGTGCGCGGCTGGTGGGCCCAGCTGTTCAGCCGCGACAAGGCCAACGACGCCACCGCGCCACGCCCGGCGCCGCGCCGTCCAGCGCTGCCGGCGCCCGAGGCGGAGGTGGCGCCGCCGGCGAGCACGCCGATGGCGTCGGGCTCGGCGCCGGTGACCGGCGATGGCAGTGGTGAAGGAGAGTCCAGCCTGGCGCTGGATCGGGGGGAGACGGTGATGGCAGTGCCGCCGCAGGATCCCGGAATGGCAAGCGCACCGGCCGCCCCGTCAGCGCCACTTGGCCAGCCTGCTCCCGCGGCACCGCCCCCGCCACCCGCGGCGGCCCCTGCGCCGCCAGCGGCCGCACCCGCCGCACCCATCTATCCGGTTGCGCCAACCACGATTTCACCCGCCAACGGCAGCAACTGAGCGACACGGCTAGCGGCCGGGGCTTGCCAGGCCTGCTAGACCAGCCTCAGATCGCGCCCGGATACGCCCGGAAACACCTGCGCAAGCCGCCCAGCATCCAACCCATACAACCGCTGGAACAACCCGCCCAGCACCGCCCGATACTCATTGCGCACCGGCCAGTCCCGGTCCTGGTTCAGCGCCGCGCGCTCCACCGGCACTTGCTCGCCCGCAATGCGCCCGCCGCGGACCGCGCCGCCTGCCACCCAGTAGACGGTGCCATGACCATGATCGGTGCCGCGGGTGCCGTTCTCGCGGAATGTCCGGCCAAACTCTGACAGCACCACCACCGTGGTCTTGTCCCACGCCGGCCCCATACCGTCGGCGAAGGCTGACAGGCCGCGGCCGAGGTTGTCGAGCAGGCCGGCGAGCTGGCCCTGCGCCGCGCCCTGGTTGACGTGGGTATCCCAGCCGCCGACGTCGATAAAACCGAGGTTGAAGCGCTCGCGCATCAGCCCCGCCATGCGCCGCGCCTCGACCTCGAAGCCGCGCGCGCTGAGCGAGCGGCGGTTGGCGGCCTGCATTTCCTGCTGGCGCGCGGCCATGTTGTTGCCACCTGCCATGTCCCCTGCGGTCGCCTCGGCCTGCCGCGCAACCGCCTGTCGCAACTCGAAGCCTTCGTCGATCAGCGACTCGAAGCGCGTGCCGCGGTACATCTGCGCCAGCATTTGTTCCTGGCGCGCATCGAACGGGGCGCGGCCGCTGCCCTTGAGCGAGACATTGGGCACGTCGCGCGGCCCCGCCAGCACCATTGGCAGGCCATCGGTGAAGGCCACCGGCGCGGCCTGGCCGCCCATCGCCTGCGCCAGACGGTTGAGGAAGCCGCTGCCGCGCAGCGCGGCGAGCTGGCTGCGGTTGTTGTCGCCCGGATCACCGCCCGCGCCCGGCAGGCCGGCCTCAATGGTGTCCTGGGTCTCGAAGTGGCTGCGCGACAAATCATGCGTGCCGGCAAATGGCACGAAGGCAAGCTGCCCGCGCTGCCACAACGGCAGCATGGTCGGCGCCAGTGCCGGATGCAGCGCCCAGCCGCCGATGCCGCGCGCGGCGCTGTCGGCGGCAAACGCTGGCGCCAGCGCGACGGCAGCGCCAGGGTCAGGGTCTGCTCCGGCGGCGGGCGGTCGCCGGATCGCGATATTGGGGCGCGCCGCGTAATAGAAGTCGCTGCTGGCCGGCACCAGCACGCTGGCGGCGTCATAGCCGCCGCGCAGGAACACCAGCAAGAAGCGGGCGTCGGCCTGCGCCGGCAGCGCGTAGACGCGCGACACCGTGGCGGGCAGCGTCCATGCCAGCGCGGCGGCGCCCATTGTCTTGAACCATTGTCTGCGTTGCATGGCGGGCTCCTTTCTGTGCGCGTCAGCGCTGCATCCATTCGGGCGAGCTGAGCAGCACGGTATTCCATTCCGCCTGCGAGACCGCCTGCGCCAGCGCCGCGCGCGTTGCCGGGCCGAGCGTGGCTTCGATGCTGTCGTAGTAGAGCTTGTTGCCGATCACCGGGAAGCGCGCGCCGCGCGGCGTGCCCGCATCGCCGGCGAACAGTCCGGCCGGCCCCGAGCCGATCGCGCGCGCGATCTCGAAGCGCCGCACCATCTGCCCGGAACTGGCCCAGGCGCTCTCTGCCGCGGGATAGCCATCGGGGGTCACGTGGCCATACAGCGGCTCGCCCAGCTGGTTCAGCCAGTTCAGCACCGGGCGCAGGTTGGCGACCGGCCTGCCCTCGTAGGCCAGCCGCAGCGACGACACCACGTAGACCACCGGATCCTTGAACTTGCCCGGCGAAGACGACGGCAGCCGGTCAAGCTCGGGCGCCAGCAACATGGTGCGCAGCACCGCGGCAATGTCGCCGTCGGTACGCGTGAAGGTATGGGCCATGCGATCGATCAGTGCCAGCGGCGGGTTATCGGCGATGAAATAGGCGGCCAGCTTGGCACTGATAAAGCGCGCCGTGGCCGGCTCGCGCGACAGGATCGTCACCGCGCGCTCGACTTCCGCAAACCCGGCCGGCTCGATGCGCTGACCCAGCAGCGTCTTGGCGCCGAAGTCATGCCGCGCTGGATTGAACTCGAACGCGCCGTCGCTGCGGTACAGCGCCGCGCGCGCGGGCGGCAGCCGCGGTGGCGTGCCGCGCAGATTGACGCCGACGCCGGTCAGCACGCGCGCCAGTTCCTGCACGTCTTGCTGGGTATAGCGCGAGCCGCTCGGGCCGCCCGCCACGCCGAGCGTATGCAGCTCCATCAGCTCGCGCGCGTAGTTCTCGTTGATGCGGTTGGCGCTGCTTTGCGCGTTGTCAAGGTAGAGCAGCATCGCCGGCGCGGTGACGGTGGCCATCAGCAGGTCGCGGAAGCGGCCCAGTGCATGCGGGCGGATCGCGCGTTCCTCGTAGTCGGGCAGCAGCCAGCGGACCTGGCCCTTGCCGGAGAAGACGTTGAAGTGGTTCATCCAGAACCACGTCATCTGCTCGCGCAGTTGCGCCGGCGAATACAGCGCGCGCAGCAAGTGGCGCCGCGCGGTATCGGCCACCAGCTCGCGGCCCTGCGCATTCAGGGCCTGGCGAGCCTGCTGTTTGCTGTCTTCGTCGGGCAGCGCATCGATACGCTCGCGCGCCTGCCGCGCGGCCTGCAGCGGCGCGCTGGGATCGCCTTGCAGCGTCGGCAGCGCGGCGATAGCGGCGGCCAGTTCCGGTGGATCGGCCGGCGCCATGGCCAGTTGGCGCTCCAGGTAGCCCGCGCGTCCCAGGCGCCGGAGTTCGGCCAGGCTCGCCTGATCGGCGCCAAAGCTGACGGTATTGAGCCAGCGCAGGTCGGTGGCGCTGCCGCTGCCGGCGCCCGGCACCTGGGCACAGGCGCCAACGCAGGCGACCATCACCACCGCCGCGGCGGCGCGCCAGGCCGCCAGCCGCCGCGACACCGTGCCCTGTTGCGCCTGTTGCGCCGCCTCCATGCCCGCCTCCTTGTCATGGCCCATCTGTCAATGTTACGTGGCAAGCGCGTTTCCGTTGGCGTCCCGGCGCTGCAGGAGTGTTACCAATGCTTTCAGGTCGAGCCGGCCGCTAGCACCGCGCATATGGCAAGAGATTGCGTGCCGAACGGAAATTTCGGCACAACCAGCATTTACTCCTGAAATCCTTTGCTAATTCAGCAACAAATACCGAGCTGATCTGTTTAACCTGCCCGCTATTTTCCGTTTGCGGCGCTTCCTGCATCGGTAACCGGACAGCGGTACAAGGCATGCTCTCCCTTGGGAATTGCGCGGTGTGACCACATGCCGAACTCCTGCCGCTGTCTCCGTGAACGCGAAAATTAGCTGCTCCCGCCGGCCCCACAAGGGCCGGCGCGGCCATTCTGACCATACGGAGACAACGAAGATGAGTGCAAGCGCAGAGCATCTGCAACGCGGCCTGGGCGAACGCCATATCCGGCTGATGGCGCTGGGTTCGGCCATCGGCGTGGGCCTGTTCCTGGGCGCCGGCAGCGCGATCAAGATGGCCGGCCCCGCCATCATGCTGGCCTACCTGATCGGCGGCGCGATGATCTTCCTGATCATGCGCGCGCTGGGCGAGATGGCCGTGCACAACCCCGTGGCCGGCTCCTTCTGCCGCTACGCGCAGGACCACATGGGCCCGCTGGCGGGTTACCTGACCGGGTGGAATTACTGGTTCCTGTGGCTGGTGACCTGCGTGGCCGAGATCACCGCCGTGGCCATCTACATGGGCATGTGGTTCCCCGACGTGCCGCGCTGGATCTGGGCGCTGGCTGCGCTGGCCGCCATGGGCTCGGTCAACCTGATGGCCGTCAAGGCCTATGGCGAGTTCGAGTTCTGGTTCGCCATGATCAAGATCGTCACCATCGTGCTGATGCTGTTCGGCGGCGGCGCGATGATCGTGTTCGGCTTCGGCAACGGCGGCATCGCCACCGGCATCTCCAACCTGTGGGCGCATGGCGGCTTTATGCCCAACGGCGCCAGCGGCGTCCTGATGTCGCTGCAGATGGTGATGTTCGCCTACCTGGGCGTGGAGATGATCGGCCTGACCGCCGGCGAGGCACGCAACCCCAGGAAATCGATCCCGGACGCGATCAACTCGGTGTTCTGGCGCATCCTGATCTTCTACGTGGGCGCGCTGTTCGTGATCCTGTCGCTGTACCCGTGGAGCGAGATCGGCGCGCAAGGCAGCCCGTTCGTGCTGACTTTCGAGCGCATGGGCATCAAGACCGCCGCCGGCATCATCAACTTCGTGGTGCTGACCGCCGCGCTGTCGTCGTGCAACGGCGGCATCTTCAGCACCGGGCGCATGCTCTACAACCTGTCGCTGCAGGGCCAGGCGCCGGCTGCCTTCGCCAGGGTCGACCGCAACGGCGTGCCGCGCCGGGCGCTGCTGGTGTCGATCGCCGCGCTGCTGTGCGGCGTGCTGCTCAACTACCTGGTGCCGGAGAAGGTGTTCGTCTGGGTGACCGCCATCTCCACCTTCGGCGCGGTCTGGACCTGGGCCATCATCCTGGTCACGCAGATCAACTTCCGCCGCGGCCTGTCGGCGGCCGAGCGCAAGGCGCTGGCCTTCCGCATGCCGTTCTGGCCGTATGGCTCGTACATCGCGCTGGCCTTCCTGGCGCTGGTGGTGGCGCTGATGGCCTACTTCCCGGAAACGCGCGTGGCGCTGTACGTGGGGCCGGGCTGGCTGGTGCTGCTGACGATCTGCTACTACGCGCTGGACATGCGCTCGCGCGGGCCGGTCAGCTATCGCGCCTGAACGTACGCGGGTGCGCGTCATGGCGCGCCTCGCTACAATGGCCCCGGGCAATCCATTGCCAGGGGGCCGAATGTCGAGACGCCTGATACCTGCGCCGCGCCACATCGCGGCCAATGCCTGCCGGCACGCCGTTTGCTGAAGTCGCCATGGATATCGCGCTGGCACTGTCATGGCTGACCCTGGCGGTCTGGTGCGGGCTGCTCTGGCTGCGCGCCGGCTTCTGGCGCGTTCACAAGCCGGCGGCCGCACCGGCGCCGGCGCAATGGCCGGAGGTGGTCGCCATCATCCCGGCACGTAATGAATCCGCAGTGATCGCACGCGCGGTGGCGAGCGTGCTCGGCCAGCGCTATCCGGGGCGGCTCACGCTGGTAGTCGTCGATGACCACAGCCACGACGGCACGGCCGATCTCGCCGGCGCCGCTGCCGCGACGACCGCGCGTCCGCAAGCGCTTTCGGTGATCGGCGCGCGCGAACTGCCGCCCGGCTGGAGCGGCAAGGTCTGGGCCCAGTCCGAGGGGCTGGCCGAAGCCGACCGCATTGCCCCGCATGCCCGTTATGCCTGGCTGACCGATGCCGACATCTGGCACGGCCCCGGCGTGCTGGCATCGCTGGTGGCGCGCGCGGAGCACGAGCGGCGCGACCTGGTCTCGCTGATGGTGCGGCTACGCTGCGAATCGGCGTGGGAGCGGCTGGTCGTGCCTGCGTTCGTGTTTTTCTTCGCCAAGCTCTATCCGTTTGCCCGCGTGCGCGACCCGCGCTCGCGCGTGGCCGCCGCGGCGGGCGGCTGCATGCTGGCCCGGCGCGCGGCGCTGGCGCGCATCGGCGGCTTTGCCACGATCCGCGGCGAGCTGATCGACGATTGCAGCCTGGCGGCGCGCATCAAGCCCGGCGGCGCGATCCGGTTGGACCTGGCCGACGACAGCGTGTCGCTGCGCCCCTATGATGACTGGCGCAGCCTGTGGGACATGATCGCGCGCAGCGCCTATGCGCAGCTGCGCTATTCGCCGCTGCTGCTGGCGGGCGCGGTGGCCGGCATGGCCCTGACCTACCTGGCGCCGCCGCTGCTGGCGCTGGCCGGCGGCTGGCGGCTGTGGCCCGCGTGGCTGGCATGGGGCGCGATGGCGTTTGCCTACCTGCCGATGCTGCGCGAGTACCGCCAGCCGGCATGGCTGGCGCCGCTGCTGCCGGTGACGGCGCTGTTCTACCTGGGGGCGACCATCGACTCGGCGCGGCGCTACTGGCTGCGGCGCGGCGGGCAGTGGAAGGGGCGCGCACAGGCGCCGTTGCGGTCCTGAGCCGTGGCGCTCATTTGGCGCTCATTTGGCGCTCATTTGGCGCTCACTGCTGCTCACTGCTGCTCACTGCTGCTCACTGCTGCTCACTGCTGCTCACTAGCCAAGATATCCCTGCGCACGAAACCACGCCAGCGCATCGCGCAGCCCTTCGCGGTACGCGCGCGGCGCATAACCCAACTGCTGGCGTGCCTTGTCCGACGTGAAGAACATCCGGTACCGCGACATATTGAGCCCGTCGACCGTAATGAACGGCTCCTTGCCGGTCACCCGTGCCGCCGCCTCCGCCGCATGCGCCAGCGGATACAGCGGCCAGCGCGGCAGTTGCATGGTAGGCGGACGCCGACCGCACAGCTCGGCGATATCGCGCAGCATTTGCTGCAGCATCACGTCGTCACCGCCCAGTATGTAGCGCTCGCCGGTGCGGCCGCGCTCCAGCGCCAGGAAATGGCCCTCGGCGACGTCGTCCACATGCGCCAGGTTCAGCCCGGTTTCGACAAAGGCCGGAATCTTGCCGGTCGCCGCCTCGACGATGATGCGGCCGGTCGGCGTAGGCCGCACGTCGCGCGGGCCGATCGGCGTCGACGGGTTGACGATCACTGCGGGCAGGCCGCGGTCGGCCACCAGCCTTTCGACCACGCGTTCGGCCAGCACCTTGCTGCGTTTGTAGGCACCGATGGCCTCGTGCGGGTGCAGCGCCGCGGTTTCGTCCACCGGCGCCTGCGCACCGGCGACGCGCAGCGTGGCAACGCTGCTGGTATAGACCACGCGTTCGACGCCGGCGCGCTGCGCGGCCTCCATCACCGCCAGCGTGCCATCGACGTTGGTGCGTACGATCTCCTCCGGATCAGGCGCCCACAGCCGGTAATCGGCGGCAACGTGGAACAGGTAGCGCACGCCCTGCATCGCGGCGGCCACGGCGGCGGCGTCGCGCATGTCGCCTTCGGCCACGGTCACCGGCAGGCCGGAAAGGTTGGTGCGCGGACTCTGCGGCCGTACCAGCACGCGCACGCTGAAACCCCGCGCCAGCGCCTGCCGCACTACCGCCGACCCGAGGAAACCCGAGGCTCCTGTCACCAGCACGTCATCGTTTCTCGTCATAAAGCCGTTTTCCCGGTGAGGCACAAGCGCCGCAAAGGCGGCCCGCCGCGCTCGCAGTACGGTCCGCCGGGCCGTGGCGCTGCCAGACAAAGCGCGCGTGTCGGGTATATAGTAACCACCGTGCGACGGAAATGTGATCCTGATGAATCTCCGGTGCGGCGCCGGCGTGTGGATCGCAAATCCCGCCATCCCAATTGCTGAAACCCGTTGCAAAGGGTCAGGGGGTCTACTCTATGCAGGTGATTCTGGCTCAGCCCCGCGGCTTCTGTGCCGGCGTGGTGCGCGCAATCGAGATTGTCGACCGCGCCCTCGCCAAGCACGGCGCGCCGGTGTTCGTGCGGCATGAGATTGTGCATAACAAGCACGTAGTAGAGGGATTGAAGGAAAAAGGCGCGCGTTTTGTCGAAGAACTCGACGAAGTTCCGACCGGCGCCTTGACCATCTTCAGCGCGCACGGTGTTTCCCGCGCGGTCGTGGCCGATGCCAGCCAGCGCCAGCTGCATGCCATCGACGCCACCTGCCCGCTGGTGATCAAGGTCCATACCCAGGGCCGCCAGTACGCTGCCAGCGGCCGCACCGTGATCCTGATCGGCCATGCCGGCCATCCCGAGGTGGAAGGCACCATGGGCCAGATCCCGGGCAACGTGATCCTGGTGCAAAACGAAGCCGAGGTCGGGCAGCTCGACCTGCCGCCCGAAACGCCGGTCGCCTACGTCACGCAGACCACGCTGAGCGTTGACGACACCCGCAATATCATCGCCGCGCTGGCCCGCCGCTTCAGCAACCTGGTTGGCCCCGATACACGCGACATCTGCTACGCCACGCAAAACCGCCAGAGCGCTGTGCGCGACCTTTGCAAGCTGGCCGACGTCATCCTGGTGATCGGCGCGACCAACAGCTCCAACTCCAACCGCCTGCGCGAGATCGGCACCGAAAGCGGCGTGCCCAGCTACCTGATCGCCGACGGCAGCGAACTGGACCCGGCCTGGGTGCGCGACGCCAACGTGGTCGGCATCACCGCCGGCGCCTCGGCGCCCGAGGAAATGGTCGAGGACGTGATCGCCGCATTGCGCAAGCTGGGCCCGGTCGAGGTTACCACCATGGCCGGGCGCGAGGAGCATGCCGAATTTCGCCTGCCCGCCGAACTGGCCGACGTCAGGCCGTCCGCCGCGCCGCGCAAGGCTGGCAAGGCCGCCGCCCGTATCAAGGCCGACATCGAGGCCGACATCGAGGCCGACATCGAGGCCGACACCGCGCCAGCCGCTGCCGGCACCAACGAGAATATCGCCGGCTGAACCCAACCAGAGGAAGCTGCCTTGGCCATCCCGCTCCTGCAGGTCGCCCGCGTGGGCGCCTACATCGTCGGCAAGCACCTGTCGCGGCAGAAACGCTACCCGCTCGCGCTGATGCTGGAGCCGCTGTTCCGCTGCAACCTGGCCTGCTCGGGCTGCGGCAAGATCGACTATCCCGACCCGATCCTGAACCAGCGCCTGTCGGTGCAGGAATGCCTGGAAGCCGTTGACGAATGCGGCGCGCCGGTGGTCTCGATCGCCGGCGGCGAACCGCTGCTGCACAAGGACATGCCGGAGATCGTGCGCGGCATCATCGCCCGGCGCCGCTTTGTCTATCTGTGCACCAACGCACTGCTGATGGAGAAGAAGCTGGAGCAGTACCAGCCCAGCCCGTATTTCATCTGGTCGGTGCACCTGGACGGCGACCGCGAGATGCACGACCGCTCGGTGTGCCAGGAAGGCGTCTACGACCGCGCGGTGGCGGCGATCCGGCAGGCCAAGGAACGCGGCTTCCGCATCAACATCAACTGCACGCTGTTCAACGATGCCGAGCCCGAGCGCGTGGCCAGGTTCTTCGATTCGGTCAAGGCGCTGGGCGTGGACGGCATCACCGTGTCGCCGGGCTATGCCTATGAGCGCGCGCCCGACCAGCAGCATTTCCTGAACCGCGGCAAGACCCGGCAGCTGTTCCGCGACATCCTCGGCCGCGGCCGCGCCGGCAAGAACTGGGCCTTCAGCCAGTCGACGCTGTTCCTGGACTTCCTGGCCGGCAACCAGACCTACCACTGCACGCCGTGGGGCAACCCGGCGCGCACGGTGTTCGGCTGGCAGCGGCCGTGCTACCTGGTCGGCGAGGGCTATGCCAGGACCTTCCGCGAACTGATGGACGAGACCGACTGGGACGCCTACGGCACCGGCAACTACGAGAAGTGCGCCGACTGCATGGTGCACAGCGGCTACGAGGCCACCGCGGTGGCGGATACCTTCGCCCACCCGCTCAAGGCGCTGGGCGTGAGCCTGCGCGGCGTGCGCACCAGCGGGCCGATGGCGCCGGACATTGCGCTGGACCAGCAACGGCCGGCGGAATACATGTTCTCGCGCCACGTCGAGATCAAGCTGGAGGAAATCCAGCGCGCGAAGCCGTCCGCCAATCAGGCCCGTCCGGCCCCTCCGGCCCGACAGGCGGCCGAGTCCAGCGGCGCCGCCACGCACTGATCCCGGGGCCTGGCCATGCTCGCCGCCATCCTGACCGGCGCCGCGCTGACCTGCGTGTCGGCGGGCTATGCGCTGGCCGCGGCGTGGGTGTCGCGCCGTGCGCTGCGGCTGCCTGCCGGTGCGGGCTGCGTGGTGGCACCGGTGAGCGTGCTCAAGCCGCTGTGCGGCGCCGAGCCACGGCTCTACGACAACCTCGCCACGCTGTGCCGGCAACGGCATGGCGAATTCCAGCTGGTATTCGGCGCGCGCGCCGCGGACGATCCC
Organism: Cupriavidus sp. NPDC089707; assembly: GCF_044748965.1. Taxonomy (NCBI): domain Bacteria; kingdom Pseudomonadati; phylum Pseudomonadota; class Betaproteobacteria; order Burkholderiales; family Burkholderiaceae; genus Cupriavidus; species Cupriavidus sp. NPDC089707. The sequence goes on from NZ_JBIVHB010000006.1 coordinate 28,589, forward strand.
GCGATCGCCGTGGTGGCGCGGCTGCGGCGCGATTTCCCCGATTGCGATATCGCGCTGGTGGTGGATCCGCGCATCTACGGCAGCAATCTCAAGGTCAGCAACCTGGTCAATCTGTTCGCGCAGGCCAGGCATGACTGGCTAGCGGTCGCCGACAGCGATATCGCCGTGCCGCCGGACTACCTGGCGCGCGTGACAGCGCCATTGGCCGATCCCGGCGTTGGCGTGGTCACCTGCCTCTATCGCGGCCATGCCACGGGTGGCTTCTGGTCGCGGCTGGGCGCGCAGTTTATCGATGAGTGGTTCGCGCCGTCGGTGCGGATCGCGCATGCGGGCGGGTCGCGCCGCTTTGCCTTTGGGGCGACCATTGCGCTGCGGCGCGAGACGCTGGCTGCGATCGGAGGCTTCGATGCGTTGGCGGACCGGCTGGCGGACGATTTCTGGCTGGGCGAGCTGACGCGGCGGCTGGGGTTGCGGACGGTGTTGTCGGATGTGGTGGTGAGTACCGATGTCACCGAAGAGCGCTTTGCCGCGCTGTGGCGGCATGAATTGCGCTGGCTGCGGACGATCCGGTCGCTGAATCCGCTGGGTTTTGGCTTTACGTTTATTACCTTTACCTGGCCGATGCTGGCCTTGGGCTTGTGGCTGGCGCCGCTGCCGTGGGTGTTCGCCGTGGCGGCTGCTGGTGCGATGGCACGCAGTATCCTGGCAGGCAATGCGGCCGCCGCGCTGCGCGCGCCGTTGCGTGATGGGTTGCTGCTGGCGGGCTGGGCGATTGCCTTGGTTGGCAAGCGCGTGCAGTGGCGGGAGCAGGTGCTTTCGGTACGTGATATGCAGCACTCCGGCCGAGCGCCGGCCCTCTCCCCCGCCCCTCTCCCGCAAGCGGGAGAGGGGCGAAAACAAGCGGGCCCGGAATTCCTGATGGTTCGCTCCCCGCACGCGGAAGAGGGGTTGGGGGAGAGGGCAGGCGCATCCACGAAGCCCCTCCCTGACTCCCCACCTTTCACCGGCATCCATACCAAGAGGCCGCTATGAAAAAAACCCTGTTCCTCCAGGCCCCGTCCTTCGACGGCTTCGACGGCGGCGCCGGTTCGCGCTACCAGGCCAAGCGCGAGATCAAGTCGTTCTGGTACCCCACGTGGCTGGCGCAACCCGCCGCGCTGGTGCCCGGCAGCCGCGTGCTCGACGCGCCCGCCGACGAGCTGTCCGTGCAGCAGACGCTCGATATCGCCGACGGGTACGAACTGGTCATCATCCACACCAGCACGCCCTCCTTCCCCACCGACGCCAGGTTCGCCGAGGAACTGAAAAAGCGCAAACCCGGCGTGATGATCGGCATGGTCGGCGCCAAGCCCGCGGTCGATCCCGGCGGCACGCTCGGCGCCAGCGACGCGATCGACTTCGTCTGCCGCGAGGAATTCGACTACACCTGCCAGGATGTCGCAGCCGGCAAGCCGCTCAAGGACATACTGGGCCTGTCCTACCGCCTGCCCGACGGCTCGCTCGAACACAACAGCCAGCGCCCGATGATCGAGAACATGGACGAGCTGCCCTTCGTGGCGCCGGTCTACCAGCGCGACCTGAAGATCGAGAACTACTTCATCGGCTACCTGAAGCACCCATACGTGTCGATCTACACCGGCCGCGGCTGCCGCTCGCGCTGTACCTTCTGCCTGTGGCCGCAGACCGTGGGCGGGCACCGCTACCGCACGCGCTCGGCCGACAGCGTGATCGCCGAGGTGAAATGGATCAAGGAGAACATGCCCGAGGTGAAGGAAATCATGTTCGACGACGACACCTTCACCGACTTCAAGCCGCGCGTGGAAGAGATCGCGCGCGGGCTGGGCAGGCTGGGCGTGACGTGGTCGTGCAATGCCAAGGCCAACGTGCCGTACAGCACGCTGAAGATCATGAAGGAGAACGGCCTGCGCCTGCTGCTGGTGGGCTATGAGTCGGGCGACGACCAGATCCTGCTGAACATCAAGAAGGGCCTGCGCACCGACATCGCGCGCCGCTTCACCGAGGACTGCCGCAAGCTCGGCATCCAGATCCACGGCACCTTCATCCTGGGCCTGCCGGGCGAGACGCGCGAGACCATCGAGAAGACCATCGAGTACGCCAAGGAAATCAACCCGCACACCATCCAGGTGTCGCTGGCCGCGCCCTACCCCGGCACCACGCTGTACCGCCAGGCGGTCGACAACGGCTGGCTGGAAGAGAACAAGGTCATCAACCTAGTCAACGACCAGGGTGTGCAGCTGGCCGCGATCAGCTACCCGCACCTGTCTAAGGAAGAGATCTACCACGGCGTCGAGACCTTCTATAAGCGCTTCTACTTCCGCCCCGGCAAGATCTGGGAAATCGTGCGGGAAATGCTGGGAAGCTGGGACATGATGAAGCGGCGCCTGCGCGAAGGCGTGGAGTTCTTCCGCTTCCTGCGCTCGCACGAGGCCTGATCCTGGCACCCGACGCTCCACAGGGCATCGATGCGTCGCAACGCGCGCTGATCGTCACCGCTGACGACTTCGGCCTGCATCCGGCCGTCAACGAGGCCGTGGAACTGGCTCATCGCGACGGCGTGCTCAATGCGGCCAGCCTGATGGTGGGCGCCCCGGCCGTGGCCGATGCGGTCGCGCGCGCACGCCGGCTGCCGTCATTGCGCGTGGGCCTGCACGTGGTATTGGCCGACGGACCCGCCACGCTGCCGCGTGCGCAGATCCCGGCGCTGGTCGATGCACAAGGGCGCTTCGGCTCGGCCATGGCGCTCGATGGCTGCCGCTTTTTCTTCCTGCCGGATGTGCGGCGCCAACTGGCGGCCGAGATCCGCGCGCAGTTCGACGCCTTCGCTGCCACCGGACTGCCGCTGGACCATGTCAACACGCACAAGCATTTCCACCTGCACCCGACCGTGCTGGCGCTGATCCTGTCGATCGGCCGCGACTACGGCCTGCGCGCCATGCGCCTGCCGCGCGAAGCCGGCGCGCCGCTGCTGTTGCGGCCGTGGCTGGCGCTGCTGCGCCGGCGCCTGGCCCGCGCCGGTATCGCCCACAACGACTACGTGGTCGGCATCGCGCGCAGCGGGCAGATGGATGAAGCGGCGCTGCTTGAAGCGCTGGCGCGGCTGCCGGCCGGCGTGGGCGAATTCTACCTGCACCCGGCAGTGGTGTCGGGCGAGGCCATCGCCCCATCGATGCACGGCTACCGCCACGCCGACGAGCTGGCCGCCCTGCTGTCGCCGCGCGTGCGCGCCGCGCTCCAGCGTGCCGCCAGCCGGCGCGGCGGCTTTGCCGACGTGCTGCCGGCCTGATGGCGGCCTGATGGCGACCTGTTTGCGACCCATTTCCGGACCATGAAGCGCATCGCCATCCTCACCGGCCTGCTAGGCCTGCTGGTCCTGACCGTGCTGGTGGTGCACCAGGGCATCGGCGACATCGCCGCGATCGTGGCCCAGGGCGGCTGGCTGCTGCTGGCGCTGGTGCCGCTGCATGCGCTGCCGCTGCTGCTCGACGCGCAGGGCTGGCGCGTACTGCTGAACTCGGCCGATCCCGACGAGAACGCCGGCCTGGGCTTCCTGTGGTGGGTCGCCACCGTGCGCGAAGCGGTCGGCCGCCTGCTGCCCACCGCCAGCATCGGCGGCGAACTGGTCGGCATCCGCCTGACGCGGCTGCGCATCCGCGATACCACCGCGGTCGCCGCCAGCGTGGTGGTCGAGGTGATGACCACGCTGTTCGCGCAGTACCTGTTCTCGGCGCTGGGCGTGCTGGTGCTGGTGGCGGCGCTGCAGGAAGGCGGGCAGGCGTGGATCATCCTGGCCGGCCTGCTGCTGTCGCTGCCGGTGCCGGTCCTGTTCGCGCTGTCGCTGCGCTACAGCGCGGTCTTTGAAAAACTGGAAGGCGCGGCACGCCGTCTGTTCGGCGAGGAAAACCGCCTGGTGGCCATGATCGACGGCGCGCGGCTGGATGCCCATATCCGCGCGCTCAACCGCCGCCGCAACGAACTGGTCAGCGCGGTGTTGTGGCAGCTCGCGGGGCTGGTCACCGGCACGCTGGAAGTGTGGTTCGCGCTGATGCTGCTGGGCCACCCGGTGCCGTTCTGGCATGCGCTGGCAATCGAGGCGCTGACGCAAGCTGCGCGCAACGTGGCGTTCTTCGTGCCAGCGGGGCTTGGCGTACAGGAAGCGGTGGTGATGCTGCTGGGACAGGCGCTGGGGATGGATGCGCAGGTCGCGCTGGCGCTGGCGCTGGTCAAGCGCGCGCGCGAAGTGCTGTTCGGCGTGCCGGCGCTGCTATCGTGGCAGTGGGTGGAGCTGCGGCGCTGGCGCCGCAGCCGTGCGCGCGAGGCCGGGAAGGCCTAGATGGCGGCGTTCTGCCGGGCGTTGTGCGTGGTCAGGTAGTTCACCAGTCCGTCCACGCCGCCGCGCGCGACGATATCGGCGAACTGCTTGCGATACACCTCGATCAGCCACGCGCCCATCATATTGATGTCATAGATGCGCCAGCCGGCGGCGGTGCGCTGCAGCCGGTAGTCAATCTGCATCTCGTCGGCATTGCTGATCACGCGCGTCTGCACCACCACGTCGGTGGCGCCGCTGCCAGTCTTGGACGGCTGGTAGCGGAACCTGACGTTCTGCTCGCGCAGTTGCGCCAGCGACACCGCGTAGCTGCGCACCAGAAGCGTCTCGAACTGCTCGTAGAGCTGCTTTTGCTGCTCGGGCGTCGCGTTGCGCCAGGCGCTGCCGACCGCCAGCCGCGTGGTGCGCTGGAAGTCGGCATAAGGCAGGAACTGCTTGCGCACGACCGCGGTGATCTTGCCGAGGTCGCCGGCGCGCGTGTCGGGGTTGGACTGGATCGTGCCGATCACGCCTTCGACCGCCGCCTGCACCAGCTTCTCCGGGCTGGCGGCGGGCTGGACCGCCTGGGCGTGCGCCGTTGCAACCATGACCACTGCCGCGAGCGGCACCAGGGGAAGCAAACCGTAACTCTTCATGGATCTCGTGCAGGAAGGACAGTGTGGCCGCACCTGTGGCGCATGGCTGTCAGGCGCAGTTGGCAAGTGCGCGGCCAGTATAGCGGAACGCCTGCCCCACTCCGCCTTGCATGCCGCATGCCGCATGCGCCACCCCGCCAGCCGATATACTCGCGGTTCGTGCTCCTTCCGGATCCGCCCATGCTGACTTCGCTGCTGACACGCATCGTCCGGCTCGCCACGGCCTGGCCCTGGCGGATCATCATGCTGGCGGCAGTGCTGAGCGCGGCCAGCGGCGTCTACGTGGCGCGCTACTTTGCCATCAACACCGACATCGGCCGCCTGCTCGAATCGGAGGCGCCGTGGGCACAACGCGATGCCGCCATCGGCAACGCCTTTCCACAGCGCAACCAGCTGATCCTGGCGGTAGTGCAGGCGCCCGCCGCGGAACTGGCCGATGCCGCCGCCGATGCGCTGGCCGAGGCGCTACGCCGCCAGCCGGCGCGCTTCACCGCGGTCAGCCAGCCTGGCGGGGGGGCGTTCTTCGCGCGCAACGGGCTGCTGTTCGCGGATCCCGACGAAGTCCGCCAGTTGTCGCAGCAACTCGTGCAGGCGCGTCCGCTGGTCGGCGCGCTGGCGCACGACCCCACGCTGCGCGGCCTCTCCGATACCCTCACCACCACGCTGACGCTGCCGCTGCAGATGGGCCAGGTCAAGCTTGGCGACATGGCAAAGCTGCTCGGCAGCAGCGCGCAGGCACTGGACCAGGTGCTGGCCGGCAAGCCCGCGGCGCTGTCGTGGGCCGGACTGGTCGACGACAGCCTCAAGCCCGGCCCGGACGGCCATGCCTACAGCTACGTCGCCGTCAGCCCGGTGCTCGACTACAGCGACCTGCAGGCCGGCGCCGCGGCCTCGCGCGCGATCCGGCAGGCGGCCGCCGACCTGCAGCTGGCGCAGCGCTACCAGGCGACGGTGCGGCTGACCGGCCCGCAGGCGCTGGCCGACGATGAATTTGCCTCGGTCAGCGATGGCGCCGTGCTCAATGGCGTGCTGACCGTGCTGGTGGTGGTGCTGATCCTGTGGCTGGCGCTGCGTTCGGCGCGGCTGATCGTGGCCGTGCTGGCAAGCCTGTTCGCCGGGCTGCTGATCACCGCGGCGCTGGGGCTGGCCATGGTGGGCGCGCTGAACATGATCTCGGTCGCGTTCGCGGTGCTGTTCGTCGGCCTCGGCGTGGACTTCGGCATCCAGTTCGGCGTGCGCTACCGCGCCGAGCGCCATGACCGCGACCATGTGGTCGAGGCACTGGGAATGGCCGCGCACGCGGTCGGGGCGCCGCTGGCGCTGGCCGCGGCCGCGACCGCGGCGGCGTTCTTCTGCTTCCTGCCGACCGACTACCGCGGCGTGGCCGAGCTGGGCCTGATCGCCGGCGTCGGCATGTTCGTCGCGTTTGCCACCACGTTCACGCTGCTGCCGGCGCTGATCTGCGTGCTGCGGCCCGGCGGCGAAGCCGAGGCGCCGGGCTTTGCCTGGCTGGCGCCGGCGGACCTGTTCTTCGAGCGCTACCGCAAACCGGTGCTGTTGGTGACGCTGCTGGCCATTCTCGCCGGCGCGCCGCTGCTGCCAGACCTGCGTTTCGATTTCGACCCGCTGCACCTGAAAGACCCGCAATCGGAATCGATGGCGACGCTGCTGGCGCTGAAAGACGCGCCGCAGGCCGGCACCGAGGATGTCAGCGTGCTGGCGCCGTCGCTGCAGGCGGCGCGCGACAGCGCTGCCAGGCTCGCGGCCTTGCCGGAGGTGGCGCGCACGGTCACGCTGCAGAGCTTCATCCCCGACGACCAGCCGCCCAAGCTGCAGGCGATCGCGCAGGCGTCGACCGCGCTGATGCCGGCGCTCACGCAGCCCACCGCCACACCCGCGAACGACACCGCCCGCGTCAATGCGCTGCGCAACGCGGCGCGCCAGCTCGCCCTCGCCGCCGACGAGCATCCCGGCCCCGGTGCGGCCGAAGCCGCGCACCTGTCGGCCACGCTGAACAAACTCGCCGGCGCCAACGCGGCCACGCGGGACCGCGCCGAGCGCGCCATCGCGCTGCCGCTGCAGCTGGCGCTGGCCCGGCTCAGGCTCGCGCTCGGCCCGCAGCCGGTCAGCCGCGAAACGCTGCCGCCGGAACTGGTGCGCGACTGGGTCACTCCCGATGGCCGCGCGCTGGTCAGCGTCAGCCCGAAGCTGCCGCCGGCCGGCAGCGTGCAGCGAGAGGCCGCGCTGGACCGCTTTATCGCCGCGGTGCAACGCGTGGAGCCTGCCGCCACCGGCGGCCCCATCGCCGTGCGCGGCTCGGCCGGCACCATCATGACGGCGTTTGGGCAGGCCGGCGCCTGGGCGGTGCTGTCGATTACGCTGTTGCTGTGGATCACGTTGCGCCGCTTCGGCGACGTGCTGCGCACGCTGGTGCCGCTGCTGGTGTCAGCCATCGTCACGCTGGAGCTGTGCGTGGTGTTCGGCATTGCGCTGAACTTTGCCAACGTGATCGCGCTGCCGCTGCTGCTGGGCATCGGCGTGGCCTTCAAGATCTACTACGTGATTGCCTGGCGGCATGGCAAGACCAAGCTGCTGCAATCGAGCCTGACGCATGCGGTGCTGTACAGCGCCGCCACCACCGCCACCGCGTTCGGCAGCCTGTGGCTGTCGCACCATCCCGGCACCGCCAGCATGGGCAAGCTGCTGGCGCTGGCGCTGGTGTGCACGCTGGTGGGCGCGGTGTTCTTCCAGCCGATCCTGATGGGCCGACCGCGCGAAGAGGCGCATCCCGGCCACGACAAGCCCGCCGCGCCCTCCCCCTGAGCCGTCACACTTGCCGCGCCCTTTTCGTACGATGACTTTCCGCATCCGCCCGCGCTCGCCTGCCATTTCCCTTGCCACCACTGCCGTTGCCGCAGCCCTGCTCGCCGGCTGCGCCACCGGCCCGCAGGCCAACCCCGACGATCCGCTCGAACCGATGAACCGCGCCGTGTTCACGGTCAACGACAAGCTCGACCAGTACGTGGCGAAGCCGGTCGCGCAGGGCTACAAGGCGGTCACGCCGGAGCCGGTGCGCACCGCCGTCAGTAACTTCTTCTCGAATCTCGCCGACGTGGGCAACTTTGCCAACAACCTGCTGCAGGGCAAGGGCGTGGCGGCGGCGGAAAGCTTTATGCGGGTCGCGGTCAATTCCGTGCTCGGGCTGGGCGGGCTGGTCGATATCGCCACGCCGGCCGGGCTGGAAAAGCGTTCGCAGGATTTCGGGCTGACGCTGGGCACGTGGGGCGTGCCGTCGGGGCCGTACCTGGTGCTGCCGGTGTTCGGCCCGAGTTCGTTTCGCGACGGCGTGGGCCTGTATGTGAATTTCTGGCTCGATCCGAGCACCTATGCCGAGCCGGCGGTGCGGAATTCGCTGTATGGCGCCAACGTGATCGACGTGCGCACCAACCTGCTGGGCGCGACCGACCTGCTGTCGCTGGCGGCGCTGGACAAGTACACATTCGTGCGCGATGCGTACCTGCAACGCAGGCGCTACCTGCTTGGGGAAAACACGGCGCTGCCCGACTACGGCGACGACGACGAACAGGGCAACGTCAAGGACAGCGAGCCCGCCATGCCGGCCGCGGCACCGGCACCGGCACCGGCACCGACGCAGCCGCAGCCGCAGCCGCAGCCGCAGCGCTGACGCGGCGCCTGCGCCCGGATCAGCTGCCGATACCCAGCAGCACCACCTCGAACGTCAGCGTCGCGTTCGGCGGGATCGTGCCCGGCACGCCGCGCGCGCCGTAGGCAGTCGAGGCCGGGCAGGTCAGCTTGGCCTTGCCGCCCACCTGCATCGCCTGTACGCCTTCGGTCCAGCACGGGATCACCCGGTTGAGCGGGAACGAGATCGGCTGGCCACGCTTGTACGAGCTGTCGAACTCGGTGCCGTCGGCGAGTGTGCCGCGGTAGTGGACCTGCACCGTGTCGGTGGCCTTGGGCGAAGCACCGGTGCCCTTCACCAGGTGCTGGATGGCCATGCCCGAAGGCAGCGTTTGCGGCGCCGCAGGCGCGGCGGGGGCGGCGGGCGCGGAAGCCGCCGGACCCGCCGCCAAGGCAGAGGCAGCGGCACAGGCAAGGGTCAGGGAGCCGACAAGAAGCGCGAGAGTTTTCATGGGAAAGGCCATCGTGTTGTCGTGATTGGGATGCGGCAGTGTAACTTAGGCCGTCATCCCCCTTGCCCGCCAGCGCCCGATGGCGCACAGGCGGCACACAGGCGGCGCACAGGCGGGTCACGCCATGCGGCGTATGCGGCGTTTGCGGCGGATTGCGACACGGGTCCCGTTGCATGCACCGTTTTGCGGTCTACGATGATTCTGACAGTCCCGGCGCGGCCGGGGTGCATGGAGGATGCCATGGCATTGACGGACTCAAGGGATCTCGCGGTCTCCACCCAAAACGACCGCTCGGTCGAGCTGTACGAGACGGCACTGCGGCTGCTGAACGGTTACTACGGCGACCCGCTCGGCGTCATCGACGCTGCGCTCGACGCCGATCCCGGCTTCGCCATGGGCCATGCCTTGCGCGCCGGCCTGATGCTGACCGCCGGCGACGGCACCGCCGAACCCATGCTGCGCGACAGCGTGGAAGCCGGCGAGGCGCTGACCGGGCTGAACGAGCGCGAGCAGCGCCACCTGGCCGCGGCGCGCGCGTGGCTGGACGGCGAGTTTGACCGCTCGCTGCGGCTGTACGGCGATATCGTGGTCGACTATCCACGCGACCTGCTGGCGATCCAGGTGGCGCACCTGGGCGACTTCCTGCTGGGGCAGTCGTCCATGCTGCGCGACCGCGTCTCGCAGGTGCTGCCGCACTGGGACGAGGGCATGCCGGGCTATGGCTACCTGCTTGGCATGCACGCCTTCGGGCTGGAAGAAACCCAGCTCTATGGCCGCGCCGAGGAAAGCGGCCGGCGCGCGCTCGAACTGAACCCGCGCGACCCGTGGGCCGTGCACGCGGTGGCGCACGTCATGGAGATGCAGGGCCGGCTGGACGACGGCATCGCCTGGCTGAATGCACGCCGCGACGACTGGTCCGAGGACAACATGCTGGCCGTGCACAACTGGTGGCACCTGGCATTGTTCCAGCTCGAAACCGGCAACATCGGCGACGTTCTGGCGCTGTACGACCACGAGATCAGCCGCCCGGCGCCGGCGATCGCGCTGGACCTGGTAGATGCCTCCGCGCTGCTGTGGCGGCTGCATCTGCGCGGCGTCGACGTGGGCACGCGCTGGCAGCCCGTGGCGGACGACTGGCTGGGCCGTGGCGCGGCCGGCTACTACGCCTTCAACGACGTCCACGCCGTGATGGCGAGCCTGGGCGCGCACCGGCCGGCCGCCGTGGACCAGTTGCGAGCCGCGCTCGAGCGCGCCGCGCTGGGCAACGGCACCAACGCCATGATGTCGCGCGACGTGGGCCTGCCAGTGGCCGATGCGCTGATCGCGTTCGACCAGGGCGACTACGCCGGCTCGATCGACCTGCTGCTGCCGGTGCGGCTGATCGCCCATCGCTTCGGCGGCAGCCATGCGCAGCGCGACGTGATCGGCCTGACGCTGATCGAGTCGGCACTGCGTGCCGGCCGCCGCAACCTGGCCCTTGCGCTGACGGCCGAGCGTGCCGCGCTCAAGCCCATCAGCCCGAGCCTGCACCGGCTGGTGCAGCGCGCGGACAGTTGCCGGCCATGATCTACGCCATGACGCGGACCTGCGAGGCAGTCCAGCGCCGCCTATACTGCACCTGACCCCGCACCTGACCGGAGACCACCGCCCCATGCCGAACCGCTTCCGCTCGCTGATCCTCGCCGCCAGCGCCACGCTGGCGCTGGCGGCCGTGCCTGCCCTGGCCCACCACGGCTGGTCGACTTACGACGAGACCAAGCCCCTGACGCTGACCGGCAAGATCGTCGAGAGCCACTACGAGAACCCGCACGCGCATATCCGCATCGATGCGAGCGGCAAGCGCTGGCTGGCCATCCTCGCCCCGGTGTCGCGCATGGAAGCGCGCGGCGCCACCGCCGACAAGGTCGCCGTGGGCCGCGAGGTCACGCTGGTCGGCTACGCCAGCAAGGAAAAGGCTAACGAGCTGCGCGCCGAGCGCATCACCGTGGACGGCAAGACCGTCGAGCTGCGCTGAGCCGCCACGCGCGCCATGGCGGCACTGCTGGCGCAATGGAGCGAATGGGCCGCCGGCCTGGCGCGGCTGCCGTTCGCGGCCGCGCTGCGCTCCTCCGCGTGGGCCTACCCGGCGGTGGAGATCGTCCATCTCGCCGGCATGGCACTGCTGTTCGGCTCCATCGTCGTGGTCGACATGCGCCTGGCCGGGCTCGGACGCCGGCTGCCGGTCAGCCTGCTGCTGCGCCATGCGCTGCCGTTCACGGTCGCGGCCTTTGTCGCCGTCGCCGCCAGCGGTGTGCTGCTGTTCATGGCACACGCGGACGAACTGGCCACCAACCCGGCCTTCCTCGCCAAGCTATGCCTGGTCGCGCTGGCACTGCTCAACGTCGCGTGGTTTCACACGGTGCCGTACCGGCGGCTGCATGACAGCCGGCTCGGCTGGGACGTGGAGCGCGCGCCGCCGGCTGGCGCGCGCATCAGTGCCATCGTGTCGGTGGTGATGTGGGTGCTGGTGATCTGTGCCGGGCGCCTGATCGCCTACGTCTGAGGCGCTCCGCGCGCCGGCTGGCGCGGGAACATGGACCGCGGGTGCCGCCCTGCAACCGCCCGGGAATTGTCCGACCGCCGGTCGGCCCTGTTATCCCGGTACGGGCGAGAGCGTGCCCAGCGCCGCGACCAGCGCCAGCACCGCGGTACCCGCCACCGCTTCCAGCGCCACGCTGCGCCGCAGCGCGCGCGCCGCCATGGCTGGCTGCCCTCCCGCGCGCAAGGCCTGCTCCAGCCGCGGCGCGTGGCGGAAGCGATTGGCGGCAGCCAGCGTCAGCATCCCCAGGAAAAGCGCCAGCTTGGCGGCCAGCAAGCCACCGTAAGCCGTTGCCGACATGTCCGGCAAGACTGGTCCGATGACAAAGCCGTAGTTCAGTGCGCCGGTCAGCACCAGCGTGACGACAATGCCGGTGCCGATACGGGCGAAGCCGTTGGCCGTGCGGCTGAGCAGCGACAGCGCGGCGCGATCGGATCCCAGCCGTGCCCGCGACAGCAGCATGAAGGCGGCCAGCGCACCGGCCCACGCACCTGCGGCAAGCAGGTGTGCGGCGTCGGCCGCCAGGTGCACATAATGGCCGATGCCCTCGCTCATCGCGCCGTGGCCGCCCCAGGGCAGCGATGCCAGCGCCACCGCTGACAGCGTCGCCAGCAATACCGCCTGCGCGACTGGCCGCGCGCGCAGCGCCAGCACCCCTGGCAGGCACAGCACCAGCGCCGCTACGCGCACCGACCAGGCCACGCCATACGCCGTGCCGGCCAGGATCATGCCAAAGACATCGCGCTCCAATGCGGCGTACGACACCGCACCGCTCATCGTCCTGGCCATCACCACCAGCGCCGCCAGCGACAGCGCGATGCCGGCCAGCGCGCAACCGAGCGCAATGGCCCGGCACTGCGCGGCGAACCGCGCATCGTGTTCATCGCGCCGCAGCGCAGTCAGGCAGAACAGCGGCAGGCCGAACGCCAGGCCCAGGACGACATAGAGCGCCAGGCGCAGCACGACGGCGAGCCAGTCCATGGCCGGCCATCACTTGACGGTGAAGGAGAAATTGCCGGTGACAGGATGCGTGTCGGCCGACACGGCGCGCCATTCGACGCGGTAGCTGCCCACGGGAAGCGGCTGCGCCGGCGTGATCACCATGGCCTTGGGGTCGCTGCTGGCGGACACCCTGGCTGCCATCTTCATCGGCGCATGGCTGGCCATGCCGGGCATGCCGGTCATCACCAGGTTGGCGCCGGAAAACTGCGTGACAAGGTCTTCCGAGAAGGTCAGCTCGATCTTCTGCGGCGCGGCCACCTCGGCCTTGTCGGCGGGCGTCGACGTGATCAGTTTGGGATGCGCGAGGGCCGCGCTGCTGGCCAGCGCGGCGGCCGCGGCGGCAATGGTGGCGATCAGGGGGCGCTTGATTCGCATGGCTCTGCTCCGTATTGGAAATGGGAAAGGAAAATCGCGGCCGATCAGAACCACATGCGCACGCCGGCCACGAAGCGCGTCTCGCCGGCGCGGCCGCCGGCCGTGCGGATCATGTCCGCCGTGTTGCCGAAGGCCTGGTAGCGCTCGACGCCGATATACGGCGCGAACTGGCGGCTGAACTCATAGCGCAGGCGCAAACCCACGGTGCCGCTGGACAGGCCGCTGCCGATGCCGGTCTCGGGGTCGTTCTTGCCGTACAGGTTCGCTTCGATGCGCGGCTGCAGGATCAGGCGCTGCGTCAGCAGCAGCTCGTACTCGGCGGCAAGCCGCAGCGCGGTGCGGCCGCTGGTGCCGACGTAGGCGGTGGCGTCGACCTCGAACCAGTACGGCGCCAATCCCTGGATGCCAAACGCCAGCCAGTTGCGCGCGGGACGGCCGCTCCCGGCATCGTTGCGCAGGCCCACCTGGGTGTCCCAGTAGCTGGCCAAGGCATGGCCCCACAGCAGTTCGGTGCGGGCCTCATGCATCTTTCCCTTCGCGGCCTCGCCTTCGGCCTTCAGCACGAGCTTGTCGTAGCTGTTGCCGAACCATGCCTGCACCTCGTAGGCCGCGGCGTTTTCGCCGCTGGCGTGGGCCCACTCCAGGCGGTCGACCAGCACGGAGGCGAACAGGTGCTCATCTGCCATCACCAGCTGGCGCTTGTCGCCCAGCGCGTACTTGCCGACGCCGAGCTGGTAGCCACCGGAATATGCGTGCGGATCGCGCGCATCGGGCGGAGCGCTGCCGCCCTGCATCTTCATGTCGCCGTGATCCATCGCGCCGGATTGCTGCATCGGCTGCGTGGACTGCATGGGTTCCATGGGCTGCATGGGCTGCATCGTCTCCATCGGCTCCATGCCTTGCATCGGGGAGATTTCCTGCGCCGGCACGCCATGCCCCTGGTGCCCCTGGTGGCCCTCATGGCCATGTGCGTGCGGATCCTGCGCCGACGCGGCGCCCATCGCGGCCAAGGCCAGCACCGCGGCCGCGACATGGGTGGCTGGCCTGGCCAGCGAACGGGAAGTCCTCTTCATTGCCGTCATCACGCCACCACCACTTCGCGGAACATGCCCGCATCCATATGCATCATCAGGTGGCAATGCCAGGCCCAGCGTCCCAGCGCGTCGGCGGTGACGAGAAAGCTGATGCGCTGCGCCGGCTGCACGGGGATGGTGTGGCGCCGCGCCTGGAAGCTGCCGTCCGGCGCTTCCAGTTCGCTCCACATGCCGTGCAGGTGCATGGGGTGGGTCATCATGGTGTCGTTGTGCAGGATCACGCGCAGCCGTTCTCCGTACTTGAAATAAACCGGCGTCGACTTGCCGAACTCCACGCCGTCGAACGACCACGTGTAGCGCTCCATGTTGCCGGTCAGGTGCAGTTCGACTTCGCGGCCCGGGCCGCGCGGGTCCATCGGGCCGCCCACGGTGCGCTGGTCGGCCAGCGTCAGCACGCGCCGGCCGTTGTTGCGCAGACCGATGCCGGGGTCGTCGAGGTTGGTGCGCGCCGTGTCGACGCGCATGTCGGTGCCGGCGCCATACTCGGTGCGGGCATGGCGCGCGACCTTGCTCGGCACCTTGAGGGACGACTCGGCTGACATCGCCGTCATCCCGTGCTGGCTATGGTCCATGCCATGCTGGCTATGGTCCATGCCGTGCTGGCTATGGTCCATGCCGTGCATGCTGCCGTGGTCCATGCCATGCGCGCCGCCATGGCCCATGCCGCCCATGTCGCCCATCATGTCGGCCATGCTGAGCCACTCCGGCTTGTCCAGTGCCGGCACCGGTGCCGACAGCCCTTCGCGCACGGCCAGCGTGCCGCGCGCATAGCCGGTGCGGTCGATCGCCTGCGCGAACAGGGTGTAGGCGTCGTCCTGCGGCGCGACTACGACGTCGTAGGTCTCGCCGGGGCCGAAGCGGAACTCGTCGACGGTGACCGGCTCCAGGTCCTGACCATCGGCCTGCACCAGCCGCAGCTTCAAGCCGGGGATGCGCACGTCATAGAAGGTATTGCCCGAGCCGTTGATAAAGCGCAGGCGCACGGTCTCGCCGCGGCGGAACAGCCCGGTCCAGTTGCCGGCCGGCGTGACGCCGTTGGTCAGGTAGGTCAGCGTGGCGCCGGACAGGTCCGCGAGATCGGTCGGGCTCATCCGCATCTGGTTCCACATGCGGCGCTTGTCCAGCGCCTGCTTCATCCCGTCGCGTGCCGCGTCGCGGAAGAAGTCGACGGCGGTAGGCTGGTTGTAGTTGTAGTAGTCGCTCTGCACCTTGAGCTTGCTCAGCACCCGCATCGGGTCTTCGTCGGTCCAGTCGGACAGCAGCACGGTGTAGTCGCGGTCAGCATGTCCGTGCGCGCGGCCTTCGGCCGGGTCGATGACGATGCCGCCGTAGACCCCGGTCATCTCCTGGAAACCGGAGTGCGAGTGGTACCAGTAGCTGCCCTGCTGCGCGACCTTGAAGCGGTAGGTGAAGGTCTCCCCCGGGGCGATGCCGGCAAAGCTGATGCCCGGCACGCCGTCCATTTCGAACGGCAGGATGATGCCGTGCCAGTGGATCGAGGTCGCCTCGCGCAGCCGGTTGGTGACGCGGATGGTGACGGTGTCGCCTTCGCGCCAGCGCAGCGTCGGGCCCGGCAGCATGCCGTTGATGGTGGTCGCCACCGTCGGCTTGCCGGTGAAGTTGACCAGCGACTCGCCGATCACGAGGTCGAATTCGGTGCCGCGCAGCACCGGCGCGGTTCCTGCCGCGGCGGCGGAGGCGGGGGAGCGAGGCGGCGTGCCGGCCAGCACGCTGGTGCCGCCAAACCCCGCCAGCCCGGCGACCACGCCGCCGGCCACCAGTCCCTGGACGAAGCGGCGGCGTGGCAAGTCGGGAGGCGTGGGCAGCAAGAGGCCCGTGGGTCGGTGGCGTCGCATGGCTTCACTTTGTTGATCAAGGCAAGCTAAGCGTAGCCAGCGCCACCCTACCCTCGCCTGACCGGAACATGACAATCCGGTAATCTTACGGTCATGTTCGCGCGCACCGCGCTCGCGTAGAGTTGCCGGAACAATCAATTCAAGGAAGCCAAGGCCGATGAAACTGCTGGTAGTGGAAGACGAGGCCAAGACCGGGGAATACCTGCGCCAGGGCCTGACGGAAGCGGGCTTTGTCGTCGACCTGGTGCACAACGGGCTGGACGGCCAGCACTTGGCCATGACCGAGCCCTACGACCTCGTCATCCTCGACGTGATGCTGCCGGACATGGACGGCTGGCGCATCGTGCAGGCGCTGCGCGCCGCGGAAAACGCCGTTCCGGTGCTGTTCCTGACCGCGCGCGACAGCGTTGCCGACCGCGTCAAGGGGCTGGAGCTGGGCGCCGACGACTACCTGGTCAAGCCCTTCGCCTTCTCCGAACTGCTGGCCCGCGTACGCACCCTGCTGCGGCGCGGCGCCGCGCAGATGGCGCTCGACCGGATCCAGGTGGCCGATCTCGTGCTCGACCTCGGGCGCCGGCGCGCCACCCGGGCCGGGCGCCGCATCACGCTGACCAGCAAGGAGTTCGCGCTGCTCGAACTGCTGGCGCGGCGCCGCGGCGAAGTGCTGCCGCGCTCGCTGATCGCCTCGCAGGTGTGGGACATGAACTTCGACAGCGACAGCAACGTGATCGATGTGGCCATCCGCCGCCTGCGCGCCAAGATCGACGACGGTTTCGAGCCCCGGCTGATCCAGACCGTGCGCGGCATGGGCTATGTGCTGGAGGAGCCGGACCCGGAGGATGCGGCATGAAGGCCCGGCTGTCGCTGACGGCGCGGCTCACGATCCTGTTTTCGCTGTCGTCGGCGGCGGTGCTGCTGGGGCTTGGCGTGCTGATCTGGCTGGCGATGGACAGCCATTTCGCCGACGAAGACTATGCCGTGCTGGACGACAACGTGCGCCTGGTACGCAAGATCGCGGCCGAAGGCCCGATGGCGTCGCTGCCGCAGCGGCTGGGACAGGCGCTGGAGCACCATCCCGGCTTCGTTGCCGAGGTGCGCGACACAGATGGCCAACGCGTGTATGCGACGCACGGTTTCGATTTCGGCCCCGCGCAGGCCACCGCCGCGGCGCTGCCGGCGGATCGCGATACCTTCGCCTGGCAGCAGCGCGGACAAGCCTACCGCGGCTTGCGCGCCGTGGCGCAGGTACCGGGTGCCGGCGCGCTGCGCATCGTGGTCGGCATGGACACCGCGCTGCATGCGCACTTCATGCATGCGTTCCGCCAGTCGCTGGCCTTCTACACCGCGCTGGCCGCGCTGGCCAGCGGGTTGCTGGGCTGGTGGGCGGCGCGCCGCGGGCTGGCGCCGCTGCGCACCATGGCATCGCGCGCGCGCACGGTCACCGCGCACAAGCTCGACGAGCGCATGCCGGTGGAAGCAGTGCCGGCGGAAATGGCCGACCTCGCCGTCACGCTCAACGCCATGCTCGCGCGGCTGCAGGAAGACTTCAGGCGCCTGTCGGACTTCTCGTCGGACCTGGCGCATGAGTTGCGCACGCCCATCACCAACCTGATGACGCAGACCGACGTGGCGCTGTCGCAGCCGCGCGATGCGCCCAAATACCGCGAGGTGCTGGCGTCCAACGCCGAGGAGCTGCAGCGGCTCTCGCGCATGGTGTCCGACATGCTGTTCCTGGCCAAGATGGAACACGGCATCACGCTGCCCAGCGCGGAGCGCATCGCGCTCGAGCAGGAAGTCGCGGCGCTGTTCGATTTCTACGATGCGCTGGCAGAAGACAAGGGCGTGCAGCTGCGGCAGCACGGCAGCGGCCGCATCACCGGCGACCGGCTGATGGTGCGGCGCGCGCTCAGCAACGTGCTGTCCAATGCGCTGCGGCACGCCGCCGCGGGCAAGCCGATCATGGTGACGATCGTGCCACGCGCCGACGCGCAGGAAGGCGCGGAGGCGGTGGATATCGTGGTCGAAAACGAAGGCGAAACCATTCCGCCCGAATTCCTGCCGTCGCTGTTCGACCGCTTTTCGCGCGCCGACAAGTCGCGCGCGCGGCCGGATTCGGAAGGCACCGGGCTAGGCCTGGCGATCACGCAGGCGATCATGGCGGCGCACGGCGGCGCCATCGCCGCCGAGTCGGCCGCGGGCAGGACGCGCTTCGTGCTGACGTTCCGCGCGCGGCGCGAACAGGGCACCGTGCGGACGTGATTGATGGCCTGCAGGCTGAAGGGCGCGCAAAAAAGCCGCCCAAGCCAGTAAGGCCGTTGGGGGAGCTGGCGAGGGCGCAAAGACCGCCGGATGCGGCTCCAGCGGCGGGCCGATGCTACGCAATTCCGCCCTTTTCGAATGGCAACAATTGTGTCGGCGGACACGTTGCCGCCATGGCCCACGCTGCCATGGCCCGCGCTGTTATGGCCCGCGCTGTTTTGAGCCGCTAACCGGCCGGCAATTCGATCCTGAATGTTGCGCCGGCACCTGCCGCGCTTTGCACCGTGACCTTGCCGCCATGCCGCTCGGCCACCGCGCGCACCAGCACCAGGCCCAGCCCTGTGCCGTCCGGCGCGCCCTGCCGGCCCTCGTGCAGGCGCACGAAGGGCTCGAACAACCGCGCCTGGTCGGCCTCGTCGATGCCGGGGCCATGATCCTGCACCGCAATCACGAAATGCTCGCGTGCGTGCGTCAGCGTCACCGCCACCTCGGCACCGTGCGGGCTGAACTTGATGGCGTTGCTGACCACGTTGGCGATGGCGCGCACCAGCAGCGCGGGCTCGCCACGCAGCACGGCGGGCTCGTCGGGCAGGTCAACCTGCAGCGACACGCTGCGGGCGTTGGCCAGCGCCCACAACTGGTCGGTGGCATCCAGCACCAGGCCGCCGAGCTCGACTTCCGTAAAGGCCAGCGACTGCGACTCGGCGCGCGCCACACTGATGAAATCGTCGGCCAGCGTCATGGTGCGGCGCGCGTGGGCGGCGATGCGGTGCAGCACGGCACTGTTGCTGTCGCCGGCGCCTTCGGCCTGCGCGGCGCCATGGCGGCCGTCGCCGGTATTGCCGGTATTGCCGGTGATACGGCGGGCGCGGCGCTCGTGCAACTCGATCAGCGCCAGGATCGATGCCTGCGGCGAGCGCATGTCATGCGACAGGAAGCGCAGCATCTGCTCGCGCTGGCGCTCGGCCACGCGGATCGCCGTGATGTCGGTGACGCTGACGATCAGCCCCGCCACCGCGCCGGATTCTCCGTGCAGCGGCGCGCCATGCACCAGGTAGCGACTGTCGCCGCGCCCGGCCACCTCGATGCCGCCCTCGGGCACGGGCTCCTGCCCCGGCCGGACCCCGGCATGGCGGTCATGCAGCGCGTGCCAGTACGCCAGCACCGGCGCGGGCGCCGGGAACAGCGCCTCGATCACGTCGCGGATCGGCGGACGCGGCTGGCCGGTATCGCCTGTCGCGGCCATGCCTCCGAGCACGGCCGGCGCCAGCGCCACGCAGCGGCGGTTGGCCAGCATCACGCCGCCCTCCAGGTTGCAGATGGCGGTGGCATCGGGCAGGCTTTCCAGCCCGTCGGAGAGGAAGCGGCGCATGCCGCGCAGCCTGGCGCTCATGCCATAGACGGCGCGTATGCGGCTGTCCAGGGTGGCGCCGGTGTAGTGCGGCGCCGGCATCAGTCCCGGCTCGCGCTCCAGCCGCGCGAGTTCGTCGGTCAGGAAGCGCAGCGCCGCTTCCTGGCGGCGCCACGCCCACAGCGGGTAGAACAGCAGGCAGCCCAGCGCAGCCGCGGCCGGGGCGAACCAGAGCCGTGCCAGCGCCAGCAGCGCCAGCGAGCCGCCCAGCAGGGCCGCCAGCAGTAGCCCAGTGGCGACCAGCGCGCCGCGCGGCGGCAGCCGCAGCGCGGCCAGCGCCGCCAGCAGCACCGCCAGCAGCGTTCCCGCGAGCTGCCAGCCGCGCGGCACCGCCAGGATGGCGTCGCCGTCGGTCAGCGCCTGCAGCGTATTGGCCAGGATCTCGACGCCGCTCATGCCGCGGCCGTCGCGCGACACCGGTGTGGGCAGCACGTCGCCCATGCCGGTGGCCATGGCGCCGACCAGCACCGCCTTGCCGGCAAAGCGCGCGGGATCGATGCGGCCTTCCAGCACATCGCGCGCCGACACGCGCGCAAAGGTGCCGGGCGGGCCGGCGTAGGGAATGCGCACGCGGCCGCTGCGCTCCCAGCCGTTGCTTTCGGTAACGCGTACGGCTTCCTGCCGGTAACTGTCCAGCGCCCGCGGTGCGCGTCCCGGTTCTGCCAGCATGCCGGCCATCACCGCCGCAAGGTGCGGCACGCCGGCGGCCTCGACCGGCTCCGGCCCTTCGCGCAGCCAGACCTGGCGTGCCACGCCGTCAGTATCGACCACCATGTTGATATGGCCGATCGCGGCGCCAAGCCCGGCCAGCGGGTAGCGCACCAGCATGCCACCAGCACCGGGCTCGGCCACCACTGGCAGCACCACGTTGCCCGCCTGCGCCAGGCCGCGCGCCAGCAGCGCGTCGTCCTGCGGATAGCGGGTGTCGCGCTCGGACAGGATTACGTCGACGCCGATCGCGCGCGGGCCGCCGGCGGCAATGCGCTCGACCAGCTGCCCCAGCACCGCGCGGCGCCAGGGCCAGCGGCCGATGGCGGTAATGCTGGCGTCGTCGATGGCGACGATGACGATGTCGTCGCGGGCGGGGTGGTGCTGGGCGGCGATGGCGGTGTCGTAGGCGGCCAGGTCGGCGCGCTCGGTCCAGCCCTGGCGCGCGGCCAGCAGCACCAGTGCCAGCACGGCCGCGACCAGCACGCACCATTCGACCAGCGTGCGGCGGCCGAAGGCGCGGCCCGGCGCGGCCGGCACACCCGGTACCGGCGCCGCGGCGGGCTCAGTGGAGGCGGATGCGGCCACCGCCACCCGTCCCGCCACCCGCGCCGATGGCACTGCCATTGCCGTCCATCAGGTAGGTGAAGATCTCGATGCGCTGCGGCGCGGAGAACGCCGCCGGGTCAGGCACCGTGCCCGGCGCCGCGCGGGCGACCCGCACGTAGTAGACGCCAGGCGCCGGGCGCGGCAGCTCGATGGCGCTGGTTTCGCTGTGCTGGTCCACCAGCAGCGTGGCGAAGCCGGCATCGGCCGACAGCTGGACCCGGTAGCCGGTGCCCGCGCCACGGTCGGCGGGCCAGCCGATCTGCAGCGTCTTGCCGTCGTCCTGCATTGACGCCACCGGACCCGGCGGCTCGACGCGATAAGCGACCGGCGCCGACCAGGGGCCCGGCCGGCCGGCAGCGTCGACGCTGCGCACGCGCCACCAGTACTGGCCAGGCGCCTGCGGCTGCGTGCTTGCGGGCTCCGCAGCGGGCTGCAGAGCCACCTCGCCGGCAAAGCCGGCATCTCCGGCCACGGCCAGTTCATAGCTGGCCGCGCTGGGCACCGTCGCCCACGCGAACGCCACCGTCTCGCCATAGCGCACCGCATCGGCGGCGGGCTGCAGCGTGAACGGCGCCGGCGGGTTCAGCCGCACGGCCACCGGCGCCTGGGCGGCATGGCCGGTCAGCCGGTTGGCATCGATGGCGCTGACAGCAAGATAGAGCGTGCCTTCCGGCAGGCCCTCGGGACGCGCGCGGGTGTCAGTGGTGGTGCCGCTCCAGGCCAGTTCTGTCAGCGCCGCGTCGCGCGCCACCGTGACGCGGTATGCGCTGGCACCGGGCACCGGCTGCCAGGCGGCGTCGAAGGCCGGGCCCAGCACCGTATCGGCCGGGGGCAGCAACACCGGCGCCGGCAGCAGCGCCACCGGCTGAGACAGCCGGCCACGGTCGGACACGCCGACGCCGTAGCCGGCGCTCACTTGCGCCGCCGCCGTCATGGCGCGGCCGGCGGGGGCGGGGGCGGGCCTGGCCTGGCGCGCCGCGCTGACGCCGATGCGGCCTTCCAGGACCTCGCTGCGGCTGCCGGCCGCGTCGGCCGCGACCCGGTAGCTGGTGCCGCGCACGCCCGTGACCATCATCGGCGTATGCAGTTCGAAGCGGCCCACGCCGCTGCCCTCGGGCGCCACGCGGGTATCGGCGCCGCCCTGCTCGATGCGGATCACGGTATCGGTCAGGCCGCTGCGCGCGAACGTACGCAGCCGGCGCACGGCCACCGTGGTTTTTGGCGGCAGCGTGACGCGGCTGCGATCGGGCAATTCCAGCGTGACCGAGCCGGCCGCCGGCGTTTCGATCCGGACCGATTCGTCCAGCGACATGCCCACCTGCACCGGACGGCCGTTAGCACGCACTTCGCCGTTGACATAGACCACGCGCGCCGAGGCGGCTTGCTCGGGGATCTGGCTCAGCGGGATGCGCAGCCGCGTGCCGGGCACGAGCCGGTAGGGGTCGGCCACGCCGTTGAGCCGCTGCAGCGTGCGCCAGCCATCGGTCGACGCCATGTAGCGCTCGGCCAGTCCGATCAGGGTATCGCCTGGCTCCACCAAGTACAGGAAGTCGGCGCCCTCGGCGCCCGCCGGCCCGGCCTGGGCCGGACCTGCCACGCCGGCCAGCCAGGCCACCCCGGCCAGCGCGGCCGTGCCAATCCACTTACGCATCCGCCCCGGCCTCGTAATCTGCCGCTTCGGCAGCGGAAATTTCCTCAAAGCGATAGCCGTGCGAGTACACCGACGTCAGCCGCACGCCGTTTTCGGGGCGCAACGCCAGCTTCAGGCGCAGCCGCGAGATATGGGTATCGAGCGTGCGCGAGCCGGCGCCCATGGCGCGGCCCCAGACCGCCTGCTCCACCACCTCGCGCGCCAGCAGGCGCCCGGTATTGCGGAACAGGAACAGGGCCAGCTCATATTCACGCGGCGACAGCTGCACGGGCTGGCCACCGAGGGAGATGGCGCGGGCATGGGGATCGACGGTGTAGTTGCCGCGCCGGATCAGCTCGACTTCCTGCGCGGCCTCGGGATAGGCGCGGCGCAGCAGCGAGCGCACGCGCGCGACCAGCTCGCCGGCGCGGATGGGCTTGAGCATGTAGTCGTCGGCGCCGACACTCAGCCCGGCGACAATGTCGGCTTCGCCGGTACGGCTGGTGACAAACAGGATCGGCGGCATGTTGCCGGACTTCTGGCGCACCCAGCTGACCAGTTCGTAGCCGCTGGTGCCCGGCAGCTGCCAGTCGACCATCAGCAGGTCAAACGCCCGTTCGCGCAGCGCGCGCAGGAAATCGGCGCCATTGGCGAACGATTCGCACTCGAAACCGGCCTCGCCCAAAATCTGCCGGATCAGCTCGGCCTGATCCGGATCGTCCTCTACCGAGGCAATTCTCATCCACTCCCCCCTGCCTACTGCGACTGCCACTGCGCGCCGGGCAATACTGACGGCTGCTCTGATATTCACCCTGGTGGGCGCGGCCCATGGTCAATCGCACGGCAAGCATGGCCGAAGCAAGCCGGAAAGTGCAATGTTACCCAACAGCGACACCCGCCGTCGAGGCTCCCGACGAGGGGCATGGCGCAACATGCCGGGATCGGCCATCGATCCGTGGCGAAAAACCGGCCAATCGCAACGATCGCGGGGAGGCGGAAATCGGTGCGGCGGGGAGCTGGCGGAGAGGCGGCGGGGAGCCGGCGAGCCGCTCAGGCACGGCTTAGAAGCGGATGATCCATTCGCCGATCACGTAGCGATAGTGATAATCAGGGCCGTTATAGGAGGCGCTGCGGTTGTAGCCGGCACGCAGGCGCAGCGACTGCGCACCGCGCACCGGGCTCTGGAGGCTGACCTCGAACAGCCGGGTGGGCTGGAGCGGGGAATCGTCGATTTTTTCGCGCCCCAGGCCGGCCACCAGCGAGCCCATCCAGCCCTGGTAGCGCTGGCGCCAGCCGATCGCCAGCATGGTCTCCGAGTAGTGCTCGGGGTTGAAGTACGCGCGGCCCACGTCGTCCTGCGTGCTGCGGTAGGCGCGGAAGCGCGCCTGCAGCGTCAGGCCCAGGTCGAGCGACGGCTGGTAGATCAGCCGCACGCGGCCGTGGTCGCGGCGGTTGCCGTCGGAGAAATACTGCTGCCCGGCCACGCCCACCAGCGTCACGTGCGGGCCGATGCCCTGGTCCAGCGCCACGCCGGCAAAGGTATAGGACACTCCGCGGTCGAGCGCGGTCTGGGTCTCCACCCAATCGCGGTTGATGAAGACTTCCAGCGCGGTGCGCTTTGCCAGCGGCAGCCGGTAGCCACCATCCAGCGTCAGCAGCGTATGCCCGCCCTGGGTGAACACACCCGCGTCGAAGGTCCAGCCGTTGAGCGTGGCCGGATCCAGTTGCCGCCCGAACACGCTCACCTTTTGCCCGTGGCGGGCCCAGCCGGCCTGGCTGTAGCGATAGTCGCTGGCGCGCAGGCCGAACAGGTGGTCGGCGTGCTGGATGCTGGGCAGGTACTCGACCGACAAGCGGCGCGACCGGAAGCCTTCGCTGTCGTTGGTGGCCAGGAATTCCGGGCCGAACCCCTGGTCGAGCACCTTTTCTTCCTCCGCTACCGCCGTCTCCGCACCCAGGGAACCAAGCACCGCGCACACCAACATAAAGCCGAATCGTTTCACTTGGTACCCCAGGTCTTGCGCGTCTTGAAGAGTTCGTCGATATAGCCGAGCACGCTCGCGGGCTGGAGCAGCAGGCTGTAGAAAATCACGTAAATGCACAGGCCGAGGCGGTTGCGCCTGACCTTCAGTCCGAGCCGGTCGAACATGCGCCGTTCGATCGTGAACATCAGCACGCTCATCAGCACCGCCAGCGGCAACAGCGCCAGCGTCATCGGCCCCGCGATCCAGTAATAGCCGAACAGCGCCAGCACGATGCCGGGAACGAAGCCCAGCGTAAAGGCCAGGTCCAGCCACGGGTACAGCAGGTTCCAGTAGACGAAGAAGGTCGACATGCGCGGCACCAGCAGGATGCCCGGGTGCTGGCGGAAGGCCTCCATCATGCCGCGCGCCCAGCGCTGGCGCTGGCGCACGAACTGGCGCACGTTGTCGGGCACATTGGTGAAGATGCAGGCGTCCTCGCAATGCCCGACGCGGTAGCCAGCCTTCAGCAGCGCCCAGGTCAGCACGATGTCCTCGCCGACGCAGTCGTCCCAGCCACCCACTTCCAGCAGTGCCTGGCGGTCGTAGATCGAGAACGCACCCTGCGCGACCAGCGTGCCCTGGTACAGCGACTGCATGCGCTTGATCGCAGCGATGCCCTGGAAATAGTCCCATTCCTGGCACTGCGTCAGCCAGTTCTGGCGCGAATTGCGCACCAGGATCTTGCCGGCCACGGCGCGGGTATTGGGCGGGTCCTGGCGATAGCGCTCGACGATGCTGACCAGCGCAAGCTTCTGCAGGTAGGAATCGGCGTCGACGGTGACCACCAGGTCGTTCAGCGCGAGCTTCAGCCCGGCGTTCAGCGCCTTCGCCTTGCCGCCGTTCCTGGGCATGTCGAGCAACCGCAGCCACGGGTACTTGACCTCGGCGCCGCGCACCAGCGACGCGGTGGCGTCGCGCGAGCCGTCGTTGATGACGATCACCTGCAACGGCGCGGGATAGTTCTGCCGCTCGATGCTGGCCAGTGTGTCCAGGATCGACGCTTCTTCGTTATAGGCCGCGATCAGGATGGTCAGCGGCGGATAGTCGTCCAGCTGCCGGCGCGGCGGCCGGCGGTCCATGGCCAGGCTGGCGATCAGGAAGGCGTTCATGAAGCCGGGGATGATGGCAATGCCACCCACCAGCAGCGCGGCGGCCACTACGCCGACCCGGCTGGTCAGGTCGGACATCCACTGCTGCGCCATCCACACCGAAAAGGCGGTCCAGCCCGCTGCCACGGCCAGCGCGACCGCGAACTTGATGCGCACGGGCACATAAATGCGCGGCGCGCCTTCCCCATTGACCCCTGTCATTTTTGTCACTTTATTATTGTGGATACTGAACCCGTTGACGACCCGCATTGCCTCACGCCGCCCCCCGGCGTACCCCCTCCACGCAGCGATCCACGCAATCACGCACAGGGGACGGACAGCTAACGCAGCAACGGGCCTTCCGGACGACAGGAGGCAGGAAAATTCTTGCCCGCCGGAAGGTGGCAGGGTCTCAACGGGCATCCACAGCAACCAGCGACGGCGGCCGACAATCGGGACTTACCCTGTCGAAACAACAGCCCCGCGACTTTGCAGCGCCGCGGCGAAGCATTTTGCAGGGGTCCACCCTATATGCGTCGCCCGAGAATCGTTCTGCGAAAATGGCGTGCCGCGGCATTTCTCCCGGCCGGATTTGCCCCATACCGATGCCGGCCGCCCCCGAACGGTAAAAACATCCCCCGAATGCGGTAATGCAGTTTGAAACAAAACGAAACAATGCACCGAAACGCGAGCCTTCTGCACTAGGAACCTGATCGGCGCGCATTCAAGGTGCATCCGTCTGAAATTCAGTCGAAACTGCGCAGGCAACCGCACTCAGGGAATTCACTGAATCGAATGCGAAGTAGAAGACGTTAATATCTCCTATCGGAACCTCTCATCATGATTAGGCGCTTCGCCTGATTGACACATCGGGAAAATTCGGCAGAATGATTCCCACTTGTGCAGCGCCCTTTGGGGTGTGTCATTTGGTGTGTTGTTCCGTGATGTTTTCGGTTGTCACGACAGCGACATATCGAGGTCATACGGATGCAGCAGCGGCGAATCCAAGAAACCGTTGCCTGCGTTGCACACGGTGTATAACGAGCGTTTTTCGCTCATTTTGAAATCCAAGGTTGAGATAGATATGGAAACCGGTACCGTTAAGTGGTTCAACGACGCCAAGGGCTTCGGCTTCATCACGCCGGACGCAGGCGGCAATGATCTGTTCGCGCACTTCTCCGCAATCGAAGGCTCGGGCTTCAAGTCGTTGAAGGAAGGCCAGAAGGTGCGCTACGTCAAGGCCATGGGCCAGAAGGGCGAGCAAGCCACCAAGATTCAGGCCGTCTGATACCGGTTTGAAGACCCGGCCGGTCCCGCGGCGTCTCGCGACGCCGTGCCGGCCAGCAAGCCCCGCAGCTCCGGCGCGGGGCTTTTCTTTTGCGCGCCGGTTTTGCGCACCGGCAATGCGCCGTTGCCTTCCTTCCGCCGGCCATGGCGCCGCAATGCGCAGGGTGAAGTTGCTATAATCGCCCGACCCACAACCACCGCCCGCGCGTGGGCGCGCACACCGTTGCGTGCGCTGCGCGGAACGGTATGCAGCGTGTCGAGGAGTTACGTGGCCGGTACTCATATCGCAACGCAAGACACCCCCGCCGCCGTGGCCGGCTCCAGCGCGGGAGCTGCCGCCTCTGCCGGCAGCTCATTCCATGCCGCGCTGCGCATCCTGCCGGCGCACCAGCGCCAGGCCATGTTCGAGATCTACGCGTTCTGCCGCGCGGTCGACGACATCGCCGACGGCAACGCCCCGCATGCCGAGCGCCTGGCCGGGCTCGATGCCTGGCGGCGCGACATCGCTGCCTGCTACGCCGGCAGCCCGCCCGCGGCGCTGCAGGCGCTGGCCGCGCAGATCCGTGCCTTCGACCTCCAGCAGCAGGATTTCCTCGCCGTCATCGACGGCATGACCATGGACGTGGTGCAGGACATCCGCGCCCCCGACGCCGCCACCCTCGATCTGTATTGCGACCGCGTCGCGAGCGCGGTGGGCCGGCTGGCGGTGCGTGTGTTCGGCCTGGAAGCGTCGTGCGGCGTTGCGCTGGCGCACCACCTGGGGCGCGCGCTGCAGCTGACCAACATCCTGCGCGACATCGATGAGGATGCCGCCATCGGCCGCCTCTACCTGCCGGCCGAGGCGCTGGCCGCCGCCGGCATCGATGCCGCGCGCGCCACGCCGCAGGCGGTGGTCGCGCATGCGGCAATCGGCCAGGCCTGCGCGGCACTCGCCCAGGAAGCACAGGCGCACTACGACCAGGCCGACGCCATCATGGCGCGCTGCCCGCCACGGCTGGTGCGCTCACCGCGCATCATGGCCGACGTCTACCACCGCATCCTCGCGCGCCTGCGCATGCAGGGCTGGCGGGCGCCGCGCCAACGCGTGCGCCTGCCGCGCGCGCAGTTGCTCTGGATCATGCTGCGCCACACCATTGGTTGAGCGCCGCACGCCATTGCCGGCGATATAAGCCGATGCAAGCCGGGGCCGGGCGCGGATCATTCCGCCCGCGCCGGCACAAGGAGTCCGCATGTCGATGAACGAGACCGCCTTCGCCACGACAGCCCCGCCTATCCGGATCGCCGCCGATCCGGCGTTCGCCCCTGCGTTCGACCAGCAATCTGCCGCACAGGAGCTCGACCACGGCATCAGCCTCGCGGTCGATGCGCTGCTGCACCAGCAACGCCCCGATGGCCACTGGGTCTACGAGCTGGAAGCGGACGCCACCATCCCGGCCGAATACGTGCTGATGGTGCACTACCTTGGTGAGGCACCCGACCTGGCGCTCGAAGCGCGCATCGCGCGCTACCTGCGCCGCATCCAGAACGACGATGGCGGCTGGCCGCTGTTCCATGACGGGCGGGCGGACCTCAGTGCCAGCGTGAAGGCGTACTTCGCGCTGAAGATGGCGGGCGACGATCCGCAGGCGCCGCACATGGCGCGCGCGCGCCAGGCCATCCATGCCATGGGCGGCGCCGAGGCCAGCAACGTGTTCACCCGCACGCTGCTGGCGCTGTACGGCGTGATGCCGTGGTCGGCGGTGCCGATGATGCCGGTGGAAATCATGCTGCTGCCGCGCTGGTTCCCGTTCCATCTATCCAAGGTCTCTTACTGGGCGCGCACGGTGATCGTGCCGCTGCTGGTGCTGAACAGCCTGCGCCCGCGCGCGCGCAATCCGCGCGGCGTCGGCATCGACGAACTCTTCTCCAACCCACGCCGCAGCGTCGGCCTGGCGCCGCGCGCGCCGCACCAGCATGCCGGCTGGTACAACCTGTTCCGGGGGCTCGACGCGCTGCTGCGCGTGGCCGAGCCGGCATTCCCACGCGTGCTGCGCCGGCGTGCCATCGCCGCGGCGCAAAGGTTCGTGCGCGAGCGGCTGAATGGCGAGGACGGGCTCGGCGCGATCTTCCCGGCGATGGCCAACAGCGTGATGATGTTCGACGTGCTGGGCGCGCCGGCCGACGATCCCGCGCGCGCGGTGGCGCGGCGCTCGGTCGAGCGGCTGCTGGTCGAACATGGCGACGAGGCCTACTGCCAGCCCTGCCTGTCGCCGGTGTGGGACACCGCGCTGGCCGCGCATGCGCTGCTCGAGACCGGCGAGGCGCGCGCGGCCGCGGCCGTGGGGCGCGCGCTGGACTGGCTCAAGCCGCTGCAGGTGCTGGACGTGCGCGGCGACTGGACCGTGCGCCGCCCGCGCTTGCGCCCGGGCGGATGGGCCTTCCAGTATGCCAATGCGCATTACCCGGATGTCGACGACACCGCCGTGGTGGCGGCGGCGATGGACCGCTACATGCGCGAGCACGCCGCGCCGGGCCGCTACCACGAAGCGGCGGCGCGCGCGGCCGAATGGATCGTCGGCATGCAGGGCGGCAACGGCGGCTGGGGTGCGTTCGAACCCGAGAACACGCACCTGTACCTGAACAACATCCCCTTCGCCGACCATGGCGCGCTGCTCGACCCGCCCACCGCGGACGTCTCGGCGCGCTGCCTGTCGATGCTTTGCCAGACCGGCGCCACGCCCGCCAGCAGCGAGCCCGCCGCGCGCGCGCTGCGCTACCTGCTGGCCGAGCAGATGCCGGATGGCAGCTGGTTCGGCCGCTGGGGCACCAATTACATCTACGGCACCTGGAGCGCGCTGTGCGCGCTGAACGCGGCCGGCCTGGGGCCCGATGCGCCCGCGGTGCGCCGCGCCGCCGACTGGCTGGCCGGGATCCAGAACGACGACGGCGGCTGGGGCGAAGACGGCGGCAGCTACCGGCTCGACTACCGCGGCTATGAGGCTGCGCCCAGCGTGGCATCGCAGACTGCCTGGGCATTGCTGGCGCTGATGGCGGCCGGCGCCGTGCAGCACCCGGCAGTCGCGCGCGGCATCGGCTACCTGCTGCGCACGCAGCGCCCGCCGCAGGAAGGCGGGCTCTGGCACGAACCACGCTTTACCGCAGTGGGTTTCCCGCGTGTGTTCTACCTGCGCTACCACGGCTACGCGCGCTATTTCCCGCTGTGGGCGCTGGCCCGCTACCGCAACCTGCAACGCGGCGGTGACGGCCGCGTGGCATGGGGCCTATGAACGCCCCCTTCGCGCCCTTCGTCATGGTCGTCACCGGCATGGAGTTCGAGGCCGGCATCGCCGCCGGCCCGTATTGCCGCGTGGTGTACGGGCTGCGCGGCATCGCGCTGGAGCAGGAAGTGTCGGCCATGGCGAGCCGCGCGTGCCGGGGCATCGTCAGTTTCGGCGTCGCCGGCGGGCTGGATCCGGCGCTGGCGCCGGGCGACCTCGTCATCGCCGATGAAATCCGCGCACCCGGCGAACGCTACGACACCGCTCCGGACTGGACCCATGCGCTGCACGCGGCACTGCCGCATGCCAGGGTCGGCCCCATCGCCGGCACGGATGAACCGGTGCTCGACGTTAGCGCAAAGCAGGCACTGCGGCAGGCCAGCGGTGCCTTGTGCGTCGACATGGAATCGCACCTCGCCGCGCGCATGGCCGCGGCTTGCCGGCTGCCGTTCGCGGCTTGCCGCGTGGTCATCGACCCGGCGAGCCGCGCGGTGCCGGCCGCCGCGGCGGCGGGGATGGGCGAAGGCGGCAAGACCAATGTGGCGGCGGTACTGGGCGGGTTGCTGCGCGCGCCGTGGCAATTGCCCGTGCTGCTGCGGCTGGCGGGCGACGCCGCGGCGGCACGCGGCGCGCTGCGCGCGGCCAGGCTGGCCGTGGGCGACGGCTTTGCATTGCGCGACATGCTGCAGCAGCAAGGATGACGGTTCAGCCGAACTTCCTTGGCCGAACTCCTTGGCCGAATTCCCTTAGCCGAACTTCCTCACCGCATCCAGCGCCAGCCCGCTGCCGATGCTGCCGAAGCGATCACCTTCGACGCAGCGCGCCTGCGGCAGCAGCGCCGCCAGCCGCTGGCGCAGCAACGGTACGCTGCTGGAACCGCCGGTGAAGAAGATGGTATCGACGCCGCTGCCGTCCACGCCCGCATCAACCAGCAGTTGCCGGACCGTCTTCTCGGTCCTGGCGACCAGCTTGTCGATCGACGCATCGAACTCGTCGCGCGTGATCGTCAGCGTCAGTCCCTGCTCCAGCCGGTGCAGGTCGAGCTCGGTGCTGGCCGCATCCGACAGCGCGATCTTGGCGCCTTCCACCTGGATCGCCAGCCAGTGGCCGGCACGCTCGCGGATCAGCCGCACCAGGCGGTCGAGGCTGGCGGTGTCGGCGGCATCGCGGTAGTTGTCCATCACCACCGACCAGGCTTTGCGCGTGTAGACGTAGTTGATGGTGTGCCAGCTGGCCAGGTCGAAATACTGGCTCGACGGCATCGCCTTGCCGTTGCGCAGCTGGCTGCCCAGCCCCAGCAGCGGCATGGCGCGCGCCAGGCTGAGCGCGCGGTCGAGGTCGGTGCCGCCGATATGCACGCCGCCGTTGGCCAGTATGTCCTCGCGGCGGTCGGTCTTGCGGGCCCGCTCCGGCGACAGGCGCACCAGCGAGAAGTCCGAGGTGCCGCCGCCGATATCGGCCACCAGCACCAGCTCCTCGCGCGAGATGCCGGCTTCGTAGTCGAAGGCCGCGGCAATCGGCTCGTACTGGAACGCAATCTCGGCAAAGCCGGCGTCGCGCGCGATCTCGGCCAGCGTCTCTTCGGCGAGCCGGTCGGCGGCCGGGTCTTCGTCGATGAAGAACACCGGGCGGCCCAGCACCGCATGCGAAAAGGTAGTGCCGCCGGCCTGCTCGGCGCGGGCCTTCAGTTCACGGATGAAATGCGCCAGCAGCTTGCGGAACGGCATCGCCTGCCCCATCACCTCGGTGCTGTCGTCCATCATCGACGTACCGAGCAAGCTCTTGAGCGAGCGCATCAGCCGCCCTTCATAGCCGGCCAGGTAATCGCCGAGCGCAGCGCGGCCATAGCTGACCAGCGGATCCTCCGCGTGGAAGAAGATCACCGACGGCAGGGTCGGCTTGCCGTCTTCCAGCGGCAGCAGCGCCGCGGGGCGGTCGGGGCGGCTCCAGCCGACGGTTGAGTTGGACGTGCCGAAGTCCAGGCCGCATGCGTTTGACATCATTGATTCCAATTTTTCCTGCAAGACACCACAGTAGTTGCCACTGGCCGTGGGTAGCGCTGGTGGGGCGCGAGTTCGGGCGGGGGCGCCATTGTATGGCAGGCGCGCGGCGGCCCCCCGATTTCAGGCGACGGGGTCGGCGGCAGGTTCCAGGATCACCGTGGCGTGGCCCGGCACCGGCGCTGCCATCGACGACGCCAGCACATAGCGGTCGCGTCCATGCTCCTTGGCGTGGTACAGCGCGCGGTCGGCGTCGGCGAACAGCGCGCGCCACAGGCCCTCCTTGTTGCCCGCGCCGCCGCGCAGCTGCGCCACGCCGATGCTGACGCTGGCAAAGCCCTGCGCGCCGGGCAGCGCGATCCCACGCACCTTGCGCAGGATGCGGTTGGCCAGCGCCGACGCCTGCTGCTCGTCGGTGTGCGGGCACAGGATGCAGAACTCCTCCCCGCCATAGCGCCCGGCCACGTCAGAGGCGCGGCGCGAGTTGTCCAGCGCGTGCGCCACTTCGCACAGCACCGCATCGCCGGCATGATGGCCGAAGGTGTCGTTGACCTGCTTGAAGTAGTCGATGTCGATCACCAGGCAGGACAGCGGCAGCCCGTCGCGCTGCCAGCGCGCCACCAGCTGCAGCGCCGACATCTCCAGCGCGCCGCGGTTGAGCAGGCCGGTCAGCGCATCGACGCGCGCGCCACTCTCGTTGTGCGCGACGATCTGCTCCATCGCCATCACGGTAAAGCCGAACAGGCCCAGCAGCGTCGCGATCAGCGGCGCCAGCATCCAGGCCGAGCCGGCCGGGCCGGCAAAGAACAGGATCACCGGCGAAGCCTCAGCACCGGCAGGCTGCATGGCATGGCTGAAGCCGGCCAGCTGCGTGGCCAGCTGCACCAGGCTGGCGACCAGCACCAGCGGGGCACCGATGCTGCGCCGCCCGCGCCCGGCGCGCGCCAGCGTGGCAAAGGTGGCCAGCGACACCAGCGCCAGCACGCCGTAGACCACGCGCAGCACCAGCTGAGGCCCGTCGGGCAGGCCGCCGGCAATCACGAGGGTGGCCAGCACGATGGCGCCGGCACCGGCCAGCGCGCCCGGGTGCGCCGGTACGCCGTAGTAGACGCGCACGCCGCGGTAGATCAGCAGCCAGCCCATGACGAAGGCGCCTGCCCCCGGCATGCCAAGATGAAGGGTGCCGGTGGCCGCACTCAACGCCAGGGCCAGGCCCGCACCGGATGCCAGCAGATGCCCCGATGCCCACAGGCGCCCCGCCTCGCTCGCACGCAGCGCGAACACCAGCCCCGCCGAGATCACCAGCGTGCTGCAGAAAAACACCATCATCACGACCGCAATGGTCTGCTGGTCCAGGTGCACGGGAATCCTCAAGGTGGCGGTCGGCCTTGCCGTCAATCCGCTGGCCGGGACTGGGCCAAGGGACGGTCACGACACGCCGGGACAGGCCGCCGGCGCTCGGCAAACGCGCATGATAGCCCGCGCGCGATGGCAGGTGGCACCCCCGTCTAGCCGGGGGCGATCATGACGGGTCAGTTGTGGTGCCGGCGCCTCCTATGCGGCGTCGCCCGGCGCTGTCGCACTGGCGTTTTTACGCAACACCCAGGCGCGCGTTGAAGGATGCCTCTAACGCAATCGTGCACGTGCAAGCGGCTTGCGCGGCCCACCAGCCCCAGCATGCGCCACATTGCCACCACGCAATCGCCACTCGCTCGCATGCAAGCGGAACTGAGGCCAAAGTTGGCTGCATTTGGTTAAGCAGGCACTGCACCGGCTGGATAGAATCATGCGTTGCCTACCGCGCCGACCGCGCAAGAATCTCGCGTCAATACTGCATCAATGTCCCGCCCTGCTATCCCCGACCCTGGTATGACCGTTCCCGCCCTCTCGCTTGGCGCCATCCTGGATGACCTGCGCAGCGCACCGCGCCCGCTGACATCCGCGGAGTACGCATATCTGGCGCACCTGCGGCAACGCATCGTCACCGGCGATGCCGACTTGTGGACCACGCTGGAGACCGCCGGCGTGCCTTGCCGCGAACGCCGCCTGTCGCCCGAGGTAATGCAGGCGCTGACGGCAATCGGCCATTTGCCGATGCACTGAAGCGCACCGGCATCGCCATCTGACCGAGACCATTCCCTACCTAAACTCGGAAGCTTCACCGCCCTACCCCCGTGCGCGCGCCGCTACGATCGATTCACTTCGATCCGCCGGCAACAGGCCGCGCACCCGGGGTGCATCGCCTCCCCGCCGCGCAACGGTGCCCAGCGCACCGCCAGTGCCCGTCCCGGCAAGGGCACACCCATGGCATACCTTGTCAACAACAGGCGCGTCAGCTTCCTGTCGTTGCGCGCCTTCGTCGCACTGATGCAGCACCGCGACACCGCCCGCGCCGCGCAAGCGCTGGGCATCCAGCCCCAGAGACTCCATTACCAGATCCGCGGCCTCGAGGCCGTGCTCGGCACGCCGCTGTTCCGCGTGGGCAGCCCCAGTTGGCTACCCACGCCCAACGGCGTCAAGGCCTTGCCCAAGGTCATGGCGATGCTGCGCATCTGGGAACAGATCGAGCCGTGCCCGTGCGCCGGCCCCAACGACCCCAACGGCCCGCCGCCGCCGGAGTTCAGCTGCACCGCGCGCCGCGGTCCGGCGTTCTGGGTCCGGCACGCGACGATGTAGCGCGGCGGGACTCAGCCCAGACGTTCGCAGCTGTAGGCTTCGGTGCGATAGGGAAAGGCGGCCTCCTGCCGTCCGGCGAGCGCCGGGTGGCCGTCGATGACATCCTGCAGCGCGGCGCGCACGCGCTCCTGCTCCGTGCCGGGCAGCGAGGCAATGAAGCTCACCGACATCACCCGGTCGGCGATCACCTGCTGCGGCGGGCCCACGTGCGTGTGAGGCAGGCTGTGCAGCGCGATGGGGCCGAAGCCCTCGGCGGGAAAGACCTGCTTCCAGTCGCCCTTGTAGAAGCGCGGCGCGTTGCCCTCGTAGGGCGTCATGATGGCCGTCAGCTGCGCGACCCAGTCCACGCTTTCATGGCGCACGTTCCAGACCAGCCCCAGCCGGCCGCGTGGCCGCAGCACGCGGCGGATCTCGGCGATGGCGCGGTCGTTGGCAAACCAGTGGAACGCCTGTGCGCAGACCACGGCATCGACACTGGCATCGGGCAAGGGGATCGATTCGGCGCTGCCTGCCAGCGCCAGCACGGCTGGCAGCGCAATGGCCAGCTGCGCGCGCATCTGCGCCACCGGCTCCACCGCGATCACGGCGGCGCCGGTTTCGGCCAGCCGGCGCGTGAACTTGCCGGTGCCGGCGCCCAGGTCCAGCACCGTGCGGCCCGGGCCGAGACCGAGCGTGGCGTGGAGCCAGTCATCGATGGCTGCGGGATATTCGGGGCGTCCGCGGGCGTAGATATCTGCCTGGCTGGCGAATCCCTGCGCGGCGGCCTGGTGGATGGCGGTCATGGCGGGCTCCGGTTGGCTTACCGGTGCCGTAGGCTACGCCTGAAGCCTGCGCGGGGCAAGGCTAGTGCTGCATGCCCCAGCGGCGTACGGTGAGGCGCTCCAGCGTGGTGAAGACCAGCCCCTCGACCAGCAGCCCGATCAGGATCACCGCCGCCAGGCCCGCGAACACGCGGTCGGTGTAGAGCTCGTTGCGGTTCTGGAAGATGAACCAGCCCAGCCCGCCCTTGCCCGACGACGCGCCGAACACCAGCTCGGCCGCGATCAGCGTGCGCCAGGCAAAGGCCCAGCCAATCTTCAGCCCCGACAGGATCGCCGGCAGCGCGGCGGGCACCAGCACCAGCGCGACATAGCGCGGCCCGCGCAGGCCGTAGTTGCGCCCGGCCATGCGCAGCGTCTGCGGCACCGCCTGGAAGCCGGCGTACATGTTCAGCGCCAGCGGCCACAGCACCGAGTGGACCAGCACGAACACCAGGCTCTTGGTGCCCAGCCCGAACCACAGCAGCGCCAGCGGCAGCAGCGCGATCGCCGGCAGCGGGTTGAACATGGCGGTAAGCGTGTCCAGCAGATCGCGGCCGAAGCGCGTCGATACCGCGAGCGACGTCAGCACGAACGCGAGCACGATGCCGGCGGCATAGCCGCGCAGCAGCACCGACAGCGACACCGCCGCCTTGCCCGGCAATTCGCCGCTGCCCACGTCCTGCACGAAGGCGCGCAGTGTCGCCAGGAACGTCGGCAGCAGCAGGTCGTTGTCCTGCACGCGCGCCACGATTTCCCACACCAGTGCCAGCGCCACCAGGATCACGGCCTTGCGCAGCCAGCCGTGCTGCCACAGCCGTTGCTGCCACGGCAGCGCGCGCGCCAGCGGCGCTTCGGTGAAGGGTTCGATGTCGCGCTCGTATTCCGGGCGCACCGGCGGCCGGAAGTCGGGGCGGAGTTCGGGCGACTCGGGGAGCGCCAGGGTGAATTGCGTCATGATCTGTGTGTTGCGGCAATCAGCTTGCTAGCGGCCGGCGGCGCTGCGCGCGCGCGGCGGCTGTGCCTCGGCGGCGGGCTCGCCGAACAGCATGGTGTGGATGCGTTGCGCGGCGGCCTGGAATTCCGCGCCACCCTGGCTGGCCAGGCTGAACTGGTGGCTGTTCAGTTCGGCGCGCACGCGGCCCGGGTGCGGCGACAGCAGCAGGATGCGGCTGCCCACCACCAGCGCTTCTTCGATCGAATGCGTGACGAACAGCAGCGTGAAACCCGCGTCGTCCCACAGCGCCAGCAGCTCTTCCTGCATGCGCCGGCGCGTCAGCGCGTCGAGCGCGGCAAAGGGCTCGTCCATCAGCAGCACCTTGGGCCGCATCGCCAGCGCCCGCGCGATCGCCGCGCGCTGCTTCATGCCGCCCGACAGCGTATGCGGGTAGGCATCGGCGAAATCGGCCAGGCCCACCTTCTCCAGGCTGCCCAGCGCGCGCTCGCGCGCCTCGGCACGCGACAGGCCGCGCGCCTGCCGCAGCGGGAACATGACGTTCTGCGCCACGGTCTTCCACGGCGGCAGCTGGTCGAACTCCTGGAACACCACGAGCCGGTCCGGACCGGGCTGCTGCACGCGCTGGCCTTCGAGCCGGATCTCGCCCTCGGCGGGTGCGACGAAGCCGGCCACCGCCTTGAGCAGCGTCGATTTGCCGCAGCCCGACGGCCCCAGCAGCACGAAGCGGTCGCCCGCATGCACGTCAAAGCTGACCTGGTGCGTGGCGCGCACGATGCGCTCGGGCGTGCGGTACTCCAGCGACAAGCCGTCGACCTGGAGCAGCGGCGCGGCGCGGTCGGACACCACGCGCAGGCTGTGCGTGGCCATGGTCAGCTCCCCTGCGCGGTGACCGGGTCCTGGAAGAAATAATCCTGCCAGGACTTCGGCTGGTTGCGGATCGCGCCCACGCGGTGCATGAACGAGGCCAGCGCAAAGGTATTCTGCGGCGCCACCTTGAACTGCACCTGCGGGTTCTTCAGCACGCGCACCAGCAGCGCGCGGTCAGTCCTGGCCTTGGTCTGGCGCAGGTAGATATCGGCGGCGGCCTCGGGATTGGCGGTGGCGAACGCCGCGGCTTCGGCCAGCGCATCGACGAAGGCACGGTAGGTCCTGGGGTTCTCATTGCGGAACTTCTCGGTCGCGTACAGCACCGTCGACGAACTCGGTCCGCCCAGCACGTCATACGAGTTCAGCACGATGCGCGCGTTCGGATTGCCTGCCAGTTCCTGCTCCTGGAACGGCGGATTGCCGAAATGCCCGGTGATTTCCGTGCCGCCCGAGATGATCGCGGCAGCGGCATCGGGATGCGGCACCGCCACGGTCCACTTGTCGAGCCGGTTGTATTCCTTGTCGCCCCATTGCCTGGCCGCTGCCAGCTGCAGCACGCGCGACTGCACTGACACACCCACTGCCGGCAATGCGATGCGATCCTTCTCAGTGAAGTCAGCAATGGTCTTCACCTTGGGATTGTTGCTCACCAGGTAATACGGGAAGTTGCCCAGCGAGGCGACGCCGCGCACGTTCTGCTTGCCGTGGGTGCGGTCCCACAGGGTCAGCAGCGGGCCGACGCCGGCACCGGCGATATCGATCGCGCCGGACAGCAGCGCATCATTGACCGCGGCGCCACCGGACAGCTGGGTCCATTCAACCTTGACGTCGACGCCCTGCTGCTTGCCGTGCTTTTCAATCAATTGCTGGTCGCGCGCCACGTTGAGCAGCAGGTAGACCACGCCGAACTGCTCCGCGATACGCAGTTTGCCTTCGGCGTGCACGCCACCGGAAATCGCCAGGCCGGCACTCAGCGCGAGCAGGCCCAGCTTGCGGGAAAGACGTTGGAACATGAATGAACTCCGGAAACTCAGGGAATGGACGCACGCGTTTTGCGTGCGCCCGGGATGCATGGCGAAGCCATTTTCGCGTCAGCGCGGTACGTCGCCTTCGATGGTGGTGCGGTACATCACGCGCCGCAGGTGATCCGGACAGCCTGCGGCCAGATGCAGCAGCGAGCGGTTGTCCCAGAACACCAGGTCATGCGGCTGCCACTGGTGGCGATAGACGTGTTCGGGCTTGACGCTGTGCGCGAACAGCCGGTCGAGCAGGTCGCGGCTCTCGTCGTCGGGCAGGCCGGCGATGCGCGTAGTGAAGTGCTCGCTGACGAACAAGGCCTTGCGGCCAGTTTCAGGATGGGTGCGCACCACCGGCTGCAATACCGGCCTGACCTGCGCGATCTGCTCGGGCGTCAGGTCAGGACGCCACGGGCTGCGCTGCTGCAGTTCGGCATAGCGCGCCAGGTAGGTGTGCTCGGCCTGCAGGCCGTCGACGGCGCGCCGCAGTTCGGCGGGCAAGGTGTCCCATGCCAGGTGCATGTTGGCGAACAGCGTATCGCCCCCTTCGGCGGGCAGCTCGCGCGCATGCAGCAGCGAACCCAGGCTCGGCTTTTCCTTGTACGACAGGTCCGAATGCCAGAAGTGGCCGGCATCGCCGAGTCCGATCGGCTTGCCGTTCTCGACCACGTTGGACACTACCAGCACTTCGGCATGGCCGGGCAGCTGGAACTGGTGC
This sequence comes from Cupriavidus sp. NPDC089707, assembly GCF_044748965.1. Taxonomy (NCBI): domain Bacteria; kingdom Pseudomonadati; phylum Pseudomonadota; class Betaproteobacteria; order Burkholderiales; family Burkholderiaceae; genus Cupriavidus; species Cupriavidus sp. NPDC089707. The sequence continues at coordinate 67,936 of NZ_JBIVHB010000006.1, forward strand.
AGCACGTGGATCTGCAGCGGACCGAAGCGGCGGCTGAAGTCGATCTGCTGCGCCGGGGTGATCCGCTGGTCGCGGAACACCACCACGTGGTAGTCGAGGTGGGCGCGATGGATGCGCGTGAAATCGCTGTCGGACAACGGGCGGGACAGGTCGAGGCCGCGCACCTCTGCGCCCAGCGGCGCGTCTAGCGCACGGATCTCGAAATCCTGGCCGGCATCGATGGCGGCGGAAGGCGTTGCGCTCTGCAGGCGCGCAACGGTGGCGCGGGCGGTGGTGATGGCGGTCGTCATGGCGAGCTCTGGCAATTCGGGGGAAGCCTGCGCGGCACCGGATGCCGCGTACAAGCTTGCACTGTAGAGACCCCGCGCAAGCACGGTCAACGAATCAAATCGCTGGCGCTTATCCGCTTATCGCATATCCAGGTCTGTACATTGCGCCGCGCGCTTCACGGCTTGCCCGGGCAGCCGCTGCGGCACGGCACGTTGGCGGTATCGGGCCGCGCGTCGAATGGTTCTTCTTCAAGGGCGCAGGCCCCGCGGTCAACGAGGCGCTGGCCAACCGCCAGTTCGACTTCGCGCTGCAGGGCGACCTGCCGTCGCTGGTCGGCCGCTCCGCCGGGCTGAAGACGCGGCTGGTGCTTGCCACCGGCGTGCGCGCCAATATTTATGTCGGGGTGCCGCCCGACTCGCCGCTGAAAACCCTCGGCGACCTGCGCGGCAAGCGCGTGTCGCTGTTCAAGGGCACCAACATGCCTCTATTCGAGCAAGAACCAGTCGTCGATCTACGATGCGGCCATCGGCGCCATGCGGCTGGTCAATATTGGCGATGCCAAGTCGCTGGCCACGCATCCGGCATCGACCACGCATCGCCAGCTGGATGCCGGGGAGTTGAAGGCGGCTGGTGTCAGCGAGGACATGGTGAGGTTGTCGGTGGGCATCGAGCATATCGATGACCTGATCGAGGATCTGGATCGCGCATTGGCGGCTACGTAATCGGCGACGTGAGCGGCTGCATAAGCGCAGGTTTGCACCCTCTCCCGCGTGCGGGCGTCTGCGGGAGGGGTGCGCCCGCTACCCGCGCTACCGGCGCTGGTCTTCTTCCAACTCCGTGCCCTGCGCCAGCTTCTTCCCACGCGCCTCCAACAGGAAATACCCCACCGTACCGACTCCCAGCGGAATCAGGTAATACAACGCCCGATACGCAATCAACGCCGCAAGCAACAACCCGTGCGGCACCTGTCCACCCAGCATCGTCAGGAACACGGTCTCGACAACCCCCAGCGCACCCGGCACGCGGATCACCACGCCGGCCAGCCCGGAGGCAAGGTACACGCCCAGCACCGTGTAATAGTCCGCATGCGCATGCAGGAAGGCATGCAGGATGGCCGCCACCGCCGCCCAGTTGCCCGCCGACACCAGGATCTGCAACAGCGCGAAGCGCGGTGATGGCACGTAGATGTCATGGTCGCGCACAGTACGGTGCCGTCCTTGCCACGCCGCACATGCCGCCAGGTAGCCAGCCGGCGCGGCCAGCATCGCCACGCCGATCAGGCGCGTCGCCGCGGACGGGATACCCCACTCGGGCGGCAGCACCACCAACTGCCCGGCCAGAATGACGCCCGCCAGCAGCGCGTAGCCAAGCCAGTTGCTGGTGACCGCCACCGCGAACACGCTCCAGATCTGCGGCGGGCTCAGGCCGGCGCGTGAATACAGCCGGTAGCGTACGCCGGCGCCGCCAAGCGTCGCACCCAGGTTCAGGCTCATCGTGTAGCTGACGTAGGCGATCGCCATCACCCGATGCACCGGCAGCGGGTGGCCGGCGTAGCGGCACCCCAGCACGTCGAACTGGCTGTACAGCAAACCCGTCAGCACCACGAACCCCGCGGCGGGCAATAGCGTGCGGCGGTCGAAGCCGCGCAGCGCGGCGAGCACCGCGTCCCAGTCGATGGTGCCGAGCTTGCGCGCGATCAGTGCAAGCACTGCCGCGATGAAAAGGATGCCGATCGCGCGCCGCCACATCGGCCAGCGCGCGTGGTGCCGGATTGCCGAAAGCGCGTGCGCGACCATCACTCGGCCTCCCGTTCCAGCACAAACACGCGGCCGCGCCCACGCGGGTCGCCGGCTGGCGGCGTTACCAGCCGCGGCGTATGCGCGGGCAGCCAGCCGGCCCATGCCGGGAAGCGGCGCAGGAAGTGGAACATCAGCGTGGCGCCGGCCGCGTCCAGCAGCGAGCGCTCATGCCGGCGCGGCGGCACCTCGCGGCAGCGTTCGGCGATCAGCGCCTGCAGCCGGCCGTGCAGCCGCTGCGCGAAGGCGGTGTCGCGGATCACCAGGTTGGCTTCGAGATTCAGCGACAGGCTGAGCGGGTCGAGATTGCTCGAACCCACCGTAGCCCATTGTCCGTCGACGACGGCGACCTTGCCGTGGAACGGCCGCTCGACGTACTCGAGGATCTGCACCCCCGCGTCCTGCAGGTGGCAATACAGCAGGCCACCGGCCCGCGCGACCCACGGCATGTCGGGCTTGCCCTGCAGCAGCAAGCGCACCTGTACGCCGCGCGCGGCGGCTTCGCACAGCGCGTGCAGCAGCCGGTAGCCCGGCAGGAAATATGCGTTGGCGATGACCACCTCGCGCCGCGCGGCGCGGATCGCATCGAGGTAGGCAAACTCGATGTCGTTGCGATGGCGATGATTGTCGCGCGTGACCAGTTGCACCGGACCCGGCGGTGCCGTGGTGCTGCCCGGCGGCGGCGGTGCCAGCCTGCCCCGCAGGCATGTCCCGGGGATGGCCCGCGCCAGGAAGTCATGCACCTGCCGCGCCGCGGGGCCGGCGATCTCGACGGCATAGTCCTGCTTGGCCCGTGGCCCGTAGCCATACAGGTGCTGCGCCGAGAAATTGATGCCGCCGACAAAGGCCACCTCGCCGTCGATCGCGACCAGCTTGCGGTGCATGCGTCGGAAGATATGCGTGCGCACGCCCAGCAGGCGGCGGCGCGGCGAGAATGTGCAGAAGTACACGCCCGCCTTGACCAGCTCTGTAACGAATGCAGGGGGCAGGTCATGCGAGCCGAAACCGTCCACGGTGACGGCCACGCGCACGCCACGCCGCGCGGCGTCCAGCAGGGCGGCGTGCAATTTCTTTCCTGCCTCGTCGTCGAACAGGATAAAAGTTTCCAGTAGCACGCTTTGGCGCGCGCGCGCGATCGCTTCGAATACGCGCGGGAAGTACTCTTCTCCGTTCTCCAGCAGGCGGATGCTGTCGGGGGCGGACGGCAACGGTGTCATGGCCCGAGAGGGTGCCGCAAACACCATGCCAGCGCATGGGACGCTCAGCCACGGCCGCGCCGTCGACGGACCACCAGGGCCGTCAGCAGCACCCCGGCCAGCAGCCCCGCCGAGCCCGCGCCGGCCAGTGTCAGCGGCGGCATGCCGGGATTGGGCGGCGGGCCCGCCTGCTGTGCCAGGGCGCGCCAGTCGGCGGCTGTGATCTGCGTCATGGTGATGGCGTTATCCAGCCCGTACACGCAGACTTCGCCGCCGGGCAGCTTGCAGAAGCGCTCACGCGGACAGGCCTTGAGGATCTCCTGCGACGCGCCTTCGCCGCAGCGGGCGCCAGCGCTGCGCAGGACCTGCAGCGTGACATCGGGATGCCGGGTCAGTTGTTCGGGCATGGCGGCCTCCGTAATGATGGGCTTGCGGGTCCTTCAGCGTAGCGCACCGCGCTGCCTGCAGGCGGCCTATATGCGCTTCAGGCATATCGGCATGATTAAGTACTCGTTCGCCAGATGACTTGGCTTCCATACAATGGGCTTTCCAACGAACAATCAACGAACAAACAGGGGAGCGTCTTGATGCGATACGGGAAATTCGGCTTCGCGGTGGCCGCGGCAGTGCTGACGCTGGGCGTGGCGCAGGGCGCGAGCGCCGCCGATCCGGACAAGAAGGAAATCCGCTTCGGCGCCACCGCCGGCCCATACGCCGACCAGATCCGCTACGGCGTGAAACCGGTGCTGGAAAAGCGCGGCTACAAGGTCACCATCATCGAATTCAGCGACTACGTGCAGCCCAACCTGGCGTTGGCCGACGGCGCCATCGACGCGAACGCCTTCCAGCATGTGGCCTACCTGAAGAAGTTCTCGGCCGACCGCAAGCTGCAGCTGACCGACATCATCCAGGTCCCCACCGCGCCGATCGGCATCTACAGCCACAAGCACAAGACGCTGGCAGAGGTGAAGCCGGGCAATACCGTCTCGCTGCCGAACGACCCGACCAACCTGGCGCGCGCCATCGCCATCCTGCAGCAGGTGGGCTGGGTCACGCTCAAGCCGGGCACCGACCCGATCCGCGCCAGCGAGCGCGACATCGACGCCAATCCGCACAAGCTCAAGCTGATCCAGCTGGAGGCTGCGCAACTGCCGCGTTCGCTCGACGATGTCGACTACGCCTTCGTCAACGGCAACTTCGCGCTGGCCGCGGGGCTGAAGCTGACCACCGCGCTGGCGCTGGAAAAGATTCCCGACTACTACATGAACCTGGTGGCGGTGAAGACGGCCGACGTCAACAAGCCGTTCGTCAAGGACATCAAGGAAGCCTACCAGTCGGCCGAGTTCAAGGCAGTGACGCAGCAGCGCTTCGCGGGCTTTGTGCCACCGCCGTACCAGCGCTGATCCGGCCCGCATCATTGGCCAAGGGGCTCCCGCATGGGGCCCTTAGACTGCTGACAAAGTCAAAGGCTGCGAATGTTGTCTCCCCTCTCCCATTTATGGGAGAGGGGCGGGGGAGAGGGCAGGAGTTGCCACGAAGTGAGGCGCCACGGTGCTTGGCATGCGCCTGCCCTCTCCCCCGGCCCCTCTCCCGCAAGCGGGAGATGGGAGCAAACAACCTGGAATTCTCCCTTTGTCAGCAATCTGGGGGCTCCCGCACGGGAGCCCTTTTTTGTGGGTCTTGCCTGGACCCGCTCCCCCTTGTGCGCAGCAAGACAATTGCCGCCGCCATTGCGCCGCAAATACCCTACACTCGACTACACATGCCGCGCGCGCCCACAAAGCACGCCCGGGATCACAACACGACACGCGCATCGAGAGACCTGCCATGTCCATGGTTGCGAGCTTCGAGATCGGCTATACGCGTTATCTCGCCCCGCCGGGCGAACCCACTTCCCCCACTTCCCCGCCCCCGCCCCTTGCCAGCGACCCTGATGCGCTGCTGCCCCTGTACCAGGCCATGGTGCTGACGCGCCAGTTCGACCTGAAGGCGATCGCGCTGCAGCGCACTGGCAAGATCGGCACCTTTGCCTCGGCCCTCGGGCAGGAAGCCATCGGCGTCGGCGTGGCCTTTGCGATGCGGCCCGACGACGTGCTGGTGCCCTCTTACCGCGACCACGCGGCGCAGTTTGTGCGGGGCGTCACGATGACCGAGAGCCTGCTGTATTGGGGTGGCGACGAACGCGGCAGCGGTTTTGCGGCGGCGCCGCATGACTTTGCCAATTGCGTGCCGATCGGCACGCAGGTCTGCCATGCCGCAGGCGCGGCTTATGCCTTCCAGTTGCGCAACGAGCCAAGGGTGGCGGTGTGCCTGCTCGGCGACGGCGGCACCTCCAAGGGCGATTTCTATGAGGGCATGAACATGGCCGGCGCATGGCGCGCGCCGATGGTGATCGTGATCAACAACAACCAGTGGGCGATCTCGATGCCGCGCAGCGGCCAGACCGCGGCGCAGACGCTGGCGCAGAAGGCGATCGCGGCGGGCATACCTGGCGAGCAGGTCGACGGCAACGACGTGGTCGCGGTGCGGCACCGCGTGGGCGAGGCCATCGAGCGCGCCCGCTCAGGCGGGGGCCCCGCGCTGATCGAGGCCATCACCTACCGGCTGGGCGACCACACCACCGCCGACGATGCCTCGCGCTACCGCGACGAGGCCAGCGTCAAGGCGCACTGGCAGGAAGAGCCGCTGCTGCGCCTGCGCGCGCATCTGCTGTCGCTGAACGCATGGAACGCGGCGCGCGAAGAGGCGCTGGTCAAGGCCTGCTCGCAGCAGGTGGCGCAAGCAGTGGAAGCCTACCTGGCGCTGCCGCCGCCGGATCCCGCGGCGATGTTCGACTGCCTGTACGCCACCATGCCGCCGGCGCTGCAGGCGCAACTGGAGACCGCGCGGCGCTATCCCGCACAGCACGGCTAGCGCCCCACGCAACCGCTTTCATCGTCCTCCTGGCCTTCCACGACCAAAGCGAGCAAACCATGGCGGAAATCAATCTGGTCGAAGCAGTCAACCTGGCACTGGGCCATGCGCTGGAGAGCGATCCCGACGTGCTGCTGCTGGGCGAGGACATTGGCGTCAACGGTGGCGTGTTCCGCGCGACCGCGGGACTGCAGGCGCGCTTCGGCGCGGCGCGGGTCATGGATACGCCGCTGGCCGAGGGCGGCATCGTCGGCGCGGCGATCGGCATGGCGGCGATGGGGCTCAAGCCTGTGGCCGAGATCCAGTTCACGGGATTTATCTACCCGGCCATCGACCACATCATCAACCACGCCGCACGCATGCGGCACCGCACGCGCGGGCGCCTGAGCTGCCCGCTGGTGGTGCGCTCGCCGTGCGGCGCGGGCATTCACGCGCCCGAGCATCATTCGGAAAGCCCGGAAGCGATGTTCGCCCACATGCCGGGGCTGCGCGTGGTGGTGCCGTCGTCGCCGGCGCGCGCCTACGGGCTGCTGCTGGCCGCCATCGCCGACCCGGACCCCGTGATCTTCCTCGAGCCCACGCGGCTGTACCGGCTGTTCCGTCAGGAGGTCGCCGATGACGGCGCGGCACTGCCTCTCGATACCTGCTTCACGCTGCGCGAAGGCAACGACATCACGCTGGTGACCTGGGGCGCGATGGTGCAGGAGACGCTGACCGCTGCTGACGAACTGGCCGCCGAAGGCGTGAGCGCGACCGTGATCGACGTCGCCACGCTCAAGCCGCTCGACATGCCGACCATCCTCGAAGCGGTGGCGCGCACCGGGCGCTGCGTGATCGTGCACGAGGCGCCACGCACCGCCGGCTTCGGCGCCGAGATCGCGGCGGAGCTGGCCGATGCCGGACTGTATTCGCTGGCGGCGCCGGTGCAGCGCGTGGCCGGCTTCGATACCGTGGTGCCGCTGGCGCGGCTGGAGTACACCTACCTCCCCAGCGCGGCACGCATCGCCGACGCGGCGCGCAAGGCCATGGCCGCGTGACTGACGCCAGGTGACACCGAGCGACACCGAGCGACCCCAAGCAACACCAAGCCGAGGAAGCGCCGATGAGAGTCTTCAAGCTGCCCGACCTGGGCGAAGGCCTGCAAGAGGCCGAGATCGTGAACTGGCATGTCAAGGTGGGCGATACGGTCGCCGCGGACCAGCCGTTGCTGTCGGTGGAGACCGCCAAGGCCATCGTCGAGATCCCTTCGCCCTATGCGGGCACCATCGCCAGACTGCATGCGCAGCCTGGCGATATCGTGCACCTGGGCGCGCCGCTGGTCGGCTTCGAGGGCGCGGGCGAGGACGCCGATGCCGGCACGGTGGTCGGGGCCGTGCAGGTCGGCACGCGCGTGGCCAGCGAAGCGGCGCCGCCGGGCGCGGCCGCGCCTGGCGCCGGCATGGCCGCGCGCGTCAAGGCCACGCCCGCGGTGCGCGCGCTGGCGCGGCGCCTCGGCGTCGACCTGGCGATGGCCACCGCATCCGGGCCGGAGGGCACCGTCACCGCCGCCGACGTCGAACGCGTGGCCGCCACGCTGGCCGAACTGGGCGCACCCGAGGAACTGCGCGGCGTGCGCCGCGCGATGGCGCAGAACATGGCACGCGCGCAGAACGAGGTCGCCGCGGCCACGGTGATGGACGATGCCGATATCCACGCCTGGCAGGCGGGCGCCGACGTCACCATCCGCCTGGTGCGCGCGCTGGTGGCGGGGTGCCGCGCGGAGCCGGGCCTGAACGCCTGGTACGAGGGCCAGACCGGGCGCCGCCACGTGCTCAGGAAGATCGATGTCGGCATTGCCGCCGACCTGCCCGAAGGACTGTTCGTGCCGGTGCTGCGCGACGTGGGCAACCGCGACGCGGCCGACCTGCGCCACGGGCTCGACCGCATGCGCGCAGACATCCGGGCGCGCACCATCGCGCCGGAAGAGATGCGCGGCAATACCATCACGCTGTCCAACTTCGGCATGATCGCGGGGCGCTATGCGGCGCCGATCGTGGTACCGCCCACAGTGGCCATCCTTGGCGCGGGACGGGTGCGCGACGAGGTGGTCGCGGCTGGCGGTGCGCCGGCGGTGCATCGGGTGATGCCGCTCAGCCTGACGTTTGATCACCGGGTGGTGACGGGGGGCGAGGCGGCGCGGTTCCTGGCGGCAGTGATTGCGGATCTGGAGATGCCGGCTTAGCGGAGCGCCGGGGAAAGCGCCAGCAAACACTGCCGCCCGTTGTGAACGCTCCGCTCTCCCGCGAAGTGGGAGAGGGGTGGGGGAGAGGGTCGGAGCCTCAACGAAGTCAAGCGCGTCAGCATAACCACCGACGGCCCTCTCCCCCTGCCCCTCTCCCGCAGGCGGGAAAGGGGAGCAAACCATTGGGATTCGGCGAAGTTCGCGCTGTATATAATGCGACCGATCCAGCCGGACCGCCCGACACACTCCCTCATGGAATCCAAGACCGCCCGCCTGACCATCCTGATCGACCCGGTCAAGAAGAAGGCCTTCGAAACCCTGTGCGCAGCGCAGGACCTGACGCCGTCGCAGGTGGTGCGCCAGCTGATCCGCGAATACCTGGCCCAGCACGGCGTGGAATACGCCACCAAGGCACGGCCCCCCGGCAGCGGCCGGCAAAAGAAGTAGATCAGTGCGAGGCGCCCGTGTCCTCGCGATCCCGTTCCATACCGCCCTCTTCCGCCAACACGCCGCAGCGCCGCACCGCATGCGCCAGCGCATCCGCAAAATTTTCCTGCCCCAGCGCCGCCAGCACCCCGGCCCGCTCCAGCTTGTGCCGCACGCGCGCATTGGCCTCGGTCAGCACCACCGCCACGCCGCGGCGGCGCAGCGTGCGGATCACGGCTTCCAGCGTCTGCAAGCCGGTCATATCGATGAACGGCACCCGGCCCAGGCGGATCAGCAGCACGCGCGGCTCGGTGTGGGTGTGCACCAGCGCCTGCTCGCAGGCTTCGACCGCGCCGAAGAAGAACGGGCCGTCAATGGCGTAGACCAGCACACCCGGCGGCATCCGGGCCGCCAGGGAATCGGCCGCGTCCCCTTCGACACTTAGTTCGCGCTCAATGCCCGTCGCGTCCTGCCGCGTCACTTCCACCGAAGCCGACATGCGCCGCAGGAACTGCAGCATGGCCAGGATCACGCCGACATTGACCGCGACCACCAGGTCGGTCAGCACGGTCAGCGTGAAGGTGATCAGCAGGATCGCCACGTCGGCGCGCGGCGCTCGGTGCACCATGCGCGCAAACTGGCGCGCCTCGCTCATGTTCCATGCCACCACGAACAGGATCGCGGCCAGCGTCGCCAGCGGCACGCTCGCGGCCAGCGGTGCCAGGAACAGCAGCACCAGCACCAGCGTCAGCGCATGGGCGATGCCGGCCAGCGGGCTGTTGCCGCCGTTGCGGATATTGGTGGCGGTGCGGGCGATGGCGCCGGTGGCGGCAATCCCGCCGAACAGCGGCGCCAGGATATTGGCGATGCCTTGCCCCACCAGCTCCTGATTGGAATCGTGCCGGGTGCCGGCCATGCCGTCGGCCACCACCGCGGACAGCAGCGATTCGATCGCGCCCAGCATGGCGATGGTGAAGGCCGGTCCTGCCAGCTCGATCATGCGCGCCAGCGAGATCTCCGGCAGCGACGGCGCCGGCAACCCGCGCGGCAGGCCGCCGAAGGCGCTGCCGATGGTGGCCACGCCGTCGAAGCGGAACAGCGCCTGCACCGCGGTAGCGACCACCAGCGCTACCAGCGGCCCGGGAACGCGGTGCAGCCAGCGGACCCGCGGCGCGCCCAGCACCAGCAGGAGGCTCCCCAGCGCGAGCGCGGTCGTGGCCGCATGCCACTGCGGCAGGGCCTGCAGCAGGTGCCAGAGCTTTTCATGGAAGTGGGTGCCGGCTACCGTCGGCAGCCCGAAGAAGTCGCGCCATTGCCCGACGAAGATGATCACGCCGATGCCAGCGGTAAAGCCCACGATCACCGGGGCGGGAATGTAGCGGATCACGCCGCCCAGCCGCGCCAGGCCCAGCGCCAAAAGGATCAGCCCGGCCATCAGCGTGGCAAGCTGCAGCCCGCCGATCCCATGGCGCGCGGTAATGGCGGACAGCACCACGATGAACGCGCCGGTGGGTCCGGCGATCTGCAGGCGGCTGCCGCCGAACATCGACACCGCCAGCCCCGCGACGATAGCCGTGTACAGCCCTTGCTCCGGCTTGGCGCCTGATGCAATCGCGAACGCCATCGCCAGCGGCAGCGCCACCACCCCCACGATCACACCAGACACAAGGTTGGGCAGCCAGTTGGCGCGGCGGAACAGCCCGGCCTGCCATGCTTCGCGCAGCGCGATCATGCGGAAATTCCTTGCAATGGGTCAACCTCGGAGGGAATGGCGCAGGTGCATCGGATGATAACAACATGTTAATGCAAGTGACATGCCGACCCGACACTTGCCGCTTGCGCCCGCGACATCGCGTCACCAAGGGCACCGGCGCAAAAGCGCTGCGCCAAGGCGCCGCAAAGCCCTGTCGGCGACCTGTCGGCGACCTGTCGCTATCACCGGCCAATTCCTATACTGGAGTGGCTCGTCCGGACGGTCCGGGCGGAACCGCCCGGCGGACGCGGCTATTCACTGCAATCGGAGGCCATCATGTTCCAGCACCTCCTTGTCCCCACCGACGGCTCCGCACGCGCCGAAGCGACGGTGGCCCGCGCCATGACCTTCGCCAGCCGCATCGGCGCCCGCGCGACCGGCCTGCATGTGATTCCCGAGTACCACGTCATGACATACCGGCTGACTAGCCTGCAGGACACCAAGGACTCGTTCGCGGCCGAGGCCGCGCGCCATGCCGATACCTTCCTGGCCGCGGTCACGCGTGCTGCCAGCCAGGCCGGCGTGCCGTGCGACACCGTCACCGCCACCGATGACCACCCGTGGCAAGCCATCATCCAGTGCGCCGAGCAGCGCGGCTGCGACCTGATCGTGATGTCGTCGCACGGGCGGCGCGGGTTGCAGGCGTTGCTGATCGGCAGTGAAACGCAAAAAGTCCTGACGCACAGCACGATCCCGGTGCTGGTCCTGCGCTAGGCGCCAGGCAATCGCGCGCGATGCCGGCCGGCACGCCGGCAACGCGCTTATTCCACCCCCATGCCAACTGCAAGGAGCGCAACCATGGCGATTCGACTGGGCGAACAAGCCCCGGACTTCACCGCAGACACCACGGAAGGCAAGCTCAGCTTCCATGAATGGATCGGCGACAGCTGGGCGATCCTGTTCTCGCACCCCAAGGACTTCACGCCGGTATGCACCACCGAACTGGGTTACATGGCGCGGCTCAAGCCCGAATTCGACAAGCGCAACACCAAGATCATCGGCCTGAGCATCGATCCCGTCAGCGACCACCAGCGCTGGGCCAAGGACATCGAGGAAACCCAGGGCGCCACCGTCAACTATCCGATGATCGGCGACGCCGACCTGACTGTGGCCAAGCTCTACGACATGATCCACCCCGAAGCCAGCGGCGCCGGGCCGCGCACGGCGGTGGACAACGCCACCATCCGCTCGGTGTTCATCATTGGCCCGGACAAGAATGTCAAGGCGATGCTGGTGTATCCGATGAGCGCGGGGCGCAATTTCGATGAAGTGCTACGCTTGCTGGATTCGCTGCAGCTCAATGCCAAGCACACCGTGGCCACGCCGGTCAATTGGAAGCCGGGTGAGGACGTCATCATCCCGACATCGGTCTCGGACGAAGATGCGAAGAAAAAATACCCGCAAGGGTTCAAGACACTGAAGCCTTACCTGCGCACGGTGGAGCAGCCCAAGTAACGGACCAGAGGGGACCGGAAGGGACCGGAAGGAACCGGGCCAGGCCAGACAAGGGAGAGAGCGAGCAAGGGAGCGCGGCAGGGCGTGGAGGTCACGCAGGACCGCCGGCAGGCGTCCCGGGCAATTTGGCCGGGACGCCTGACTTGTCCACAGGATCTATCCACAGCTTCGGTGGATATCCCCCCTCTTGACAACCGCCAAGTGCGCGCCGGCCTTGGCTCGCACTGGAGTGCCCGTTTAATAGGCAAACCGTAAACGTACGGGAATGCTTGCAGCTTGAAGAATTTTGTGCCTTGTGCTGCCTAAGCCGATCCAGGCAGCGATCCAAGGCAGCCGTTCAGCGCGTCAGTACCTCGCGGATGGTGTCGGCCAGTTCCTTGGCGACGAACTTCGCCACGTAGGCATCCGCGCCCACCTTGCGCACATGCTCCTCGCTGGCTTCGCCCGACAGTGACGAGTGAATCACCACCGGCAACTGCTTCAGTCGGCTGTCGGCCTTGATCTTGCGCGTCAGCGTGAAGCCGTCCATCTCGGGCATTTCCAGGTCGGTCAGCACCAGCGCCACCTCGTCCTGCACCGACTTGCCGTGGCTGGCCGCCTCGGCGGCGATGCGGTCGAGCAGTTCCCACGCTTCCTTGCCCGACTTGGTCATCAGCACCGGCGCGCCCAGCGCCTTCAGCCCCTGCTCGATCAGGCCGCGTGCCAGCGCGGAGTCGTCGGCGGCGATCACCTTGAGGCCCGGGCGCAGGTTCAGCTGCGGGCCAACCGAGCCCGGTTCGACGTCCGGCTGCCGCGTCGGCAGCACGTCGCGCAGGATCTGCTCCACGTCCAGCACCTGCACCAAACGCGCCTGGTCCGTGCCGGCATCCAGCTTGGCGATGCTGGTCACGTGGCCGGTGCGCACGCTGGCCTCCGCCGAGTGCACCTGGTTCCACTCGAGACGTACGATTTCCTCCACCGCCTCGACCGCGAAGCCCTGCGTCGAGCGGGCGTACTCGGTCACCAGCAGAATGCCGAGCCCGTTGCGCGGCTTGCATCCCACCAGCCTGGGCAGGTCAATCACGGGGATCACCTGGCCGCGGATATCGGACATGCCCAGGATCGACGGGTCGGCCCCGACCACGGTCGTCACCGGCGGCATCACCAGGATCTCGCGCACCTTGAACACATTGATGCCGAACAACTCGGACTGCCCGCTGTGCTCGGCATCGCCCAGCCGGAACAGGAGCAGTTCGAACTGGTTGTTGTTGGTGAGGTTAGTCCGTTCGTCGATGTCCCTCATGGAACTGCTCATGCGTCGCTCCCGTGCCGTGCGTTGAATGATCTGTGGCCGCCGTGTGTGCATTGCCGTGCCGCCGCGGCGGCTGGCGGACGGCAGGGGTCATGCCTGGATATCGGCGCGGGAACTGGAGAGTTGAGGGGGGCGAAAGGTCGTTAGCCCCCCGCCAACGCCTGCAATATATGCACCTCGTCCGTTTCCTGAAGCGGCGTATCCAGCCGCATCAACTGCGTCCGATTCACGAACACCCGGATATACGGGCGCAACTTCCCCTGCTCATCGACGATGCGAAACCGCATCCCCGGAAACTGGCGGTCAAGGTCGTCCAGCAGCGCGCCGATGCTCGCGCCGTGGGCTTCCACATACTCGCGCTGGCCGGTATAGGAAAACAGCGGCGTGGCAATGCGTACTTGCATGGCTGCCTCCGACTCAGGCCGGCCGCGCCACGCTGACAGCGTAGACCTGCGGCAAGTGGCTGGCGATGCAGCGCCAGTGTTCGCCCTCATCGGCGCTGGCCCAGATCTCGCCACCGGTGGTGCCGAAGTACACGCCCACCGGCCCATGGCTGTCGGTGGCCATGGCCTGCCGCTTGACCGTGAACCAGCCCTGCTCGGGCGGCAGGCCGCGATCCTGGCGCTGCCAGGTCTCGCCGGCGTCGCGGGTGACATAGGCCGCGGGGTGGCCGCCGGGACTGACGCGCGGCCAGACATCGCTGCCGTCCATCGGGAACACCCACACCGTGCGCGCATCGCGCGGATGCGCGACGATCGGGAAGCCGATGTCGCCCACCTCGGCGGGCATCGCCTCGCCGATGCGCTTCCATACGCCTTCGCGCCGGTCCATGCGATAGATGCCGCAGTGGTTCTGCTGGTAGAGGATGTCGGGATTGGCCGGGTGCTGCAGCATGCAGTGCGGGTCCTGCCCATATTCCGGGTTGGGGTCGGGCAGGAAGGTGGCCAGGCTGCCGCGGTTCAGCGGTTTCCAGTCGGCACCCGCGTCGGTGCTCTCGAATACGCCGCCGCTGGACATGCCGATATAGAGATGACGCTTGTCGCGCGGATCGACCAGCACGGAATGCATCTTGGGCCCGTCGGGGGTGCCGTCCTGCTCGCCGCCGGTCCAGTTGCGCCACATCGGGTGGTCGTTGAAGCCCGACACGGGCTCCCACGTGGCGCCGTGGTCGGTGCTGCGGAACAGCCCCTGCGGCGAAGTGCCGGCGTACCAGGCGCCGGGTTCACTGGCGTGCCCGGGAGTGAGCCAGAACACATGGTCGACCACGCGGCCGGTCTCTCCTTCGGGCGCCTTGTCGAAGGCGGGCGGGCGCTCGGCCTCAGTCCAGTTGCTGCCGCCGTCGGTGGAGCGGAACACCGTCGGGCCAAGGTGGCCGGTGCGCGCGGCCATCAGCATCCGCGACGGCTCGCGGGGATCCTGCACGATATGGTGGATGGTGTGGCCAAGGAAGGTGGGACCTGCCACCTGCCAGTGGCTGCGGCCGGCGTCGCTGGTCAGGAACCAGGCACCTTTGGTGGTGGCGACCAGCAGCGTGACCGGGCCGGTTTCGGGGGACGTCGTCATCATGGCTCCTGCGGGATGGCCGTTGAATGATGCATCCGAGTCTAGTACATGTAGACAGTGTTCACAATTGAGATTGACGCGAACCCCGTTTGCGAAGCGGCCGCGCCCCGGAGCCGGCGCAACGGTAAACAGCAGATAATAGCGGATATCAGCAAGTTAGCTGGACATGGCACCACAAATATGGCATAAGCATGGTTCACGCTTATCTTCGACACACTGCTCCCCATGTCTCGCATCGTCCGCTTCGCCGCATCGAACTGCCCGGCCCTGCCGGCGGCGGCGTTCGCCGTGACCGCGCAGCATCCGGGCACCGCCATTGACCACGCCGCCCACGGCGCGGTCCGCAGCGCCGTGCTTTTCCTGGCCGTGCGGGCAGCTCGGGACACTACCCTCCAGCAGACCTGAGCTTCCCCGCACGGCACATGGCGCGGATCGCCATCCGGCATCCGCTTGATCATGCAGCCAGGAGAAAGCCAGCCATGCCTCAGCTCTACCGCCAAACCCTTCTTGCCATGGTGGCGCTTGCCGCCCTTTACCTGCTCCTCGAAAGCTGAGGCGCAGCCATGCTCCCGTTTCCTGCCCTGGGCCCGATGTTGGCCCTGGTACCGATCCTGGTGCCGGCCCTGCCGCGCCCGCTGGCCTTGCGCATCGACGTGGAACTCGCCCCGGACGAGATCGAGCGCGAACTGGACTCGCTCCACGATCGCATCCACCGGCCCGGCGACCGCCTGCACGACATGCCCGCGCTGCCGGCGGGCACGCCCTCGCTGCGCCTGCGCTACCGCGAAGCCGACGGCGAGTACTACGTGTATGTGGAGGATGTGACGCAGCGTCGGCTGGCCGGCTATACCGTGTTCAACCGCCTGATCGAGGTGGGCCGGCGCACCGACCCATGGGTGCGTGCGCCGCATACGAAGTTTGCGCCCGCTTACCAGCGCCGCGGCCTGGCCAAGGCGCTGTACCACTGGGCGCTGGCAGGCGGGCTTTGCCTGCTGAGCGGCGCCCGCCAGTCGGCAGGCGCGCACGCGCTATGGCAAGCGCTTGGCGTGGATTACGCCGGCGGCTATGTCGACCTGCGCCACAAGACGCTGACATGGCTGGGCGAAACGGTCAGCCCGCAGGAGCAAGAGGGCCTGCACACGCGCCGGCTGCTGCTGGGCCGCGGATGGACCCTGCAGACATTCAAGGCACGTACCGGCATGTACTGAGCGCCGGCGGCGCCACGGAAGCGCCTTTACAGGTGGGTCAGCGGCGCGACGGCGCGGGCGTTGTCGAGGTAGAGCGTCCAGCCGCGCGCGAAGTAGCCGCGGACACGTGCCGACAACGAGCGGCCACTGCCCATGCGGGCGTCATAGTCGACCTCGCAGTCGACCTCGCGTGCCGGCTCGGCAGCGGTATGGACGCTGGACCTGGCTTGGGGCTTGGCCTGGCGGGGTTGACGATAAAGCGTATCGGCGAGCACTTGCATGGCAATATTTCCTTTTCCGTAGCGGAGGAACAATAAGTGCCTCGCAAGGCATATTTGTCCGGATTCCGGCCGGTTGCGCGAGGCATTTCAGGGTTATCCCTAGTATAACGAAGTACCTCGTCGGGCATCCGGGTCAGTCCCTATAGGCCGTATATGTTGTACGTGATAATGCCCTGCGCCCCAAGCGCCACCTGGTGAGCGCTTTCGCGCCGAAGATAATCATCCTCCACATTCGGTATTCCCGCCGACGCATGCCGCGCATTCTGCTGCGGTTATGACGAGTCCCTCGCACTCACCTAGCCTTCAGCCTTGCCAAGATCACGCCCGTCCAAGAAGGCAACGACAAACCGGCACACCGATAACAGCGGGTTGGCGAGACCTCCCAGGCCTCCAGCCCAAAACAGCCAGAACCACGTGAGACAAGCCTGACGACGCACCGTACGACGGACGTTGCAGCGCCCTGCAAGGAGACAGTTCATCATGATCGAGCAGCCCTATCCGTCGTCAGCGACGGAAACCGATGCGGCACGCCCCAACGTCCCCGAGGTCCGGAACCGGCTCGACGCCTATTTCGAGATCACCGCGCGCGGCAGCACCCAGCGCAAGGAGGTGGTGGCGGGCATCACCACCTTCATGGCAATGGTCTACGCGGTCTTCGTCGTGCCCGGCATGCTCGGCAAGGCCGGCTTCGACAGCAGCGCGGTCTTTGTCGCCGTGTGCCTGACCACCGCCTTCGGCTCGCTGCTGATGGGCCTGTGGGCCAAGCTGCCGATCGCGATCGGCTGTGCCATTTCACTGACCGCGTTCATGGCCTTCGGCCTGGTGCTGGGCCAGGGCCTGTCCCCGGCGGTCGCGCTCGGCGCTGTGTTCCTGATGGGCCTGATCTTCACCGCGATCTCGGTGACCGGAGTGCGCTCCTGGATCCTGCGCAACCTGCCGGCAGGCGTGGCGCATGGCACGGGCATCGGCATCGGCCTGTTCCTGCTGCTGATCGCCTCCAATGAAGTCGGCCTGGTGGTCAAGAACACCCATGCCGGCCTGCCGGTGGCGCTGGGCAAGATTACCTCGTTCCCGGTGGTGATGTCGGTGCTCGGCCTGGCGGCGATTTTCGGCCTGGAGCGGCGCAAGGTGCCGGGCGGCATCCTGCTGGTGATCATCGCGATCTCGGCGCTGGGCCTCATCTTCGATCCGGCGGTGAAGTACACCGGCGTGTTCGCGCTGCCGTCGCTGAGCGCACCGGGCCACGCTTCGCTGATCGGCGCCATGGACGTGCGCGGCGCGCTGACCGCGGCGGTGCTGCCGAGCGTGCTGGCGCTGGTAATGACCGCCGTGTTCGACGCCACCGGCACCATCCGCGCCGTGGCCGGGCAAGCCGGGCAGCTCAACGCCGCCGGCCATATCCACAACGGCGGCCGCGCGCTGACGGCGGACTCGGTCAGCTCGATCTTCTCCGGCTTCTTTGGCGGCGCACCGGCAGCGGCCTATATCGAATCGACCGTCGGCGTGGCCGCGGGCGCCAAGACCGGCCTGACTGCCGTGGTGGTGGGCCTGCTGTTCGTGGCGGTGATGTTCTTCTCGCCGCTGGCAGCACTGGTGCCGTCGTACGCCACCGCGCCGGCGCTGATGTACGTGGGCCTGTTGATGCTGTCCAGCGTCAGTCGCCTGCATATGGATGACCTGGTCGATGCGCTGGCCGGCCTGGTCTGCGCCGTGTTTATCGTGCTGACCTGCAATATCGTCACCGGCATCATGCTGGGCTTCTGCACCCTGGTGGTCGGCCGCGTGATCGCCGGCGAATGGCGCAAGCTCAATGTCGGCACCGTCGCCATCGCGCTGGTGCTCGCTGCTTTCTATGCCGGCGGCTGGGCAATCTGATCCTGCCTGACACGTCCCGGGCAACTGACCCGGGACGTCCACGACAAGTTGTCTCCTCCACCGCGATCCAGGTGGATTTCAAGCCCGGGCTTCCTGCTTTCCCGGGCTGTTTTTTTTGGTGCGCGACTTACTGGGTGCGCGACTTACTGCGCCTTCTGCATTGCCGCCATATCCATGTACACCAGCTCCCAGACATGGCCATCGAGGTCCTGGAAGCCATGCCCGTACATAAATCCCAGGTCCATCGGCGGCTTGTAGGTATTGCCGCCCGCGGTCAGCGCGGCATTCACCATTTCATCGACGCGCGCACGGCTTTCCATCGACAGGCAAACCAGCACTTCGGTGAATTTGCGCGCATCGCAGATGTCATTCGGCGCAAAGCCGCGGAACTTGGCTTCGGTCAGAAGCATCACGAAAATGTTCTCGCCAACGATCATGCAGGTGGCGGTGTCATCGGTGAATTGCGGATTGAAGGTAAAGCCAAGACTGGTGAAGAACGCGATCGATTCTTCCAGGTCGCGGACGGGCAAATTGACAAAGATCTGCTGGTTCATGACGTCTCCGGTAAGCGTGGTGCAACGCAGAGAACCAGTCTAGGCGCAAAAATCGGCAGCGCCAGTTTTTCCCTTGCCGGAAATGACTGTGGCATTGTCATTTGGCGCAGTGGCGGCACTGCAATGGCGCGCTGTAAAACTCTGAAGCCGTGCGCAATGACAATCAATCCGTGCAATCCCCGTTATTTCTTGTAAAATTTTTATGTCAACCGACGCCTGAAGTTCTAGTACCATGCAGCGGCCTAATTGCAGAAAGGGGAAATAAATGGCGACATACAAGCAACTCCTGGCTGAGAAGGAAGCGCTGGAAGCCAAGCTGAATGAAGTGCGCGCGACGGAAGTCGCCGGCGTGATCGACAAAATCCGCGAACTGATGACCGAATATGGCCTGACCGCGGAAGACATCATGCCCCGGCGCAAGCGCGGCCGCCCCGCGAGTTCCGCCGGCAGTAAGGCGGCTTCGGGCTCGGCGCTGCCGCCCAAGTACATGGATCCCAAGACCGGCAAGACCTGGTCCGGCCGCGGCCGCGCCCCGGCATGGCTGGGCAAGCGCCCCGAGCGCTTCCTGATCGAGCAGTAATCGCGCCCATCGGGCAGGCGGGGCCTGCCCGGCGCGCTATTGTTCCGCCCCCGCCCAGGGCGCCGTCACAGCGCCTGGCACACATACTCCTTGCGCAGCGCGCGGAAGCCCTTCTGCGTTGGCTCCGCTGTCAGGCGCGCACCGCCACCGTCCAGCGGCTGCATTCGCAATACCTGCGCCGAGCACTGGCTCGCGGCATCGTCGCGCTGGTACCGGATTTCATAGAGGCCCCCCGGCGCGGGAACGAACGACACGCCCGCCGCGCAACGCTGCTCCGGCAACGGCGGCTCGGCGACCGACGTCACGGCCACGTAGATGCGCCGGCCTGCCTCGACCAGCCGTTCGCGCGTGCGTGCCGGCGGCTCGGGTGAGCGCCCCGGCAGACCCAGTTCGCGATCCCGGCCCATTGCCGACAACTGCTTGCCAGTGCCGGCCAGGACCAGCGGCCGCGCCGGCACCGGGCACTTGGCCGGGTCGACCACTGCGAACGAGGTGATTTCTTCGGTATTGGTCAGCAGCCGCACGCCGGCCGTGGGGGCTCCCGATGGCACCCGGTATTGCGCCACGCAGCCGCATAGCGCCGCAGTGGCGGCCAACGTGGCTAGGCAGGTCAGGCGGGCGGGCACTGCGAACGACCGGTCATGAGGCATGGCGGCAGGCAGTTTGGCATTGCGGTTATGCCAGCCGAGATAGCTGGCAGCAGGAACGCAGCAACTTCCATGGAAATAGGCCACGAATCATGCGCGAATCATGCGCGATAGCGGCATGGACGGTATCCGGCGTTGACACCGTAGCAGCTTGCTGCAGTGTTGTCCTGTTCCCAAAGCTGTGCAGCATACCGGTTTCCAGCAGATTGCGGCAGCCGCACAAACCCATGTTGAAAACCCTGGCGTGATATCCACAGAATCTGTGGATATCCTGCCCTCCCTCTCCCCGGAAGCCTTAGTCTGTGCGGCAACGCACCGGACCGCACAAATTTTAGGCAACGCGTTGCATCGACCGGCGCATCGACTCTCGTTAGCTCCGTCGATACCCTCTCGCAGGACCGCGCCCCGCCCCCCGGCCAACCCGCTGGTTGCGCTGCCTTGGCCACACATCCTCCCCCCGCGTGCCCTTGAAGGCGCCGCCACCACCGCGTAATCTCAGTCTTACCGGGGGCTAGCACAGGCGCCTTGCGCCAATTTGCCAGCCAATAACAATGCCACTCCAAGAGCCAACCCAGGCCAGGCCGTTCCCTCGTGACCTGCTGCACGCGCTGCGTGAAGGCGGTTACGATGTGTCGGCGCTCGTGCCTGCTCCGGATTCCGATCCCGAAACCCTTTCCACCCCGGACACGCCCGAGGCCGGGCCCCAGCAGGCGAGCCACCTGCTGTGCGCGGTCTACCAGGCCACCGGCGATCCCGCCATCGGCCTGTGGCTGGGCAGCCGGATGCAGCCTGACCTGCTCGGCCTGGCAGGCATGCCGGCCATGGCGGGCCCGTCGCTGGGCACGGCGCTGCGGCGCATCGCGCGCTACCAGAAGCTGATGATGGGCGACCGCATCGAACTGCGCCGGCAGGGCGAAGAGGCCTGGGTCTGTATCCGCCCGAGCGAACCGGAGGCGCCTGACACCCGCCCGCGCATCGACATGGAGTTGTGCTCGCTGCTGGCCTTCGGGCGCCAGTTCACGCGCAAGCCGCTGCATCCGCTGCGGGTCTCGCTGCGCATCGGCCAGCCCGACTGGCACCTGCGCTATACCGAAGCCTTCGATTGCCCGGTGCGCTTTGGCGAAGCCGAAGACGCGATTGTGTTCGGCCGGCGCGACCTGTCGCTGCGCCTGGTCGCCCGCGCCCATAGCCGTCCGGCAGCGCCCGCCGCCACGCGCGACGCGCGGCACGCGGCGGCATCGCTGGACGACGTGCGCGCCGCCCTGCACCAGTTGGCCGGCGAGCGCGCACTGAGCCTGGCCGCCGTGGCGCGCCATCTCGACATCAGCGAACGCACGCTGCAGCGCCGGCTGATGGCGGCAGGCACGGGCTTCCGCGCGTTGTGCGAAGATGTACGCCGCGAACTGGCCGGCCGGTACCTGACCGAGGGCAATATGTCGCTGGGAGAAATCGCTTTCCGGCTCGGCTTTGACGATGCCAATTCATTCTTCCGCGCCTTCCGCCGCTGGACCGGCATGACACCGGGCGACTACCGGCGCTCGGCGGCGCACCCGCCGGGTTAGGGCAGACGGCCCGATTCACCTTCCCCGGCCGGCTTCATGCGCCGGCCGGCGCGTCCCAAGGCGGATTCTCGCCGTACTCTTGCGCCAGGTAATCGGCAAAGGCGCGCACCCGCGGCGGCACCAGCCGCCGTTGCGGCATCACCGCGTAGATGCCGGTGTCAGCAATCGGGAAGTCGGGCAGCACCTGCACCAGCCTGCCGGCGCGCAGGTCGCCGCCGACATGCCAGGTCGAATGCAGCGCGATGCCGAAGCCGGCCAGCGCCGCATCCGACAGCAGTTCGCCGGTATTGGCCTCGATGCGACCACGCACCCGCACCGCGATTTCCCCGCCCTGGCCATCGCCAAGTGTCCAGACGTCCTGGCGGCCCTGGCTGCCCACCAGCACCAGGCAATCGTGCCGTACCAGGTCATGCGGCGTGCGCGGCGTGCCGCGCCGGCGCAGGTAATCCGGCGCGGCGCACAGCACGCGCCGGTTGATGGCGAGGCGGCGCGCCACCAGCGTGGAATCGTCGAGCGCCCCGATGCGGATGGCCAGGTCGAAGCCGGCGCTGACGAGGTCGAGCACGTTGTCGGTCAGGTTCACGCTGACCGATAGCCCGGGATGCTGCTCCAGGAACCGCGGCAGCAGCGGCGACACATAGAGCCGGCCGAACGATGACGACGTGGTCACCCGCAACGTGCCTGAGATCCCGGTGCTGGCCTGTCGCAGCGACGCCCCCAGCGCTTCCAGGTCGTCGACCAGCGCACGCCCCTGCTCGGCCAGCACCGCGCCCTCGGGCGTGGCATGCAGCCGCCGCGTGGTCCGGTGCAGCAGGCGCACGCCGAGGTCGCGCTCCAGCCGCTGGAGGCGCTGGCTGGCGACGGCCACCGACAAGCCCAGGCTGCGCGCCGCGGCGCTGATCGAACCCAGGTCGAGTACGCGCAGGAACAAGCCAATATCCCCGATGCGATCCATGATTATCAAGATTCCATTGAAACTGATTATGGATCATGCCGGTTTTTGCAAAAGGCGGGAAGGCGCAGACTGCAGCCTTCCCGCCCTATCCGCTCACCACCGCCACTCACCACGCCCTCACCACCGTCTTTCCCGACCTTCCAACCATGTCCGCCCCCTTTTCCGCTCCTGCTCCTGCCCCTGCCCGCGCTGCCACCGCGAGCGACGGCCTGCCCTTGGCTCTCTATGCGCTGACCGCCGGCTCCTTCGGCATCGGCTGTGCCGAATTCGTCATCATGGGCCTGCTGCTGCAGGTTGCCGCCGACCTGCAGGTGACCATCGCCGCGGCCGGCATGCTGGTGTCCGGCTACGCGCTCGGCGTGTTCGCCGGCGCGCCGGTGCTGACGCTGCTGACCCGGCGCATGCCGCGCAAGGCCGTGCTGCTGGCGCTGATGGTGATCTACACCGTCGGCAACGCCGCCTGCGCGCTGGCGCCCGACTACACCACGCTGATGGTTGCGCGCGTGCTGACCTCGCTGACCCACGGCACGTTCTTCGGCGTGGGTGCAGTGGTGGCGACCGGACTGGTGCCGCCCCACCGGCGTGCCTCGGCGATCTCGGTGATGTTTTCCGGCCTGACGCTGGCCACGCTGCTGGGCATGCCCGCCGGTGCCTGGCTCGGCCTGCACCTGGGCTGGCGCGCAACGTTCTGGGCGATGACGCTGATCGGCCTGGTGTCGCTGGCAGTCATCGCGCTGCTGGTGCAGAGGAGCCGCGACCAGCGCGCCCCGGTGGCGCTGCGCGACGAACTGGCCACCGTCGTGCGCCCGCAGGTGCTGCTGGGCCTGCTGATGACGGTGCTGCAGTCGATGGGCACCTTTGCCGTGATTACCTACGTGCAACCGTTGCTGACACGCGTCTCGGACTTTGGCGAGGGGGCAGTGTCGCCGATCCTGCTGCTGTTCGGCGGCGGCATGATCATCGGCAATATCCTCGGCGGCCGCCTCGCCGACCGCGCGCCGGCGCGCGCATTGCTCGGCTCGCTCGCCACGCTGACACTGGTGCTGGCGGCAATGACGCTGGCCATCCACAACCAGGTGATGGTGGTGGCGTTCGTCGGCATCCTGGGCATTGCCGCATTCTCCACCGTGTCGCCGCTGCAGTTGCGCGTGCTGCGGCATGCCAGTGGCGCTGGCGAGAACCTGGCATCGAGCTTCAATATCGCGGCGTTCAACCTCGGCAACGGGATTGGTGCGTGGATGGGTGGCATGGTGACCGACCACGGTCCCGGGCTGACAGCCTTGCCGTGGATCGCGGCACTGGCGCCGCTGGCAGCGCTGGCGGTGGCCTGGCTCAGCGTCAGGCTCGAGCAGGGCCGCGGTGCCGTCGCACCGGTGGCGCAAGCTTGCCCCTGACCCGCTCGACTCGCTCCCTCAGCCCGGTAGCTCAACCCGGCTTGCCGTCTACCCGTGGGCGCGCAAGCGGCGGCGCATAGGTCAGTGCATAGAGGCCAAACCCCGCCACCCAGCACACCCCGGCGCCCCAGATCCAGTGCAGGTAGCCGGCGGGCCACGCCATCGGACCGAACACGCGCAAGACCGCGGCCATGGCAATCAGCCAGTACGCCACCGTTTCCGCGCGGCCGGCCACCAGCATGCGGCCGGTATGGCCCAGCGCGGTGCGCGTGATCATGGCGATGATGGCCACGCCGAGCGCGCCCACCGTGAACGCATGAGTCGCCAGCCCGGCCATCACCAGGCCCAGCGCACCCAGTGCCTGCAGCAGCAACGCCACCGGCAGCCACGCATAGGCGAGGTGCAGCACCCACAGCAACGGCCGGTTGCCAACCGCATAGCCGCGCCATCCCGCCACGCGCACCGCCAGCACGCCGGCGGCGAGCAGGGACAGCGCCGCGGTCAGCCATCCCGGCATGGGCAGCAATGCCGACGCAAGCCCCAGCACCGTTGCCGGGATCACCATGCGATCGACCTGCTTGACCTGGCGCAGGCGAAAACCGGGAATCGCGTTGGTGGTGAACATCGGGATCACGCGGCCGCCGATCACCACCACGAACAGCGTCACCAGCGCCACGCCGGCGTGGCAGGCCCGCAGCGCCGCGGCATCATGTCCGCCGGCCTGCAGCGACAGGGCGGCGATATTGGCCATGGCGAGCAGCCACAGCGCCAGCGCGAGCGGGTAGTTGCGCCGGTTGCCCGCCCTGGCCAGCGTGCGGGTGAAGGCCAGCGCCGCCAGCGGCAGGAATGCGCCTTCGACGGCGAAGGCAATGGTGCCCGGCGCCACCCACATGCCCACGCGTCCCGCCAGCCACAGCAGGAACAGCACGGCCAGCGCCGCGCCGGTCGGCGTGGGCTGGCCGGTCCAGGCACGCCCCGCCGTGAACAGGAAGCCCACCACGATCGCCGCGGCAAAGCCGAACACCATCTCGTGCGCGTGCCAGAACATCGCGGGCAGCACCGGCGCCGGCCCGACCGACTGCATCCCCGCGAGCATTGCCGACCATGCCGCGACCGCCAGCGCGGCGAACACCGCCCCGCCCAGATAGAACGGCCGGAACCCCAGCGCGAACAGCGCGAATCCGCGCGGCGGCGGCCCGTCAGGCGTCTTGCCGGACGGCGGCCGGGCGGGAAGGATGGGGATGGTTTCCATGGCGGGCGAAAAAGGTCTGTGTAGCGGGACTGTGTAGCGGGCAGAATCGACGCGGCCTGTGCCTGGATTCTTGATCTGGCGCAGGCGGGCCGCAAGCACGCAAACGGGTGCCATGCGTGCCGCAATCACGATAGCACCAGCGCCGCGCCGCCAACCTCCGCCGGTAGAACTACCTCCAACGACAGATCGCTCCATGTGGCGCGCTGTGCTGCCGGCGAATAGGCAGCACCAGTGGCCGCCCCTACTCTGGCATCACCCCCGCCAAAGTTGACACAGGAGCATGGCCATGGCCACCCAAACACGCGCGACGGAACCCGTTCCGGCCGGCGCGGCAATCACGCTGGCGTCCAGTACTTTCGCCTTCACCATCTGCTTTGCCGTCTGGATGCTGTTCGCCGTCCTGGGCATCCCGCTCAAGCAGGAACTCGGCCTCAACGACACGGAATTCGGCCTGCTCGCCGCCACGCCGGTGCTGAGCGGCTCGCTGATCCGCGTGCCGCTGGGCATCTGGACCGACCGCTTCGGCGGCCGCATCGTCTTCTTCGTACTGATGCTGGCCACGGTGATCCCGATCTGGCTGATCTCCTACGCGCACAGCCTGTGGCAACTGCTGGTGCTGGGCCTGTTCGTCGGCCTGGCGGGCGGCTCGTTCTCGGTCGGCACGCCCTACGTGGCGCGCTGGTTCCCGCGCTCGCGCCAGGGCCTGGCGATGGGCATCTTCGGCGCCGGCAACTCAGGCGCGGCGCTGACCAAGTTCGTCGCGCCGGCGATGATCCTGGCGGCGGGCACTTGGACCGTGGTGCCGCGCGTGTATTCGGTGGCGATGCTCGTCACCGCGCTGCTGTTCTGGGTGTTCTCGCGCAGCAACCCGGCGCACATGGTCAAGTCCAGCGTGGGTTGGCGCGAACAGCTGGCAGTGATGCGCGACCCGCGCGTGTGGCGCTATTCGCAGTACTACTCGGTGGTGTTTGGCGGCTATGTCGGCCTGTCGCTGTGGATGACCAAGTACTACATCGGCGAATACGGTTTCGACATCAAGACCGCCGCCTTCCTGGCGGCCTGCTTCTCGCTGCCTGGCGGCGTGCTGCGCGCCATCGGCGGCTGGATCTCCGACCGCTACGGCGCGCACCGCACCACCTGGTGGGTGATGTGGGTGAGCTGGGTCGGCTTCTTCCTGCTCAGCTACCCGCAGACCGACTTCGTCATCCAGACCACCGGCGGCCCGCAGGCATTCCGCATCGCGCTGACGCCCACGGTGTTCACCATCCTCCTGTTTGTGGTCGGCATCGCCTTTGCCATCGGCAAGGCGTCGGTCTTCAAGTTCATCTCCAACGACTTCTCGCACAACATCGGCGCCGTCTCCGGCGTGGTCGGCCTCGCCGGCGGCCTGGGCGGCTTCATCCTGCCGATCCTGTTCGGCATGCTGGCCGACCTGACCGGCGTGCGCAGCAGCTGCTTCATGCTGATGTACGGCACGGTATGCGTGAGCCTGGTGTGGATGCACTACAGCCACCGCGCTGAACGCCAGCGCAAGGCACAGGCCGTCGGGCTCACGCAGGCAGCCTGATCTCTCACCTTCCAGGCGCGCCTCCGCGCTCTTTCCACCAAGGCATACCAATCATGACCTCATCCGTACTCACCCGCTGGGAGCCCGAGAACGCGGCGTTCTGGCAAAGCGAGGGCGAGCGCATCGCCTATCGCAACCTGTGGATCTCGATCCCGGCGCTGATGCTGGCGTTCGTGGTCTGGATGCTGTGGAGCGTGGTCGCGGTCAACCTCGACCGCGCCGGCTTCCAGTTCACCAAGAACCAGCTGTTCTGGCTGACCGCGCTGCCGGCGCTGTCGGGCGCCACGCTGCGCATCTTCTATTCCTTCCTGGTGCCGGTGTTCGGCGGGCGCCGCTTCACCGCGATCTCCACCGCGCTGCTGCTGATCCCGGCGCTGGGCATGGGCTTTGCACTGCGCGACCCGTCCACGGGCTACCCCACGCTGCTGGCGCTGGCGCTGCTGTGCGGGCTGGGCGGCGCCAACTTCAGCTCGTCGATGGCCAACATCAGCTTCTTCTTCCCCAAGGCGAAGAAGGGCCTGGCGACCGGGCTGAATGCCGGCATCGGCAACCTGGGCGTCTCGGTGGTGCAGTTCGTCACGCCGCTGGTGGTGTCGCTGGCGGTGTTCGGCGCGCTCGGTGGCGAGCCGCAGCAATACCAGGCCAACGGCGCCACGCAGAACCTGTGGTTGCAGAACGCGGGCTTTATCTGGGTGCCGTTCATCGTGGTGTCGGCACTGGCCGCGTGGTTCGGCATGCATGACATCGCCGACGCCAGGGCATCGTTTGCCGAACAGGCCGTGATCTTCAAGCGCAAGCACAACTGGCTGATGTGCTGGCTGTACGTGGGCACCTTCGGCTCGTTCATCGGCTTCTCGGCCGGGCTGGCGCTGCTGACCAAGTCGCAGTTCCCGGGCGTCAACCCCACCGCCTATGCCTTCCTGGGGCCCCTGGTCGGCGCGCTGACGCGTCCCGTGGGCGGCTGGATCTCCGACAAGCTTGGCGGTGCGCGCGTCACGCTGTGGACCTTCATCGGCATGATCGCGGCGGTGTTCGCCGTGCTGGCAGCGCTGCCGCATGACGGCGCCGGCGGCAACTTCACCAACTTCCTCGCGGCCTTCATCGCGCTGTTCGCGCTGACCGGCATCGGCAACGGCTCGACCTTCCGCATGATCCCCGTGATCTTCCTGACCGAGCGCCAGCGCGCCGCGAAGGGCAAGGGCGACGCCGCGCAACGCCAGGCGCTGCACGAAGCCGGCAAGGAATCCGCCGCGGTACTGGGCTTCTCCGGCGCGATCGGCGCGTACGGCGGCTTCTTCATCCCCAAGAGCTTCGGCACCTCGCTGGAGCTGACCGGCGCACCGGATACCGCGCTGTACTGCTTCATCGCCTTCTATGTCAGCTGCGTGCTGGTGACGTGGTGGTACTACGCGCGCCGCAACGCGCCCATGCCCTGCTGACCGCCTTGCCGGCCGGACTAGTTCTTCGGAACTAGTCCCGCGCCCGGCACCTCCCCCGATCGCCATGCGGCGGCTGTTCCACCAGCGAATTGGCGGCCGCCCCGCTCCCCCATAAGCTCAAGGTGTCCCTGCAAACGCTCCCGCAACAGCCGGAGCCCCGCAGAAAAGCCTCGCGGAGAACAAGCAAATGAGTCATTTCCTGGATCGACTGAAGTTCATGTCGCGCGTCAAGTCCACCTATGCGGACGGCCACGGCGCGGTGGTGAATGAAGACCGCAAGTGGGAAGACGGCTACCGCAGCCGCTGGCAGCACGACAAGATCGTGCGCTCCACCCACGGCGTGAACTGCACCGGCTCCTGCTCCTGGAAGGTCTATGTCAAGAACGGCCTGATCACCTGGGAAACGCAGCAGACCGACTACCCGCGCACGCGCCCGGACCTGCCCAACCACGAGCCCCGCGGCTGCCCGCGCGGCGCCTCGTACAGCTGGTACGTCTACTCGGCGCAGCGCGTCAAGTACCCGATGATCCGCGGCCGCCTGATGGAGATGTGGCGCGAGGCTCGCAAGACCATGGACCCGATCGCCGCCTGGGAATCGATCAGCCAGGATCCGAAGAAGGCGGCGCGCTACAAGAGCGTGCGCGGCCAGGGCGGCTTCGTGCGCGCCGACTGGAACACCGCCACCGAGATGATCGCCGCGGCCAACGCCTTCACCGTGAAGAAGTTCGGCCCGGACCGCGTGATCGGCTTCTCGCCGATCCCGGCGATGTCGATGGTCTCGTATGCCGCCGGCGCGCGCTACCTGAGCCTGCTCGGGGGCGCCTGCCTGTCGTTCTACGACTGGTACTGCGACCTGCCGCCGGCCAGCCCGCAGATCTGGGGCGAACAGACCGACGTGCCCGAATCGGCCGACTGGTACAACTCGACCTACCTGATGGTGTGGGGCTCCAACGTGCCGCAGACGCGCACGCCCGATGCGCACTTCTACACCGAAGTCCGCTACAAGGGCACCAAGACCGTCGCCGTCTCGTCCGACTTCGGCGAGATGGTCAAGTTCGGCGATATCTGGCTGGCGCCCAAGCAAGGCACCGATGCCGCGCTGGCGATGGCCATGGGCCACGTGGTGCTGAAGGAATTCCACGCCAGCGGCAAGTCCGCCTACTTCCGCGATTACATCAAGCAGTACACCGACATGCCGATGCTGGTGCTGCTGCGCCAGAACCAGGACAACGGCGATACGCTGGTGCCCGACCACTTCCTGCGCGCCTCGCACCTGGCCGACAACCTCGGCGAAGCCAATCATCCCGAGTGGAAGACGCTGCAAATCGACGACGCCACCGGCGAGATCGTCGCACCCAACGGCTCGATCGGCTTCCGCTGGGGGGAAGGCGCGCACAACGGCGGCGAGAAGGTGGGACGCTGGAACCTGGAAATGAAGGACGGCGGCAGCGGCCGCCCGGTGGAGCCGCGCCTGTCGCTGGTCGGAAACGGCGACGAAGTGGTGGAAGTGGGCTTCCCCTACTTCGGCGGCGAACACGACGAACTGCTGCGCCGCCGCGTGCCGGCGCGTCGCATCACCCTGGCCGATGGCACCACCGCGCTGGTCGCCACCGTGTACGACCTGCAGATGGCCAACTACGGTGTCGACCAGGGCCTGGGCGGCCCCAACGTGGCATCGTCGTATGAGGACGACGTGCCCTACACCCCCGCCTGGCAGGAAAAGCACACCTCCGTCCCGGCCCGCCTGGTGACCCAGGTGGCGCGCGAGTTCGCCGACAACGCCGACCGCACGCAAGGCAAGAGCATGGTGATCGTCGGTGCCGCGCTGAACCACTGGTACCACAATGACATGATCTACCGGGGCATCGTCAACCTGCTGATGATGTGCGGCTGCATCGGCAAGAGCGGCGGCGGCTGGGCCCACTATGTCGGACAGGAAAAGTTGCGCCCGCAGTTCGGCTGGGCCCCGCTGGCGTTCGGCCTGGACTGGTCGCGGCCGCCGCGCCAGATGAACGGCACCTCGTTCTTCTACAACCACACCAGCCAGTGGCGCCACGAGAAGCTGGCCGTCGACGAGATCCTGTCGCCGACCGCCGACCGCAAGCGCTATGACGGCCTGTCGCTGCTGGACCTGAACGCCAGGTCCGAGCGCATGGGCTGGCTGCCGTCGGCGCCGCAGCTTGGCACCAATCCGCTCGACGTGGTCGACGCAGCCGAGCAAGCCGGCAAGGACCCGGTGGCCTACACCGTCGAACAACTGAAGTCGGGCGCGCTGCAGTTTGCCTGCGACGATCCTGACAATCCCGCCAACTTCCCGCGCAACATGTTCGTGTGGCGCTCCAATATCCTGGGCAGCTCGGGCAAGGGACATGAGTATTTCCTGAAGTACCTGCTCGGCACGCAAAATGCCGTGTTCGGCGACGAGGCCGACGCCATCACGCCGAGCGAAGTCAACGTGCGCCCGGCCGCCGAAGGCAAGCTCGACCTGCTGACCGTGCTGGACTTCCGCATGAGCACCACCTGCCTGTATGGCGACATCGTGCTGCCGACGGCAACCTGGTACGAGAAGGACGACCTCAACACGTCCGACATGCACCCCTTTATCCACCCGCTGTCCGAAGCCGTGCAGCCGTTGTGGGAGAGCAAGACCGACTGGGAGATCTACAAGGCCATCGCGAAGAAATTCAGCGAGATCGCCGGCCCGTACCTGGGGACGCGCAAGGATCTCGTCTGCACGCCGCTGCTGCACGACACCCCGGGCGAGCTGGGCCAGCCGTTCGAGCCGAAGGACTGGAAGGCCGGCGAGTGCGACCTGATTCCCGGCAAGACCGCGCCGTCGATGACAGTGGTCGAGCGCAACTACGCGGACATCTACAAGAAATTCACCTCGATCGGCCCGATGCTGGACAAGCTCGGCAACGGCGGCAAGGGCATCAACTGGAACACCCAGCATGAGGTGAAGGAAATCGGCGAGCTGAGCCACACGGTGACGGAACCGGGCGTCAGCCAGGGCCGCCCGAAGCTGGAAACAGCAATCGACGCCGCCGAGATGATCCTGACCTTCGCGCCCGAAACCAACGGCCACGTTGCCGTCAAGGCGTGGGAAGCGCTGTCGAAGATCACCGGCCGCGACCACACCCACCTGGCCGAAGGGCGCGAGCACGACAAGATCCGCTTCCGCGACGTGCAGGCACAGCCGCGCAAGATCATCTCCGCGCCGACGTGGTCGGGGCTGGAGTCGGAAGAGGTCAGCTACAACGCCGGCTACACCAACGTGCACGAGCTGATCCCCTGGCGCACGCTGACCGGCCGCCAGCAGTTCTACCAGGACCACCGCTGGATGCTGGACTTCGGCGAAGGCGCCTGCGTGTACAAGCCGGCCATCGACACCAAGACCGTGGCGCCGATGCTGGGCAAGAAGCCCAACGGCAACCCGGAACTGGTGCTGAACTGGATCACGCCGCACCAGAAGTGGGGCATCCACTCCACCTACTCGGACAACCTGCGCATGCTGACGCTGTCGCGCGGCGGCCCCCACGTGTGGATCTCCGAAGCCGAGGCCCAGGCCAACGGCATCCGCGACAACGACTGGGTCGAAGTGTTCAACGTCAACGGGACGCTGACCGCGCGCGTGGTGGTGTCGCAGCGCGTGCCCAAGGGCATGTGTTTGATGTACCACGCCCAGGAAAAGATCGTGAACGTGCCTGGCGCCGAGACCAGCGGCATGCGCGGCGGCATCCATAACTCGGTCACGCGCGCCGTGACCAAGCCCACGCACATGATCGGCGGCTACGCGCAGCTGGCCTACGGCTTCAACTACTACGGCACCGTGGGCAGCAACCGCGACGAGTTCGTGATCCTGCGCAAGATGAAGAAGGTCGACTGGCTGGAAGGGCCGCTCGTGGAAAAGACTGCGAAGTTGATTGAGAACGAAGGAGCCTCGCAATGAAGATCCGTGCCCAGGTGGCCATGGTGCTGAACCTCGACAAGTGCATCGGCTGCCATACCTGCTCCGTGACCTGCAAGAACGTCTGGACCAGCCGCGACGGCGTCGAGTACGCGTGGTTCAACAACGTCGAGACCAAGCCCGGCATCGGCTATCCCAAGGAATGGGAGAACCAGGACAAGTGGCAAGGCGGCTGGAAGCGCAACGCCGACGGCACGCTGGAGCCGCGCCAGGGCGGCAAGCTGAAGATCCTGGCGAACCTGTTCGCCAACCCCAACCTGCCGCAGATCGACGAGTACTACGAGCCCTTCACCTACGACTACGAGCACCTGCAGAAGGCGCCGCTGTCGCAGACCCCGCCCACCGCGCGCCCGGTGTCCGTGCTGACCGGCCGCAAGATGGAAAAGATCGAGTGGGGCCCGAACTGGGAAGACGACCTCGGCGGCGAATTCAGCTCGCGCGGCCGCGACAAGCTCTTCGACGACGTGCAGAAGGAGATGTACTCGACCTTCGAGAACACCTTCATGATGTACCTGCCGCGCCTGTGCGAGCACTGCCTGAACCCGGCCTGCGTGGCCTCGTGCCCCTCCGGCTCGATCTACAAGCGCGAGGACGACGGCATCGTGCTGGTCGACCAGGACAAGTGCCGCGGCTGGCGCATGTGCATCTCGGGCTGCCCGTACAAGAAGATCTATTTCAACTGGCAGAGCGGCAAGGCCGAGAAATGCCTGTTCTGCTATCCGCGCATCGAGGCCGGCCAGCCTACGGTCTGCTCCGAGACCTGCGTCGGCCGCATCCGCTACCTGGGCGTGATGCTGTACGACGCCGACCGCATCGAGCAGGCCGCGTCGGTGGCCGATGAGCGCGACCTGTACCAGTCGCAGCTCGACGTCTTTCTCGATCCGCACGACCCGGCGGTGCAGGCCGAAGCGCTGCGCCAGGGCATCCCGCAAAGCTGGCTCGATGCCGCGCGCAAGTCGCCGGTCTACAAGATGGCGTGCGAATGGAAGATCGCCTTCCCGCTGCATCCGGAGTACCGCACGCTGCCGATGGTCTGGTACATCCCCCCGCTGTCGCCGATCCAGTCGGCGGCCGAAGCGGGCCACATGGGCATGAACGGCATCATCCCCGACGTCAAGAGCCTGCGCATCCCGGTCAAGTACTTGGCCAACCTGCTGACCGCGGGCGACGTGATGCCGGTGCTGTCGGCGCTGGACCGCATGCTGGCGATGCGCGCCTACAAGCGCTCGCAGGTGGTCGACGGCGTGCAGGACCTGGACGTGCTCAGGCAAGTGGGGCTGACGCCCGCGCAGGTCGAGGACATGTACAAGACCATGGCCATCGCCAACTACGAGGACCGTTTCGTGATCCCGTCCTCGCACAAGGAAATGGTCGAGGACAGCTTCAATGACAAGGCCAGCTGCGGCTTCACCTTCGGCAACGGCTGCTCGGGCGGCGCCTCGAATGGCGCGCTGTTCGGCAAGAAGCCGCAGGGCAGCGTGCATTTCGCCGACATGCCCAGGTCGCGCAAGAAGGCCGTGATGAGCTGAGCGCTCGCGAACCAACCGGAGAAGAACATGCCCCTCTATCCCATCCTCAGCGCGCTGCTCGGCTATCCCGAGCAGGACCTGCTCGACGCACTGCCCGAGATCGACGCCGCCCTGGCCGAATGGCCGCAGGCGCGCGACATGCTGGCGCCGGTGACCGGCATGCTGCGCGGCGAGACGCTGATCACGTTGCAGGAAAACTATGTGGCCACCTTCGACCGCAACCCGTCGCACTCGCTGCACCTGTTCGAGCACGTGCACGGCGAAAGCCGCGATCGCGGCCAGGCGATGGTCGACCTGATCGACGAATACCGGCGCGACGGCTTCGAGCCGGCCGCGTCGGAGTTGCCGGATTACGTGCCGCTGTTCCTGGAGTTCCTCGGTGCGCTGAGCGCCGATGGCAAGGAAGCGCGCGCCGAGCAGTTGCTGGGCGAGGCGATCCACGTACTGGCCGCGATCGGCGACCGGCTCGCGCGCAACCAGAGTCCGTACGCCGGCGTGTTCGCGGTGCTGCGCACACTGACCGACGTGCAGCCGCAACCGCAGCAGGAGCCGCCGGTGCGAGACATGGATGAGGCGCTGGAGACCTTCGGTCCGGGCGCCGATGGCGTGGAGCCGCTGCTGGCGCCACAGTCCGGGCCGCAGGCGGTGAAATTCTACCCGCGCGGCACGGCGCCGGTGCCGGCGACATGCTGACATGCCTTCGCCGACCGACTGTGTTCTCCCCTCTCCCGCTCGCGGGAGAGGGGCGGGGGAGAGGGCCGGAGCTTCCACGAAGCACCAGCGCCTAAACCACCCCTCCCCCTGCCCTCTCCCCTGAGGGGAGAGGGAA
Source organism: Cupriavidus sp. NPDC089707 (assembly GCF_044748965.1). Lineage (NCBI taxonomy): Bacteria > Pseudomonadati > Pseudomonadota > Betaproteobacteria > Burkholderiales > Burkholderiaceae > Cupriavidus > Cupriavidus sp. NPDC089707. The sequence continues at coordinate 102,438 of NZ_JBIVHB010000006.1, forward strand.
CACAGCTGGCATAGACGGCCGCCAAGGCAGCCCAATCCTCTCAACGAGCTAACACCATGGCAACCCTCCACCAATTTCTCTTCGGCATCTACCCGTACATCGCGCTTGCCATCTTCCTGTTCGGCAGCCTGGCCCGCTTCGAGCGCGAGCAGTACACCTGGAAGACCGACAGCTCGCAGGTGCTCTACCGCGGCAACCTGCGCATGGGCAACATCCTGTTCCACATCGGCATCCTGGGCCTGTTCTTCGGCCACCTGCTCGGCCTGCTGACGCCGGTGGCGGTATGGGACGCGCTGGGCGTCTCGCACGGCTTCAAGCAAGGCGTGGCGATGGCCGCCGGCGGCGTGATGGGCACCATGTGCCTGGCCGGCCTGCTGATCCTGCTGCACCGCCGCCTGACCAACGCCCGCGTGTCCGCGGTGACCCGCACCGGCGACAAGGTGCTGCTGCTGTGGCTGCTGGTGACGCTGCTACTGGGCCTGTCCACCATCTTTGAATCGGCCAGCCACATGGACGGCCACATGATGGTGCAGCTGATGACCTGGGCCCAGCACCTCGTCACGCTGCGCGGCGATGCCGCCAGCTATATCGCCGACGCCCCGCTGCTGTTCAAGGCGCACCTGTTCATGGGTATCACGCTGTTCGCGATCTTCCCGTTCACGCGGCTGGTGCATGTGTGGAGCGGCTTTGCCTCGGTCGGCTACATCGGCCGCGCGTGGCAGCTGGTACGCGGCCGCTGAACCGACCGCTCATCCAAGGGAGAACTGATATGCCTGTCACCGTCAACGGCGTGGAACTGCGCGACGCCGATATCGAACGCGAGCTGGACCATCATCACGACGCGGCCAATCCCGCGAAGATGGCGACGATCTCGGCCATCCTGCGCGTGCTGGTGCGCGAAGAGGCCGGCCGCATCGGCCTGAGTGTGCCCGGCCAGGACGACGACGCGCTCGCCATGGCGCTGCTGGAGCGCGAGGCCGGCACCCCCGAGCCCGACGAAGCCAGCTGCCGCCGCCACTACGACAGCCGTCCGGAGCGCTTCCGCGACGGCGAGTGGGTCGAGGCCGACCACATCCTGTTCCAGGTGACGCCACGCGTGCCGCTGGACGCGCTGCGCGAAATCGCGGCGCAGACGCTGGCGCTGGTGCGCGGCGATCCGTCCAGCTTCGCGCAGCATGCCCGCGCGCTGTCGAACTGCCCGAGCGGCAACAACGGCGGCCGCCTGGGCCGCGTGTTCCGCGGCGAAACCGCGCCGGAGTTCGAGCGCGCGCTCTTTGCCGCACAACAGGAGGGCGTGCTGCCGCAGCTGGTCGAGACCCGCTTCGGGCTGCATATCGTGCGCATCCTGGAGCGCTGCCCCGGCACCCGCCTGCCCTTCGACGCCGTGCGCGGCGACATTGCCTGTGCGCTGGCCACGGCGGCGCGGGACCGCGCCTGGAAGCAATACGCCAGCCTGCTGATCGGCCGCGCCCGCATCGAAGGCATCGAAATGGGAGGCGCCGACAGCCCCCTGGTGCAGTAGCGCCGCCATCCTGACCCACGGAAACCGCCATGCATCAGATCGAACATCTACTGAAAGGCTTCGAGCGGTTCCAGCAACGCTATTTCGACGATGCGCCGAGCCTGTTCGATACGTTGCGCACCGGGCAGCAACCGCCCACGCTGCTGATCGGCTGCTGCGACTCGCGCGTGGACCCGGCCCTGTTGCTGGGTTGCGACCCGGGCGATCTCTTCACCGTGCGCAATATCGGCAACCTGGTACCGCCTTGCACCGGGCGTCATGAAGGCAGCCTGCACGGCGTGTCCGCGGCGATCCAGTTTGCCGTCGAGCAGCTGCACGTCGACCGCATCATTGTGATGGGCCATGGCGGCTGCGGCGGCATCCGCGCGTTGCTGGCGCAGCCGGCCGATGCCGGCGACCATCCGCCCGACGAAGGCGATGAAGCCGACTATTTGGGCGCCTGGGTGCGCATCGCCGCACCGGCGCGCCTGCAGGTGGAACAAACGCTTGCCGACGCCACCCCGGCGCAACGCCAGCGCGCCTGCGAACAGGCGGCGATCCTGGTCTCGCTGCGCAACCTGCAGACCTTCCCGTTCGTGCGGCGCGCGCTGGAAGCAGGAAGGCTGACGCTGCACGGCTGGTACTTCGACTTGCAGGCCGGTGCGCTGCTGGCCTACTCGCAACGCGCCGATGCCTTCCTGCCGCTGGTATGCCCTTTGCCCATTACCGCCGCACAAACTGAATCCGTCACAACATGAATCCCTTTATCTTCGGCATCACCGGCACTTCCGGCAGCGGCAAGACGACGCTGATTACCGCACTGCTTCCGTGGTTTCGCGCGCAGGGCCTGACCGTCAACGTGATCAAGCACAGCCACCATCCGCTGGAACTCGAGCCCCCCGGCAAGGACAGCGCGCGCTTTCGCGCGGCCGGTGCGACGGAGGTGATGGTGGCGTCGCCCTATCGCTACGCCATCGTGCGCGAGCTGGCCGGCGAAGCAGAGCCGACGCTTGCCGAACAGGTGGCGCGGTTGCGGCCCGCGGATCTCACGCTGGTCGAAGGCTTCCGCCGGGAGGATATTCCGCGCATCGAGGTGTATCGCCCGGCGCACGGGCGTGCACCCTACTATCCCTGCGATCCTTCGATCGTCGCGGTGGCTACCGATGTGCGTCTCGACACGTTGCTGCCATGCCTGCCGCTGGACGATGCCGCGCAGGTGGGGCGATTCATTCTCGCCATGCGCGGGCGGAACCATCTGGATCCGCTCGACCCCGGTGCCTTCCCCAAGGCGCTGGACATGGTCGCCGCCTGACGCCAGCCCTGGCAGCCCCGGCGGCATGTGCGGGATGCTGCGTTTGTGCGTCACCGGAGCGACCGCGTTTGTGCCGGCGCCGCCACCCGCCTCGACAAATTCCGCAAGCCGCCTATCTTTAGGGTGTCAGTACCGGCGCCGTCGGTGCTGCCGCCTTGCCCGTCCGCGGCAGGCGGCGGTCGCCGTCTGCCCGGACACAGCACTAAGCGAATGAACGAGGACTCGCCCCCACGGCAGAACTACGAGGATGCCTTGCTCGGCATCGTGGGGGAGATGTCTACCGCTATGCGGCCGCAGACCGAAGCCGGTGCAGCGGCCACCCCCTCGATGGACAGCGCGCTCGAAGCCGAACTGGGCTTCGACAGCCTGACGCGCGCTGAACTGCTGACTCGCATCGAGCAACGTTTCGGCGTCAGCCTGCCGGAGCAGGTACTGGCCCAGGCGGACACCCCGCGCGCGCTGCTGCGCGCCGTGCTTGCTGCCAGGGATCTGCCGCCCGGCGCCGAAGATACGCCCGCGCGACTGGCCCGTCCGGCACCGGCGGATGCCGCAGCGCAGGCGCCAGAGGACGCCGCCACGGTGACGGACGTGCTGCGCTGGCACCTGCACCGCCACCCTGACCGTACCCACATCATCCTGCACAGCGGCGACGGCGAAGATACGCCGATCACATTCGCGCACCTGCACCGGCGCGCCTGCGCCGTGGCCGCCGGCCTGGCCGCGCGCGGTGTGCGCGCCGGTACGACCGTGGCGCTGATGCTGCCAACCGGCGCAGAGTATTTCTACTGTTTTACCGGCATCCTGCTGGCAGGCGGGATCCCCGTGCCACTCTATCCGCCGGCGCGGCTCGCGCAGATAGGTGACCACTTGCAGCGCCATGCCGGCATCCTGGCCAACGCGCAGGCACCCATCCTGATCACAGTGGCCGAGGCACGGCCGCTGGCCGCCCTGCTCAAGGCCAGCACCGGCACGCTGCAAAGCGTGCTGACGCCACAGGAGGTGGAGGACACCGCCGCGGCGCCGGTCCATGCGATGCTGCGCGCGCACGACATTGCGCTGCTGCAATACACCTCCGGCAGCACCGGCTCGCCCAAGGGCGTGGTGCTGACGCATGCCAACCTGCTGGCCAACCTGCGCGCCATGGGCACGGCGCTGTCGGTCGACTCGCGCGACGTCTTTGTCAGCTGGCTGCCGCTGTATCACGACATGGGCCTGATCGGCGCCTGGCTGGGCAGCCTGTACTACGCATTCCCGCTGGTGGTGATGTCGCCGCTCACGTTCCTGGCACGGCCCGAGCGTTGGCTTTGGGCGATCCACAAGTACCGGGGCACGCTGTCGGGCGGGCCCAACTTCGCCTATGAATTGTGCCTGCACAGGCTGGCCCAGGTGGACCTGCCGGGGCTGGACCTGTCGAGCTGGCGCTTCGCCTTCAACGGTGCCGAGCCGGTGAGCCTGCAGACCATGCGCAAATTCACGGCGCGCTTCGCCCGCCATGGACTGCGCGCGCAAGCGGCAGCCCCGGTCTATGGGCTGGCTGAAGCATCCGTTGGCCTGACATTCCCGCTGCCAGGACAAAATCTGACTGCCGACCGCATTGACCGCGCCGCATTCGCCCGCACGTCGCGGGCCGTTCCTGTCAATGCGGACGGATCCGACGCGGCAGGCGAACGGGACGCCATGGAGATCCCCTCGTGCGGCCGGCCGCTGCCCGGCCACGATATCCGCATCGTCGACGCCAGCGGCCGCGAGCTGCCCGAGCGGCAGGAGGGCCTGCTGCAGTTCCGCGGGCCTTCGGCCACCAGCGGCTATTTCCGCAACCCGGCACAGACGCGCCAGCTCTTCGACCGCGGCTGGCTAAACACCGGCGACTACGCCTATGTCGCCGACGGCGAGCTCTTCATCACCGGACGCGCCAAGGAAACCATCGTTCGCGGCGGCCGCAATCTCTATCCTTACGAAGTGGAGCAGGCCATCGGCGCGATTCCCGGCATCCGCAAGGGCTGCGTCGCGGTGTTCGGCAGCCCCGATCCGGACAGCGGCACCGAGCACATCGTGGTGATGGCGGAGACCGCTGCGACGGACGAACCGGCGCGCCGCGCGCTGCAACAGCAGGCGCTGAAGACCGCGCTCGATGTACTGGGCATGCCGCCGGACCATGTCGTGCTGGTGCCGCCGCACACCATCCTGAAGACCTCGAGCGGCAAGATCCGGCGCGCCGCCTGCCGCGAGCGGTTCGAGCATGGCGGCACCGGCCTGGGTGACGCCGCGCCATGGCTGCAGATTGCGCGCTTCGGCTGGCAGGCGCTGCTGCCGCAGTTGCGGCGCGGCCGGCATGCCGCCGCCGGGCTGTCCTACTCGCTGTACGCCTGGCTGTTGTTCGCCGCGATGGCGCCGGTGACATGCCTGGCATCGGTGGCGATGCACCGGCCCGCCATGGGCTGGGCGCTCAGCCACCATGCCGCCCGGCTGCTGCTGCGGCTGGCCGCGGTGCCATGGTTCGTGCAGGGGCTGGAGCACCTGCCGCGCAACCGCGCCTGCGTGCTGGTATCGAACCATGCCAGCTACCTGGACGGCATCGTGCTGCTCGCCGCGTTGCCCATGCCGGTGTGCATGGTGGCCAAGCGCGAGTTGCAAGCACAACGCATCCCGGGCGCCTACCTGTCCAGCATCGGGGCCGACTTCATCGACCGCTTCGACAACGTGCGCGAATCCGAAGCGATCGAGCGACTGGTCACGGCGGTGCGCGCCGGGCGGTCTGCCCTGCTGTTCCCGGAAGGCACCTTCGGCCGCGAGCCCGGGCTGCAGCGTTTCCGCTCGGGTGCCTTCCTCGCCGCCGCCCGTGCCGGCGCCCCGGTAGTTCCCATTGCGCTGCGGGGCACCCGCTCGGTGCTGCGCGACGGCCAGTGGCTGCCGCGCCGGGGCCCGATCAGCGTCGTCATCGGCCGGCCCCTGCCGCCTGACGGGCAGGACTGGCCGGCGGCAATGCGGCTGCGCAACGCGGCCCGCGCCGAGATCCTGCACTACTGCGGCGAACCCGATGCACTGCGCGTGAAGGCCCAGCCCGCGCGACCCCAGCTCGCGCGGCAGCTGCCATGACTCCTGTCGGGCGGACCGGGCGCTACCTTCCGGCCGTCATACCTTAAGGCAATGGACACCTTTGCCACCGCCCCGATGTGGGCCGGATTCTTTATCCTGGTGCTGGGCACGCTGCTCGTGGACATCTTTGTCCTTGGCGGGCGGCATGCGCACCGTGTCTCCACGCGCGAGGCGCTCGGATGGACCCTCACCTGGATGACCCTGGCCGCGCTCTTCGGCGTCGCGCTCTGGTGGGTGGTGGCCGAGGACGCCGGCCACGACGCGGCCTATCGCAAGGTACTGGAGTTCTACACCGGCTACCTGATCGAGCTGTCGCTGTCGGTCGACAACATGTTCGTGTTCGCGATGATCTTCAGCTATTTCGCCGTGCCGCCGGAGTTGCAGCGCCGGGTGCTGCTGCTCGGCGTTCTCGGCGCGATCCTGATGCGCGCCGCCATGATCCTGTTGGGGGTGTGGCTGATCAGCCAGTTCGCCTGGATCCTCTACGTGTTCGGCGTGTTCCTCGTCATCACCGGCATCAAGATGCTGTTCATGTCCCGGCATGCGCCCGACCTCGCACGCAATCCCATCGTCCGCTTCCTGTGCACCCATATGCGCATCACCTCGGACTATCACGGCGAACGCTTTTTTGTGCGCATCGACGGCCTGCGCTATGCGACCCCGATGTTCGTCGTGGTGCTGCTGGTCGAGGCCACCGACCTGGTGTTTGCCGTCGACAGCATCCCGGCGATCTTTGCAGTGACCACCGATCCCTTCATCGTCTTCACCTCGAACATCTTCGCTATCATGGGGCTGCGGGCCCTGTATTTCCTGCTCGCCAACCTGGCGGCGCATTTCCAGTACCTGAAGTACGGCCTCGCCATCGTGCTCACCTTCATCGGCGCCAAGATGCTGATCGAGCCGTGGTTCCACGTACCGGTGCACTGGTCCCTGGGCGCGGTCGCGATGACGCTGTTCGTCTCCGTCCTGTTCAGCCAGGCCAGGACCAGGCGAGCCGCCGCAGCGGGCGATCAGCCGGGCCGCAGCGGCGCACCGCGCGGACGCGGGGCCGGGAACCGGCGCACATGAGGAGCAAACCATGAACAAGATCCTGCTGGCGACCGACGGGTCGTCCTATAGCGACGCGGCTGCGCGCTACCTGGCGCAAAGCCCGTTGCTGAGCCGCGACTTCGTCGTGCATGTGGTGCATTGCGAGCCGGATGTGCCCGGCGACATCAAGTCCTTCATCGATCGCCGCACCCTCGACGACTGGCATCGCGAACAGAACGACAAGGCAATGGGCTCGGTGGCCACCATCCTCGACGAAGCCGGGATCCCGTTCGAGCGCCATGGCTTCACAGGCTTCGCGCCGGCCCGCATTGTCGAGTATGCGAGCCAGATCGGCGCCAGCCTGATCGTGATGGGCTCGCATGGCCGCGGCGGCTTCCTGGATGCCATCGTGGGGTCGGTGGCGAGACGGGTCCTGGCCCATGCGCACTGCCCTGTGCTGTTGATCAAGGATTAGCAGCGCGTCCCGCAACCCCAGCAGGGCTGGCAAGGGCAGCTCTTCGCTCCCCTCTCCCGCAAGCGGGAGAGGGAGCACCCGATCGGCACGTTTGTCCCACCACAACGCTCCAAAGCGCAATCCATCATCTCCCCGCGAACCGGCGAACACCGAGAAGAAAACCGTTGCATGACATCCCGCACGGTTTGATGCCAGTCAATCCCCTACTCGCAGTGTGTCCCCATCATCACTGCAAGCGCCTGGTGCCAGTTCGCGCCCCACAAGCACCGCGACAACGGTTTTCCACAACCCGCTGAACCACGGCACCATGAAAGCAAGAAAATGGCTTTACCCCGCATTCGCGGCACTGCCGCTCTCGCTCTGGCTGGGTCTTCCCCAGGCAGCCACCAACACCGCCAGGGCCGTGCCGAAGCCTGAAGCCAAAGCCGAACAGAAGGCGGCAATCCCCACGCTCACCGCGGCCGAGTTCGACCACGCCAGGCAGATCTACTTCGAGCGCTGCGCCGGCTGCCACGGCGTGCTGCGCAAGGGCGCGACCGGCAAGCCGCTGACGCCCGACATCACCCGCGCGCGCGGCGCCGAATACCTGAAGACCTTCATCAAGTACGGCAGCCCGGCCGGCATGCCGAACTGGGGCACCTCCGGCGATCTCTCCGACCAGGAAGTCGACCTGATGGCCCGCTACATCCAGCTCGATCCGCCGACGCCGCCGGAGTTTTCGCTGGCCGACATCGAGAAAAGCCGCAAGGACATCCTGCCCGTCGCGCAACGGCCGACGCAGAAGATGAACCAGTACAACCTGGACAACCTCTTCTCGGTCACGCTGCGCGACGCCGGTGAGGTCGCGCTGATCGACGGCGACAGCAAGCAGATCATCAACATCGTCAAGACCGGCTATGCGGTGCATATCTCGCGCATGTCGGCGTCGGGCCGCTACCTGTACGTGATCGGGCGCGATGCGCGGCTGGACCTGATCGACCTGTGGCTGCCCAAGCCCGACATCGTCGCCGAGGTCAAGATCGGTATGGAGGCGCGCTCGGTCGAAACCTCCAAGTACAAGGGCTATGAAGACAAGTACGCGGTGGCGGGCTCGTACTGGCCGCCGCAGTACGTGATCATGGAAGGCGATACGCTCAAGCCGCTGAAGGTGGTGTCCACGCGCGGCATGACCGTCGACAACGAATACCACCCCGAGCCGCGCGTCGCCTCGATCGTCGCCAGCCACTACCACCCCGAGTTCGTGATCAACGCCAAGGAGACCGGCAAGATCCTGATGGTCAACTACTCGGACCTGTCCAACCTGAAGACCACCACCATCGATTCGGCCAAGTTCCTGCATGACGGCGGCTTCGATTCCACCGGGCGCTACTTCCTGGTCGCGGCCAATGCGTCGGACAAGATCGCCGTGGTCGACACCAAGGAAGACAAGCTCGCAGCGCTGGTCGAGGTGGGCAAGACCCCGCACCCGGGGCGCGGCGCCAACTTCACGCATCCGAAGTTCGGCCCGGTCTGGGCCACCAGCCACCTGGGCGACGAGACCATCAGCCTGATCGGCACCGATCCCGCCGGGCATCCGGCGCAGGCCTGGAAGGTGGTGCAGACGCTCAAGGGCCAGGGCGGCGGCTCGCTGTTCATCAAGACGCATCCCAAATCCTCGAACCTGTGGGTCGATACGCCGCTGAACCCCGATGCCAAGCTGAACCAGTCGGTGGCGGTGTTCGATACACGCAACCTGGAACACGGCTTCAAGGTGCTGCCGATCGCCGATTGGGCCGGCCTGAAGGGTGCGGGCGCCAAGCGCGTGGTGCAGGCCGAGTACAACAAGGCCGGCGACGAGGTCTGGTTCTCGGTCTGGGGCACCAAGGACGGCGAGTCCGCGCTGGTGGTGGTCGATGACAAGACCCGCGCGCTCAAGACCGTGATCAAGGACAAGCGCCTGATCACGCCAACCGGCAAGTTCAACGCCTACAACACGCAGCACGACGTCTACTAAAGACCCGCAGCACCGCACCGCGCTCTCGGTGCGGTGCCCGGTTCCATTCCCCAAACGGAGAAATCAAGATGAAGCACCCCATCCAACTGCCTGCGCGCCTGCCCGCGCTGCTCGCAGCCGCCGGCTGTGTCCTGTCGTTCGGCGCCGCCGTCCCCGGCGTGGCCCATGCGAACCAGCAGCTTGCGGCCAGCAAGGCCTGCCTGTCCTGCCACGGCGTCGACAAGAAGCTGATCGGACCGGCCTTCAAGGACGTCAAGGCCAAATACGCCGGCAAGAAAGACGGGCAGCCGCATATGGTCCAGTCGATCATGAAGGGCAGCAATGGCCAGTGGGGCGCGATGCCGATGCCGGCCAACGCCGTCAGCGAGGCCGAGGCCAATACGCTGGCCAAATGGATCCTGTCGCTCTGATTACCCGGGCATGGCGTGGCGCCACGGTGGCCATGCTGACTGCGGCGTTGCTGTCCGTACCTGCCGCGGCGGCGGCACAGCCTGCGCCTGCGCCCACGCGGCAGGCGCAACTGGCGCACTGGCTGCGCGACGACTGCGGCGCCTGCCACGGCATGACGCTGCGCGGCGGCCTGGGTCCGCCGCTGACGCGCGAGGCGCTGGCGGGCAAGCCGCCGGAGAGCCTCGTCGCCACCGTGCTGTACGGGCGGCCCGGCACCGCCATGCCGCCCTGGCAACCCTTCATGACGCAGGATGAAGCCCTATGGCTGATCGAACGACTCCGGGCCGGCGACCCGCCGCCCGTCATGCCAGTCACCGCCCCGCCGGCACGCTGATGCGCGGCCTCGCCGCCGCGCTCACCTGTGCCGCCGCGCTGTTGGCCGGCTGTGCCGGCGCGGTGCGCGGCACCGGCGATCTCGGCGTGGTGGTGGAACGTGCCGCCGGCCGGCTGCAGATCGTGGAAACCACCGGCATGACGCGGCTGGCCACGGTCGACGGGCTGGGCGACCTGTCGCACGCCAGCGTGGTGTTCTCGCGCGATGCGCGCTACGCCTACGTGTTCGGCCGCGATGGCGGGCTGACACGCGTGGACCTGCTGGAAGCGCGCATCACGCACCGCACCCTGCAGGCCGGCAACAGCATCGGCGGCGCGATCTCGCAGGACGGCCGCGTGGTGGCCGCGCAGAACTACGCGCCGGGCGGGATCCGGCTGTTCGATGCGCGCACGCTTGAGCCGCTGGCGGACCTGCCGGCCATCGGCCAGGACGGGCGCCGCGCCAAGGTGGTGGGCCTGGCCGACCTGCCGGGCCGGCGCTTCGCCGCCAGCCTGTTCGAGTCCGGCGAGATCTGGATCGTCGATGCCGCCGATCCGCGCCATCCGCAGGTGACGCGCGTGCCGGCCGGGCGCGAGCCGTACGATGGCCTGGTCACGCCCGACGGCCGCTGGTACCTCGCCGGCCTGTTCGGCGAAGACGGGCTGGCGCTGGTCGACCTGTGGCAGGCGCCGCCGCAGGCACACAGCATCCTCTCCGGCTACGGCCGCGGCAGCCAGCCGCTGCCGGTCTACAAGATGCCGCACCTGCGCGGCTGGGCAATGGCGCAGGGCCAGGCATGGCTGCCGGCCATCGGCCGTCATGAAGTGCTGGTCGCCGATCCGGCGCACGGCTGGCAGCAGACCGCGCGCGTGGCGCTGGCCGGCCAGCCAGTCTTTGTCATGGCACGCCCGGACGGCCGGCAGGTATGGGTCAATTTCGCCTTCCCGCACAACGACACCGTACAGGTCATCGACACCGCCACGCGCGAGGTGGTACGCACGCTGCGCCCGTGCCGCGGCGTGCTGCATATGGAGTTCACCCCGAAGGGCGAGGCGCTGTGGCTGTCCTGCCGCGACGACAACCGCGTCGAGGTCTATGACACCGCCAGCCTCACGCGCATCGCCACGCTGCCGGCCGACAACCCCAGCGGCATCTTCTTCACCGCGCGGGCGCAGCGCTTCGGCATGTAAGGGGGCGCCATGCTTGATGAACGCACCCTGTACGACACGCTGCAGCACGGCTTCCCGCTGCAGCCCCGCCCTTACCAGGCGCTCGCGGAAGGACTGGGCCTGTGCGAGCACACGCTGCTGTCGCTGCTCGCGCGCGACCTGGGCGCGGGCCGGATCAGCCGCGTCGGCGCCGTGTTCGCGCCCAACGTGATCGGCGTCAGCACGCTGGCTGCTCTGAGCGTGCCGACGGCACAACTGGATCGCGTGGCGGCGCGCGTCAGCACCTGCGCGTCGGTCAGCCACAACTACGCACGCAGCGGCCACGCGTTCAACCTGTGGTTTGTCGCTGGGGCGCGCGAGCGCAGCACGCTGGACGGCACGCTGGCCGCCATTGCCGATATGGCCGGGCAAGTGCCGCTGGACCTGCCGATGGCGCGCGAGTACCACATCGATCTGGGTTTTTCGCTCGGTACCGCGCTCGGTACGGGCAACCGCCGCCGGCGCGGGGTTGCTGCACCCGTGCTGCCGGTCACGCTGGATGCGGAGGACTGGCGCCTGGTGGCGGCGCTGGAGGCGGGCCTGCCGCTGACCCCGCACCCGTTCCATGATCTGGCGTTGCGCACGCGGCTGCCGATGCCGCGGGTACTGGAGCGGATCGCGCAATGGTCAGCGCAGGGCGTTATCCGTCGGCTGGGCGTGGTGCTTCGCCACGGACGCTTTGGCTATGGGCACAACGCCATGTGCGTGTGGGATGTGCCGGACGCCCGTATCGACGCGATCGGACAGCGTCTGGCACGCCAGCCGCGCGTGACGCTGTGCTATCGGCGCGAGCGGCGCCGGCCGGCCTGGCCCTTCAACCTGTTCGCGATGATCCATGCCCGCGACGCGCACGACCTGCAGCCGGCGCTCGACCACATCCGCGCCACCGTCGGGCTGGACCAGACGCCCGGCGCGGTGCTGGTCGGCACCCGTTGCTACAAGCAGCGGGGCACGCGTTATGCCACGCCGGAGCCGGCGTGAACATGGGATCCCATGCCTGCGGTGCCGCGCTTGCCGACACCATCGACGCCGTCGACCGCCGCATCATCAACGCATTGCAGCGCGGCCTGCCGCTGGTGCCGCGGCCTTATGCCGAGGCTGCCGCCGCCCTCGGCATCGTTGAGGACGAATTGCTTGCGCGGCTGCGGCAGCTGCTCGATCACGGCGTGCTGACACGCTTCGGCCCGCTCTACCAGATCGAGCGCGCGGGCGGCCGCTTCGTGCTGTGCGCCTGCCACGCGCCGGAACCGCGGCTCGACGCGGTGGCCGGCGCGATCAACGCGTTCCCGGAGGTCGCACACCACTACCAGCGCACCCACCACCTGAACCTGTGGTTCGTGCTGGCGGTCGCTCGGGGCGAAGACGTGGCCCCGGTGCTCGCGCGCATCGCCGCCGCGGCGGACGTCGAGATCCTGCCGTTTCCCAAGGAACGCGAGTTCTTCGTCAACCTGTTTCTGCCGGCCTGATGCCCACCTCCGCCCACGATGCCATCGATCTCGCCCTGATCCGCGCCACCCAGGCGGGGTTGCCGCTGGAGCCAGCGCCGTTCGCGGCGGTCGCCACCTTGCTGGGACTCGACGAAGCCGAAGTCATCGCCCGGCTGGCAGCGATGCAGGCGCGCGGCATGCTGCGCCGCATCGGCGCGGTGCCCAACCACTACCGGCTGGGCTGGCGCGCCAATGGCATGACGGTGTGGGACGTGGACGATGCCCACGTCGATGCGCTCGGCGAACGCGTCGGTGCGCTGCCCTTCGTCAGCCACTGCTACCTGCGCCCGCGCCGGTTGCCGCACTGGCCCTACAACCTGTTCGCGATGGTCCACGCGCAGACGCGCGCCGACGCGGCGCCGCAGATCGACCGCATCGCGGCACTGCTGGGCGACGCCTGCCGCGCGCATGACGTGCTGTGGTCCACCCGCATCCTGAAGAAAACCGGCCTGCGCCTGCCGCCGGCCGCCGCTGCCCCACAGGAGCCACACTGATGTTCCGCCTGTCCCGTTTCATGGAAGCCCTGCGCGATGCCGGGCCGCTGCCGCCTGCCCGCAAAGCTGCCGGACCGGTCGTGATCTGGAACCTGATCCGCCGCTGCAACCTCAACTGCCGGCACTGCTATGCCACCTCGACCGATACCGATTTCAAGGGCGAGCTGGATACCGCCGAAGCGCTGCGCGTGCTGGCGCAGTTGCGCGACGCGCGCGTGCCCGCGCTGATCCTGTCCGGTGGCGAGCCGCTGCTGCGGCCGGACCTGTATGACATTGCCGCCCATGCGCGCGCGCTCGGCTTCCACCTGTCGCTGTCGTCGAATGGCACGCTGCTCGATGCCGGCCACGCTGCACGGCTGGCCGCGGCGGGCTTCGACTACGTCGGCGTCAGCCTGGACGGCCTGCCTGCCACGCACGACCGCTTCCGCCGCAGCGACGGCGCCTTCGCGCAGGCGCTGGCGGGCCTGCGCGTCGCGCGCGCCGCCGGCCTGCGCGTCGGCGTGCGCATGACGCTGACCGAAGCCAACGCCGCGCAGCTGCCCGACCTCGTCGCGCTGGCCGAACACGAAGGCATCGACAAGTTCTACCTGTCCCACTTCAACTACGCCGGCCGCGCGCGCAGCCATCGCGCCGAGGATGCCCGCCATGCGCGCACGCGCGCCGCGCTGGACTGGCTGTTCGACTATGTCTGGCAACGCACGCGCGCGGGCCATGCCGGCGACTTCGTCACCGGCAACAACGACGCCGACGGGGTCTACCTGCTGTACTGGATCGCGCAGCGCTTCCCGCACCGCGTTGCCGACATGCGCCAGCGGCTGGAACAGTGGGGCGGCAACGCGACCGGCGTGGGCGTGGCCAATATCGACAACCTCGGCAACGTGCATCCCGACACGATGTGGTGGCACGTCACGCTGGGCAACGTGCGCGAACGGCCCTTTGGCGAGATCTGGGCAAGCCGCGCCGATCCGCTGATGGCGGGACTGGCCAGCCGGCCGCGTCCGCTGCAAGGGCGCTGCGCGGCGTGCGCGCACCGTGCCATCTGCAACGGCAATACCCGCGTGCGCGCGCTCGCGCTGACCGGCAACGCGTGGGCGGAAGATCCGGGCTGCTACCTCAGCGACACCGAGATCGCCACCGAGATCGCCACCACTCCCGGCACCGAGGTGGCGGCATGACGCGCATGGTCCGATGGCTCCTGTCCCTGGCGCTGGTCTGCGGGACGCAAGCCGCGTTCGCACTCGATCCTGCCGCGCTCTATGGCCAGCACTGCGCCGCCTGCCACGGCGCCGACCGCCTCGGCGGCATGGGCCCCGCGCTGCTGCCGGAAAGCCTGGAGCGGTTGCGCGCCAGCGAACTCGACACCGTGCTGCGCGACGGCCGCGCCGCGACGCAGATGCCGGCATTCGGCGCCGCGCTGGCGGCGCCGGAACTGCAGGCGCTGGCGCGCTGGCTGCGCACTGCACCCGCCACCGCGCCGCAATGGCGCGCCGACGCAATCCGTGCCAGCCACGTGGTCACGCACGCACCCGGCACGCTGCCGGCGCGTCCCGTGTTCAGCGCCGATCCGCAGAACCTGTTCGTGGTGGTCGAGGCAGGCAGCCATCACATGACCGTGCTCGACGGCGACCGGCTGGCACCGATCCATCGCTTTGCCACGCGCTTCGCGCTGCACGGCGGCCCCAAATTCAGCCGCGATGGCCGCTATGTCTACATGGCAAGCCGCGACGGCTGGGTCAGCAAATACGACCTGTGGAACCTGGCCTATGTCGCCGAGATCCGCGTCGGCATCAATACGCGCAACGTTGCCGTCAGCGACGACGGGCGCTGGGTGCTGGCCGGCAATACGCTGCCGCGCACGCTGGTGCTGCTGCGCGCCGACGATCTGTCGCCGGCGCGGGTGATCGACGTCAAGGGTCGCAATGGCGACGCTTCGCGGGTATCGGCGGTCTACGACGCGGCGCCGCGCCACAGCTTTATCGCGGCCCTTAAGGACATCGCCGAGGTCTGGGAAATCCCGTATGCCGACGCCGCCGGCAAGCCGCTGGCGTCGCCGCTTGCGTCGCTGCCACCGCGTGCGATCGTGCTGGACGATGTGCTCGACGACTTCTTCTTCGACCCGCCTTACCGCCACATCCTCGGCGCCTCGCGCAGCGGCGGCGGCCAGGTGATCGACCTCGACCAGGGTCGCAAGGTGGCCTCGCTGGCGCTCGGTGGCATGCCCCACCTCGGCAGCGGCATCACGTGGGAACGGGGTGGCCATGAAGTGATGGCGTCGCCCGACCTCGGGCAGGGCCGCATCCCGGTGATCGACATGCAGGACTGGCGCACCGTCGCCACCATTCCGACCAACGGCCCCGGCTTCTTCCTGCGCAGCCACGAGAACAGCCGCTACGCCTGGGCCGACGCAATGATGAGCCCGCGCCGCGACACGCTGCAGGTGATCGACAAGCAGACCCTGCAAGTCGCCGGCAGCGTCACGCCCAGCCCGGGCCGCACCGCCGCGCATGTGGAATTCACGCGCGACGGGCGCTATGCGCTGGTCAGCCTGATGGAGCGCGACGGCGCGATCGTAGTCTATGACGCCGCCACGCTGCAGGAAGTGAAGCGCATCCCGATGGACAAGCCCATCGGCAAGTACAACGTCTTCAACAAGACCACGCGCTCGGCCGGCACCAGTCACTGACGCCATGCCGCCGCGCACGCAGGAGTCCCTCGCATGAACTCTCCCCTCAAGCCCGGCATGGTCTGGCTGGTCGGCGTCGGCCCCGGCAGCCCCGACCTGGTCACGGTGCGCGCAGTGCGCGCGCTTGCATCCGCCGACGTATGGCTGGTCGATGACCTGGTCTCGCCGGAGATATCCTGCTATGCCCGGCCCGGCACGCATGTCGAGTGGGTCGGCAAGCGCGGCGGCCGCTGCTCGGTCACACAGGCGCGCATCCAGCAGCTGACGCTGCAGCACGCGCTGGCCGGCCGCACCGTGGCGCGCGTCAAGGGCGGCGATCCGCTGCTGTTCGGCCGCGGCGGCGAAGAGGCCGCCTTCCTGCGCGCGCACGGCGTGCCGGTGGAAGTGGTCAACGGCATCAGCAGCGGCATGGCGGCGGCGCAGGCCCTGGGTATCGCGCTGACCCACCGCGCCCACTGCCACGGCGTGACCTTTGTCACCGGGCACACCAGCGAACACGGCTCGCCCGACTGGGATGCACTGGTGCGTGGCGGCACAACGCTGGTCATCTACATGGGCATGAGCCGGCTCGCGGCGATCCGGGACGGGCTGCTGGCGGCTGGCATGCGCGCCGACGTGCCGGCGGCGGTGGTGATGCATGCCGGCGGCGCGGAAGAACGCTGCTGGGCCGGCACGGTGCAAACGCTCGCCGAAGCGTTGTCCGCCGGGATGGCCAGCCCGGCGGTGGTGCTGGTGGGCGGCGTGGTGGCAGAGGCCACGCCACAGGTGACGGCCTTGTCGCCCGCCGCGCCGTAACTCTCGCTGGCGGGACTCCCCGTCCTGCCCGCGATATGGCACCATCGTCGGCACGCCCAAATCACAAGCAATCGCCCGCAATCGCCGAAAGTGGCCGCCCTGACACATCACTCCCCCAAGCTGCACCTGACCGCCGAGCGTGGCTTTGTCTTGCATGAAAGCCGCCACGCGGGCTTCCGGCGCGAATGGCATACGCACGACTGCAGCATGCTGCTGTGGACGCGCGCCGGCCGGCTGCGCAGCGTGTGGGAAAACCAGCCCGACGCGCGGCAGCCCGGCCCGGTCGCGGCCACGCTGGTACGCGGCGGCGCGGTCCTGCTGCCGGCGTCGACGCGCCATTTCACTGCGGCGGAAGCCGGCCGCCAGCATCACGGCGAACTCTACCTGCCCCCGGACAGGCTGCGCGGACCCGCGCCCTACGGCGCGCTGCGGCTCGACGGCGCTGCGCTGGCGATGCTTGAAGCGCTGCTGACGCCCGGGCTTGCGCCTGCCAGCGCAGAACTGCTGGTGCGCGCGATCGTCGGCCAGATCATGGCCAGCCCGCTGCTGGCGCTGCCTCAGGAGCCGGCCTCCCTCGCGCTCAGACTGGTGCGATGCTTCAGTACGGCGCTGGAGCGCGACCAGGCGCTTCCGTCGATCGATGCCGCGGCCTGTACCCTGGGCGTCTCGGCGCGGCAGCTGCAGCGCGCCTGCCAGCTCGAATTTGGCGCCAGCCCGGTCGCTATCCGCCGGCGGGTGCTCGCCGCGCATGCGCGCGGCCTGCTGGCCGCAGGGCTACCGCTGTCCCGCGTCAGCGAGCGTCTTGGCTTTGCCAGCAGCGGCCATCTCGCGCGCCTGCTGCGCGAGGTGCCGCCTGCGGGGTGAGCGCACTGCCCGGGTCATTACCTGCCATTCACGCCAGGCAGGCCTCCAGTTCGATCTCGATCCAGGCACGGTCCGGCAGGCTTGCCACACCCACCGCGGTGCGGGCCGGCAGCGCCTGGTCGGGAAAAACCAGTGCCAGCAACGCGGAGGCACTGTCCACCACCAGCGAGTGCCGGGTGAAATCGCCATGCGCACGCACGAAGCCGCGCAGCCGCGTGACCTGCCGCACTGCCGCCAGTTTGCCACCGGCGGCTGCGCGCAGCGCGGCCAGCGCATTCAGCAGCGCCACCTCGGCTGCAAGGCAAGCGGCCGGGATATCGGCTTCGGTGGCGCAGCAGCCAGCCATGGCGATGCCGTCACGCCGCGGCGTCTGGCCGCTGATGCTGATGCGGCCATCTATCACGCAGGCCGGCGCGTAGCTGCCGCGCGGGACGGGCGCGTTCGGCAGCACAAAGCCCGCGGCCGCGAGCCGGGCTTCCGGCGTTGTGGCGCTCATGACTGGCTCCATTGGACCGCGCCGCTGAGCCAGCAGCCCTGCGCCCTGCCGTCGGCCGCCGTGCGCGGTGCCACCACGATTTCCGAGGGGCGGCCCATGGTTTCGCCCTGCCGTACCGCGAGCACTGGCGCGACACCCCGGGAATTGCCGAAAAGGTGCCCCCACAGCGCCGCGGCGGCAATGCCGGTGGCGGCGTCCTCCGGGTAGCCGGAAGAGCGGGGAAACTGCCGTGCATGCACCACCCGCGTGGCCGGCGGCGCTGCCGCGTCGTCCGTTGCCGCATCCGCGTACGGGTACAGCCCGGTGGACCCAATCACATCGCACAACTCCGCCATCCGTGTGAAGTCCGGCTGCAGCGCGGCCAGCGCCGGTGCATCCGGCATCGCCACCAGTGTCTTGACGCGGCTGGTGCAGGCATTTGTCATGGCATGGCCAGCGCCGCCGCCGGGCAGGCCCAGCACCGCGGCGACCGCCCGGCGCTGGACCGCATCCAGCGCGCTTGCCTGTACCGGCGGCTGCGAAATCCACACCCGCTGCGCCGCGTCATCCCAGCGCGCCGTCACGATGCCGCTCACCGTCTCCACGCGCGCGGCCGGCGTGGTCCAGAGGCCCCATTGGCGCAGCGCCCACAACGCGCCCACCGTGGCATGGCCGCACATCTCCATCTCGTGCCGCGGCACGAAGAAGCGCAGGCGCAGGTCCGCCCCATCGGCCGACGGCGGCAGCACAAAGGCGGATTCATGGCCGTGGCGCGCCGCGACCTGCTGCATGTCCGCCTCGGACATGCCTCGCGCATCGGCCACCAGCGGTACCGGGTTGCCGCCGCCGGAGCCACGTACGAATACGTCGATCAGCGCTACGCGGCCACACACGGGCATGTTGTGTTGCTGTGGCTTATTCAATCGTCGCTCCCACGGACCGGGCGATCTCGCCCCAGTAGGACAGGTCGTTCTGCACCGCGGCAAGCATCTCGGCAGGCGTGCCCGGGCGCGCCGTCACACCCTTGTCGGCGAGTTCGCGAACGGTGTCCTTGTCCGCCAGCACCTGGTTGAGCGCCTGGTTCATGCGCGCGATCACCGGCGCCGGCGTCCCGCGCGGAAATGCCAGTCCATACCAGAGCTGCTGCGCGAAGCCCGGCACGCCCTGGCTGGCGAAGGTCGGCACGCTGGGCAGCAGTGGCGTCGGCGCCGTCGTCGCGACGGCAATAAGCTTGCTGGCGCGGAGGTACGGCACAAGTCCCGCGGGGTTGTCGAACATCAACTGTACCTGGCCACCGATGAGGTCGGTATATGCGGGCGCTGCGCCGCGATACGGCACATGCGTCAGCGGCACCCTGGACAACGCCTGGAATTGCACACCGATCAGGTGCGATACCGTGCCCACGCCGACCGAGGCAAAGCTGTGCTGCTCAAGCTTGGCGTGGCGCAGCCGGTCGAGCAGCGTCTTCACGTCAGGTGCCTGCAGTGCGCGATTGACCGCGAGCACATAAGGCGACGTGCCGATAAAGCCGGCGTAGGCAAAGTCGGTGGCCGGCCTGTACGGCAGCCTGGGATAGACGCTGGCGCTGACCGCATGCGTACTGGTGGTCGCCACGCCGACCACGTAGCCGTCCGGCGCGGCACGCGCCACGAACGTCGAGCCGATGGTGCCGCCCGCGCCGCTGCGGTTGTCGATCACTACGGGCTGGCCGAGCGCCGCCTGCAGTTTGGGCTGGAGGGTGCGAACCAGCAGGTCGGTGCCGCCGCCGGCCGGAAACGGCACCACCAGTGTGACCGGCTTGGTGGGCCAGTCCTGCGCGACCGCAGCACCGGCCGGGGCCAGACAAAGCACCCCGAGCATGCAGGCGGGTAGATTGGGAAGGAAGGGTGGCAGGGTTGCCATGGCGCGTTCTCCTTGACTCGAACGGCTTGAGTCTAGGGATGGCGCACCCTGCGGCCAAACCGGCAGGCGACAGGCCTTGATCCGAAATCGGACCATCGCAATTGGCGCCTCATCATGCTGCCCAAACATGCAGCCGCCCCACTGGAGTAGCATGGGGCCGCGCGACAACAACAGGCACAACCATGCTGACCAAGGCTCTCTTCGCATTCCTCTTGATGGCGCTTTGCGTATCGATCCACGCGATCGGCATCATGGCCGCATTTCACTGGCTCAAGTGGCGGATCCCGCCGGGTCCGCGCTACTTCTGGCGCGCCACGCACGCGCTGATCAGCCTGGCGGCGTGCACGATCCTGCTGCACCTGTTGCAGATCATGGTCTGGGGCCTGTTCTACTACTGGCGCGCCGGGATGCCGGATGTGCTCACGGCGCTCTACTTCAGCGCCGTGACCTACACCACCACCGGATATGGCGACGTGGTGCTGCCGCAACCATGGCGCCTGGTGGGCAGCGTGGAAGCGCTGACCGGCATCCTGATGTGCGGCCTGTCGACCGGCTTGTACTTCGCGTTCTTTTCCAAGGTGGTGACCAACGCGCTGCGCCACCGGGAAAGCGAAGGCCCCGCGCAAGGCGGGGCCGGGGCTTGATGGTCGAAGGCGGCGCGGGGCGAGCCGTCCCGCCTCACGTGCCTGCCGCTTAGCGAGCCGCCGAGGCGCTCAGCCAGCCTTCCTCTGTGCTCGCAGCCGCGACCTGGTTGGCAATCGAATGGCCCAGGCGCGTGGCATCGGCGGAGATCGAGTCGTGCGTCATTTCCGTGGCGCCGTGCACCCCGGCGCCACCGGCAGCCGCCATCGCCACATGTCCGGCCGCGGCGCCGATGCCGGCGGTTTCCGCCATGCCGGGGATATGGCCGCTATCCGCATTGGCAACAAAGCTCTGCAGCGAAACCGGGGCGCCGTTGGCAGGCTTGTACGAGATGCGCACGTCGGCCACGACTTCGCTCTTGCCCGCACCCAGGCCAATCAGCAGACGGCGACGGCCGCTGCCTTCATCGATCTTGCGGAAGTCGCCCTCGACGATCAGCGCGTTGGCACCCGCCGGCGCCGGCGCATCGGAACGCACCGCGTTCAGGCCCATGCCGCGCAGTTCGCGCACGATCTCGCTGGCGACCTGCTCGCGCGCTTCGGCCGCGGTCTGGTCTTGCGCGCTGGCCGACGAGCCGCCCGTAGCCATCATCTTGACCTTCTGCGCCAGGCCACCGTCAAGCTTCACCTGCCCGGCATCGGCGTCGAACGCGTGGACGTAGATCACGTCGGCGTGCGCGGCCTGCATCAGGCCCATCTGGTTGATGCCGGTGACACCGGCGTTGGCGCAGCCGGCGCCGAGCAGGGCGGTGGCGGCGAGTGCGGCGATGGTCAGGCGCTTGGTTTGCTTGGCGATGGTCTGGAGAGCGTTGCGCATATCGGTTCCTTTGGGTTGGCGAGTCGTGCCGTCGGTGGTCTGGAAAAGCTGTCACCGACATCGTTGCATCAGGGGATCGCAAACCATCGGGAGCTTCTTGTCGCGCTGCCTGCTTCGGTGTTTCCGTGCGTGGCGTCGCGATGACGGAAGTATGGGAAAGACCCGCGCGCAGCGCCATGTGGGAATTATTTCGCGCCATGTCACGGCCCCAGCGGGAGGAGAAGATGCAGCGCTACGCCGCCGGTGCCTGCAGCGGCAGCGCCACCACCGCCTCAAGCCCGCCGCCATCGCGCTGGCGGAACTGCAGTGTGCCGCCGTGCAGTCGCGCGATGCGCTCGACGATGGCCAACCCGAGCCCTGTGCCACCAGCGTGGCCGCGCGCGTTGGCGCCGCGGCTGAAGGGCGCCTTGAGCTGCTCCAGCTCGTGCGCGGCGATGCCGGTGCCGCGATCGCCGACGGCCACGTAGGCACACCCGGCATCGCGCCACGTGCGCACGCTGAAGCCTGACTTGCCGTAGACGACAGCGTTCTGCATCAGGTTCATCAGCAGCCGCATCAGGCTGACCGGGCGATAGGAAACCGGCGGCAATTCCTCCAGCGACAGCGCGAACTCATGTCCCAGGCCGGCGAAGTCGGCAGCGAGCTGCGACACGAGCGCGTTGACGTCGCCGGGCTGCGGCTGCTCTTTCTCACCGCTGCCGGCGTAGTCCATGAATTGCTGCAGGATGGTCTCGATGTGGTCCAGGTAGCCCTCGGCCGAGGCCACGAACGCGTCGTCGGCGCCGCGCGGGATCGACATGGCCATGGCCAGGCGCAGCTTGGTCAGTGGCGTGCGAATGTCGTGCGAGACACCCGCCAGCATCAGCGCCCGCGTCTGCTCGGCCTGCTGCAACGCCTGCGTCATCTGGTTGAAGGCACCGCTGACCTGCGCGATCTCGGTCGGGCCGTCAGTCGGCAGTGGTGGCGGTGTCGATCCGGCGCAGATGTCCTGCGCGGCACGCGCAAGGTCCTGCAGCGGCCGGTTCAGGTGGCGCTGGATCAGGTAGCCGGTCAGTGCCGCAAGCAGCGCCAGCGCGGTCGACAGCGCCAGCGCCGTGGCGATGCCGCCGGCGCGCACGTCCTCGCTGATCGGCAGGCCGATCCAGCGGGGCTCGCCGCCCACATGCATGCGGATCCAGAGCTGCTCGGCCTCGCCGGCCTGCCATCGCACCGGCATGTCGGCGGGCAGGTGGCGCCGCAGCGCCTCCATGAAGACATCGCGTTGCCACGTGCGCAGCAGGTGCTGCAGATCGGCCGCTGGTTTCGCAACCGCATGCTCGGGCTCTTGCGCCTGCGCGCCCATGCGCGTGGCCGCGACACCGCTGGGGTCAAGCGGCATTGCCGCCACCACGCGGTCTAGCGTGCGCACGTAATCGGCAAAGACGATGGCAGCGCGCTCGATGCGCGGGCGCTGCACGTAATGCAGCAGCACCGTCAGCGAACACACCTGGGTGATGGCCACCAGCGCCACCAGCAGCCAAATATTGCGCGCCAGCAGCGAGCGCGGCAGCAGGCGCCGGAACATGAACGACGAACGCGTCACGAATCCACGCCGGCGACCAGCATGTAGCCGACGCCCCACACGGTCTTGATAAAGCGCGGCTTGGACGGATCGTCTTCGACTATCTGGCGCAGCCGCAGGATCTGCACGTCGATGCTGCGGTCGAGCGCGTCATGGTCGCGCCCGCGCGCCCGCGCCAGCAGGTTCTCGCGGCTGACCGCGCGGTTCGGCGACGATCCCAGCGCGTGCAGCAGCAGCATCTGCGCCGAATGCACTTCGACCGGCTCGCCGCCGCGCAGCAGGGTCTGCTTGCCGACATCGAAGGTGAAGTCGCCGAAGCGCAGCCTCTGCGTAGTCACGGTGAGGTCGCCGGCCGACATCTTCTGCCGGCGCAGCAGCGCGCGGATACGCGCCACCAGCTCATCCGGCACGAAGGGCTTGGCGAGATAGTCGTCGGCACCCGTTTCCAGGCCGGCGACGCGGTCCATCGGGTCGCCCTTGGCCGTGAGCATCAGGATCGGCAGCGTATGGCCCTCTGCCCGCAGGCGCTTGCAGATGGTGAGGCCGTCCTCGGGCTCCATCATCAGGTCGAGCACCAGCAGGTCGTGCGGCTCGCGCTGCAGGTACTTGTCGAGCTGCTTGCCGTCGGCCACCGCGCGCACGCGGAAGCCGTGCCCGCTCAGGAAGCGTTGCAGCATGTTGCGCAGCTCGGCTTCGTCGTCGAGCACGACAATCCTGTTCACCTGTTCCATCACGGGTCTCCGGCGATGCCGGCGGGCTGACGCCGGCTTGCTGCCGCAACTTCGGCGCCAGGCTTCAGCGCATGGCTTCAGCGCGACATCTTCTGCTTCATGAACGCCTCGAGCTGCGGCAACGTTACGTAGCCCAGCCGCTGCGTGTCGATCTGGTCGAAGTGGCTCGCGACCATCGGCATGCCGGCCTGCGCCTGCTCGCGGGTCAGCTTGCCGTCCCGCGTGGTGTTCGCGCTGGCGAAACGCTCCTGCAACTGCTGCACGGCACGCTCGGCCCGCACTCCACCGGCACCTGCCGCTGCCGGCATCTCGGCACTTTGTGCATAGGCGCCTGCAGAAACAATACACAACATAAGCACTGCAATCATCTTCTTCATGATGGACTCCGTGGGACAGCCGGCCCTTGCCGGCCCTTGCCGGCGATTGGTAGGGGAAAAATCGATGGGAAAGCGCGTCGTTGCGCTCAGACCACGTGAGCGGGTACCCACACGCCGCCGGCCCAGTGGCCGGGGATCATGACGCCCGGACGGGCGACGTAGACCGCGCGCGGCGCGACATAGACCGTGCGCGGCACCGGTGCGGCGACCACGACGCGGACCGGCGGCGGCGGGGCCACCACGACCTTCGCTGGCGGCGGCACGTACACCGTGGCGGGCGCCGGGGCCGGCACGTAGACCGGCGGCGGAGGCGGCGGCGTGACCACCACGGGCGGCGTGCTGACTGCCACCGTCGTACCCACCGTGCCGACGGCAGCCACAGTGCCGACCGCTCCGACCGTGGTGACGGTCGTGCCGCCGGTCGTTACTGCCGCGCCGTGGACTACGGTAGTGCCGCCGCCGGTGGCCACGACCCCAGGCGCCACGCTGGTGGCGCTGCCCGAGTGCGTAGCGGTGCCGCCCTGCGCGCCAGTCACGGTGCCCGAGCGGTAGCAGGTCGAGCCGGCGCAGCTGGTCGCAGCGGCGTGCCCGTAGGTATTGCCATTTGCGCCAGTGACGGTGCCCGACGATGAATACTGGCCCGCGCCATCGCGGGTCACGCTCCCGGAAGTCGTGGCGGTCTGGCCGTTGGGGCCGGTCAGATCGCCGCTGTGCGAGCAGGTGCCGCCGGCGCAACTGGTGCTGCCGTCATGCTGCACCGAGCGCCCGTTGGGACCGATGGCGGTGCCGCTGTTGCTGAACTGGCCCGGCGCGGTGCGTGTGACCATGCCGGTGTTGGTCGCCAGTCCGCCATGCGGGCCTTCGATGCCGTCGGCGTGCGAGCAGCTGCCGCCACCGCAGGCGCCGATATGCCCGGTGTTGAACGTGCCGCGCGGCGTGTAGGCCGTGCCGTGGCCGCCGAACGCGGCATAGGCGGGCGTGCTCGACAGGATCACCAGCGCGCCGCCGGCGATGCCGAGCAGGCAGTGCAGGCGCAGCCTGCGGGGAGAGCTTCCGGTATTGGCGGGGCGTTTCGTCATGGCAGTCCTTCTGGTCAGGTTCATGCCGCGTAATGGGTCGCGGCGACGGTCGAACTTTAGGCAAGGGACCGCGGCTTTTCGCGGTGAGAAGAATGTCGCGGTGTTACACCGCCCGCGCCCTTTCGCACATGACATACGGCGAAATAATTGCTGCATGGCGCCGCTCGGGTCCAGCCACTACATTTGCCTCACCGACGCAGCAAGCAGTCAACCCCGCAAGCCAAGCGTCCCACCTCACCGCACTGGACCCGACATGCACAACCTCGGAAAATTCACCCTCTACGTCACGGCGTTTATCGTGGCGGTCTCTCTGGTCGAAGCCTTCGTGCTGGCACGCAAGACGAACCGCCAGGGCAAGGCCTACCCCTGGCATGAAGTTGCCCTGTCACTGGCCGACCTGATTGGCCGCAAACTGCTGGCGCTGCTGCCGCTGTCGCTGGCCACGCCGGTGTTCGCGTTTGCCTGGCAGCACCGTATCTTCACGGTCGAGATCAACAGCGCGCTGGCCGTGCTGCTGCTCTTCCTCGGACAAGAGTTCTGCTACTACTGGTACCATCGCGCCTCGCACCGCATCCGCTTCTTCTGGGCGACGCACGCGGTGCACCACTCGCCGAACGAGCTGACGCTGGGCACGGCCTATCGCCTGGGCTGGACCGGCAAGATCACTGGCACCGCCATCTTCTTCGCGCCACTGGTCTTCCTGGGCGTTCGTCCTGAAGTGGTACTGGCCACGGTGAGCCTGAACCTGCTGTACCAGTTCTGGCTGCACACCACCTGGATCCCCAAGCTGGGCTGGCTCGAATACGTGTTCAACACCCCGTCTGCGCACCGCGTGCACCATGCCTCGAACATCGACTACCTCGATGCCAACTTCGGCGGCGTGCTGATCATCTTCGACCGCCTGTTCGGCACCTATGTGGAAGAACGTGAGGACGAGCCCTGCCGCTATGGCCTGGTCAAGCCGACCACCACGCATAACCCGATCGTTAATCAGTTCGAGCACTGGGTCAGCCTGGGCAAGGACATGGCCAATGCCGGCAGCCTGCTGAATGCGATTGGCTATGTGGTGATGCCCCCGGGTTGGACGCCAGATGGGTCGGGTGAAACCACGGAGAGTCTGCGGCTGCAGGCGCAGGCTGAGCGCGCGGTGGCGGTGGAGGTCAGGTAATCCCTGCGGGACGCAGGATTGGAAAGCGCGGCAAAGGCCGCGCTTAGGCTGCCGACAAGGTCAAAGGCTGCGAATGTTGTCTCCCCTCTCCCATTTATGGGAGAGGGGCGGGGGAGAGGGCAGGAGTTACCACGAAGTGAGGCGCCACAGTGCTTGCCATGCGCCTGCCCTCTCCCCGGCCCCTCTCCCGCAAGCGGGAGAGGGGAGCAAGCAACCTGGAATTCTCCCTTTGTCTGCAATCTGAGCGCGGCAAAGTCCGCGCTTTTTTCTTGCTGCTGGCGACGCTCGCGCAGCTGCCGGCTTGCTCTCCCCTCCAGCACGCGTCCTGCACGCGGGAAGGGGGAGCCTTCACTGGCGGTGGTCGTTTGCGTTCAGCACTGTCAGTAAGGCAACCCCACATAATTCTCCGCCAACCCCCGGCACGCCGCTTCCGAACCCACCAGGTAATCGAGTTCGGCCCGCTGCATGCGCAGCGCAAACGGATCCGCATCCGGGAAGCGATGCATCAGCGAAGTCAGCCACCATGAAAAGCGCTCGGCCTTCCAGATGCGGCGCAGGCAGCGCGCCGAATAGGCATCCAGCTCGCGCTTGTCGTCATGCCGGCAGGCGGCGATCAGTCCGTCGGCCAGGGTCAGTACGTCGCTGGCCGCCAGGTTCAGCCCCTTGGCGCCGGTAGGCGGCACGATATGCGCGGCATCGCCAGCCAGGAACAGGTTGCCGAAGCGCATCGGCTCGCAGACAAAGCTGCGCAATGGCGCGATGCTCTTCTCGATGCTCGGCCCCGTCACCAGCGACTGCGCCGTCCCCGGATCAAGGCGATGGCGCAGTTCGTCCCAGAAGCGGTCATCGGACCAGTCCTCCACGCGCTCGCTGGAAGGCACCTGTACGTAGTAGCGGCTGCGCGTGCGGGAGCGCATGCTGCATAGCGCAAAGCCGCGTTCGTGGCTGGCGTAGATCAGTTCGTCCGCCACCGGCGGTGTGTCCGAGAGAATGCCAAGCCAGCCGAACGGATAGACGCGCTCAAACAACTGCGTGGCGGTATGCGGCACGCTCTGGCGGCTGACGCCATGGAAGCCGTCACAGCCGGCGATGTAGTCACAGCAGATCTCGCGCGCGACGCCGTCCTTGCGATAGCGGACCACCGGACTCGCACTGTCGAAGTCATGCAGGCTGACATCCTGCGCCTCATAGACCGTAGTGATGCCCGCTGCCTGCCGTGCCGCCATCAGGTCGCGCGTGACCTCGGTCTGGCCGTAGACGGTCACGCTGCGGCCGACCAGCGCGTGCAGGTCGATGCGATGGCGCTGGCCATCGAACGACAGCTCGATGCCATCGTGCACCAGCCCTTCCTCATGCAGCCGCGCCGCCACGCCCGCGCGCTCCAGCGCATCGACGGTCACGCTCTCGAGAATGCCGGCGCGGATGCGCCCCAGCACGTATTCCGGACTGCGTTGTTCGACGATGATGTTGTCGATGCCCGCCTTGGTGAGCAACTGCCCGAGCAACAGGCCGGCGGGGCCGGCGCCGATGATGGCAACCTGAGTGCGCATGTCTTGTCTCCTTGTGCATATCGATCTGGTGGCGCTAACGATAGTCGCCGGACGCCCGCTACGGAATGGACAGACCGAACCAATGACAGGACAATCGGAACATTGCTGGTAAACACTGACGCCCCCCCGTGAGACCTGTCCCGACCTACTCCCTGTACGGCGTGAATTCGTCCGAGCCGCTGTCCGATCAGCTGCATTTCGAGTCCATCGCGGCGCGCAGCCGGCTGCACGGGTGGGAGATCAAGCCCCACCGGCATGAGCGCTTCCTGCAAATTCTGTACATTCATGCGGGTGGCGGAGAAGCGCTGCTCGAAGAGCGCCGCGAGCCGTTGCGCGGCGGCTCGCTTGTGACGATGCCGCCGCGGCACATCCACGGCTTCGTGTTCACGCCGGACACTGACGGCATGGTGGTCACCATGACCGACAGCCACCTGCGCACGCTGCTGGCGGGTCTGCCGGATGCGCTGCCGCTGTTCGATCACCCGCGTCACGACCGCGTGCGGCAAGGCCGCGCGCTGGCGGATACCCTGGCGCTGTTTCGCGGGGAGATGGAAGCCGTGTCCGCCTGGCGCGGGGCGTCGCTGTCGGCGCTGCTGACGCTGATGCTGATCGGCATCGCGCGGCTGGCCAATGCCTCGGCGCCGGCAGCCGCGCGCAGCAACAGCCGCCCGGCTCGGCACTTCCAGCACTTCCAGCAACTGCTGGAATCGGACTACCGCGAGCAAAAGGAGATCGGCTACTACGCCGGCGCGATTGGCATCACGCCCACGCAGCTCAACCGTGTGTGCCGCCAGGCCTCAGGGCAGTCCGCCCTGCAGCTGATCCACGCGCGCGTGCTCGCCGAAGCGCAGCGCGACCTGCTCTTCAGCGATCTGGAAATCAAGCACATCGCGCTGTCGCTCGGGTTCTCCGATGCGGCGTACTTCTCGCGCTTCTTCGCGCGGCAGGTTGGACAGACGCCCACGGAGTTCCGGCAATCGGGGCGGGCGCGGCTGCCGGTGTTCGCGGTGCGCTGATGGATCAGGCTGGCTTGTCCATCAGGTCCATCGCGGCGAAGATTTCCTCAGCCATGTGGAAGGCGGAATTCGCCGCCGGCACACCGCAATAGATCGCCGTCTGCAACAGCACTTCCTTGATCTCCTCGCGCGTCACGCCGTTGTTGGCCGCTGCGCGCAGATGCAGCTTCAGTTCGTCCGTGCGGTTCAGCGCCACCATCATGGCGATGGTCAGCAGGCTGCGCGTATGGCGCGGCAGGCCCTCGCGCGTCCAGATCTCGCCCCAGGCATAGCGCGTGATCAGGTTCTGGAATTCTTCGTTGAGCGGCGTCAGCCGCGCCAGCGAACGATCGACATGCGCGCTGCCGAGCACCTCGCGCCGCACCGAGAGGCCGGCGTCATAGCGAGCGTGGTCGTCGCTCACGGGCAGGCGGCCGCGCACGAAATCGATCAGTGCAGCAGTGAAGCGGCCCGGCTGCTCGAAGTTGGAGATATGCGCGGCAGGCAATTCGATAAAACGCGCACCGGGAATCGCATCGGCCAGCGCGCGCCCCTCCTGCGCCGTGGTCGATGGGTCATGGATGCCGGCGATGACCAGCACCGGCACCGTGATCGACGACACCGTCTCGCGGAAGTCGGCGTCGCGCACCGCCGCGCAGTTGGCCGCATAGCCGCGCGGATCGAGTCCTGCCAGCACGTTGCGCAGGCCGTCCAGCGCACGGTCGGCCGTGGCGGCAAACCCGGGGGTGAACCAACGCTCGACCGAAGGCGCGACCATCACGCCCAAGCCGTCGCGCAGAACGGTGTCGATGCGCGTGTTCCATCCCTGCGCGTTGCCGATCCTTGCGGCAGTATTGGCCAGCACGATGCGGGAGAAGCGCTCGGGCGCATGGATGCTGAGCCACATCCCCGTCAGGCCACCCATCGACAGGCCACAGAACACGGCCTGGCCAATGCCCAATGCGTCCAGGATGGCGATCACATCCTGACCGAGTTGTTCAACGGTGAAGGCATCGCCGGGTGCGGTCGAGAGGCCGTGGCCGCGCGTGTCGTAGCGCACCACGCGAAAGCGCCCGGCCAGCGTGGCGGCCTGTGGCGCCCACATGGTGTGGTCGGTGCCGAGCGAGTTGGAGAAGACGATGGCCGGTGCGGACTCGGGGCCGTCGACGGTGTAGAAGAGGCGGGCGCCGGCGTGGTCTAGATAAGGCAAGGGGGTCTCCCTGGATATTGGTTATTGGTGAAATTGGCGCGCGACGGGCTTGGCAGGCGCCTGCCCTCTCCCCTACCCCTCTCCCGCAAGCGGGAGAGGGGAGCGTTCACGACGGGTGAGGGCCAACTCGATGACCTCCGCATACCGGCCGGTTTGCTCCCCTCTCCCGCGCGCGGGAGAGGGGCGGGGGAGAGGGCCGGCGCTACCACGACGTACCGCCCTGCCAATACTCGGCAAGCCAGCAAGCCAGCAGTCAGCCTCGGGAGAAGCCGACACAGCAGGCGGTCGTGCGGATCGCACATCAATGCCTCGCCACCGCTTCCCGCCACGCCGCCACCGCAGCATCGGCGAACTGCACCGACTGCCCCGCATAGTTAGCCGGATCGGCCAGCCGGTCCAGCGCAGCCGCATCCAGCAGTCCGGCATGCGCGGGATCTTCGCGCAGCAGTGCCGCCAACGCGTCGCGCAGGCTCGTGCCCCGATCCACCGCGCGCCGCGAGGCGCTTTCCACCAGCTTGTGCGCCGGCAAGCGGCCGATGCGAGCACCCAGCGCCAGCATCGCAGCCTCGCCGAGGATCAGCCCGTGCGTGAGATCGAGGTTGGCACGCATGCGCGCCGCATCGACCTGCAGCCCTGCCACCACCTCGCCCATCTGGCGCAACGCGCCAGCGGCCAGCGTGACGATCTGCGGCAGCGTGTCCCATTCCGCCTGCCAGCCGCCAAGCGCGCGCTCATGTTCCTGCACCATGCCTGACAGCATGGTGGCCACCAGCGGCGGCACGCGCACCGATGCCGTGAGCACCGCCGCGCAGCCGACCGGATTGCGCTTGTGCGGCATGGTGCTGGAACCGCCGCGGCCGGGCCCGGTGGGCTCGGCCACTTCCGCCACCTCGGTCTGCATCAGCAGCGAGATGTCGCGAGCCATCTTGCCGAGCGTGCCGGTCAGCATGCCGAGCGTGGTGGCAACCTCGACCATGCGGTCACGATGCGCATGCCACGGCAGCACGGGTGCGACCAGGCCCAGCTCGCGAGCCAGTGCGGCAACCACGCCGGGCGCGGCATCGCCGAGACCGGCAAGCGTGCCCGCGGCGCCGCCGAACTGCAGCGCGCGGGCCTGCGCGCGCGCTGCATCAAGGCGGGCGAGGTCGCGACGCAGCGCGTCGAGCCAGCCGGCGGCCTTGCAGCCAAAGGTGGTCGGCAGTGCATGCTGCAGCCAGGTGCGCGCCACCATCGGCGTGGCGCGATGCGCGGTAGCCAGCGCGGCGCTGGCTTCGCCCAGGCGGACCAGGTCGGTATCGAGCACGCGCAGCGCGTCGCCGAGCTGGAGTACCAGCGCGGTATCGATGATGTCCTGGCTGGTGGCGCCCCAGTGCACGAAGCGCGCCGCCTCGGCATCGCGCGCAGCCACGGCGGCGGTCAGTTGCTTGACGAAGGGAATGGCAAGATTGCCGGCTGCGACCGCGGCCTGTGCCAGTGCATCGCGGTCGATGGCGCCGACGTCGCGGCAGACTTCGGTGATGACTGTCGCGGCGGCGGCCGGAATCACGCCGCATTGCGCTTCGGCGCGCGCGAGCGCGGCCTCAACGGCGAGCATGCGTTCCACGGTGCCGGCGTCGGAGAAGATGTCCAGCACAGCGGGGCTGCCGAACATGGGGTCGGTTAGGCGCGTGACGGTTGGCGTGACGGTTGGCATGGGGGCGATCGGTAGGGGTCGTGACGATGACGACCACCTGATTATGCGTCTGTCGCCGGCGGCCCAGGTGCTTCCCCGGCCGCCGGCGCAGCGTGTCAGATATTGAAGAACACCGTCTCGCCCGGGCCTTGCAGCACGATATCCCAGCGCAGCGTGCCGTTGCCGGCATCGTTGCCAACCAGCGTGCCGCGCCGCTCGGCCGGCACCAGCGCCAGCACCGGATCGGCCTCATTGGCCGCGGCCTCGTCCGGGAAGTACATGCGCGTGGCGACGTGCTTGACCAACCCGCGCATGAACACCGACACCATGATGTGCGGCGCCTGCGGCAGGCCGTCGGCACCGGGCACGGTGCCCGGCTTGACGGTGACGAAACGGAACGACCCGTCAGCCTCGGTCGGCACGCGGCCGAAACCGGTAAAGCCGGGCACCAGCGGCAGCTCGCGCGTGTCTTCGGCGTGGCGGTAGCGGCCGGCGGGATTGGCCTGCCAGATCTCGACCATGCCGTCCGGCACGGGCTCGCCGTTGCCGTCGGTCACGCGGCCTTCGATCACGATGCGCTGGCCGGCCAGTGCCGGTGCGCTGGCGGTCAGGTCGGCGCAGTTCAGCCCGCTCAGGCCGATATGGAGGTAAGGACCGACGGTCTGGGATGCGGTGGCATAAAGCATGGTCTTACTCCATCGGCGTGGCATCGCGGCCACGCAGCACGATATCGAAACGGTAGCCGAGCGCGTATTCGGGCTGGGTGGTCTCCCAGTCGAGGCTGGCGATGAGCCGGTCGCGCGCCTTCTCGTCCGGCACGCAGTTGAAGATCGGGTCGAACGGCAGCAGCGGATCGCCGGGGAAATACATCTGCGTCACCAGCCGCGTGGCGTAGGCATTGCCGAACAGCGAGAAGTGGATATGCTGCGGCCGCCAGGCATTGTGGTGGTTGCGCCAGGGATAGGCGCCGGGCTTGATGGTCTTGAACCGGTAGTGCCCGTTGGCGTCGGTGACGGTGCGGCCCTCGCCGGAGAAATGCGGATCCAGCGGCGCGTCATGCTGGTCACGCTTGTGCACGTAGCGGCCGGCCGCGTTGGCCTGCCACACCTCGATCAGCGCGTTCGGCACCGGCCGGCCATTCTCGTCCAGCACACGGCCCGTCACAAGGATGCGCTCGCCGATGGGCTCGCCGCCGTTGCCGACGGTGAGGTCGTTATCGCCTTCGCGGACGAGCTCGGCGCCGAAGGTGGGGCCGGTCACTTCGGACAACGACTGCGGCAACGCAATCAGCGGCTGGCCCGGCGAGCGCTTCTGCGTGGAAGCGTAGGGATCGAAGCGGTATTCGGGCTGGGTGTCCCAGTAGGGACGGCGATACTGGGCAAGGCGGTTCATTGCGCAGTCTCCTTGTCGTTGGAATGGTATTGACTTTAAGCAACACATAAAGTCATGTAAATTGAGATTTATGAGAATTTCGATAACTTTTCAGCATGAAAACCCCCGCCCCGCCCGCGCTCGAAATCTTCCGCAACCGCGTGCGGCTGCGGCATCTCTATTGCTTCGTGGCGGTGTCGCAGACCCAGCACCTGGGCCGCGCCGCCGATCGCCTGGGGCTGACGCAGCCAGCCGTGTCCAAGACCCTGAGCGAGCTGGAGGAACTGACCGGCACACGCCTGCTGGTGCGCCAGCGCGCGGGCACGGAACTGACCACCGCCGGCACGCGCTTCCTGCGCCACGCCCTGCGCATCCTTGCGGATATCGATGCGGCGGCCGACAGCATGGCCGGCGAGCAGGCGCAGCCACAGGAGCGCATCCGGCTGGGCGCGCTGCCCAGCGTCGTGCCGGCGGTGCTGACCGATGCCTTGCTGCGCTTCCGTGCCGCACATCCCGAGGTCGGGCTTGCCGTCCAGACCGGCATGAACCGCAGCCTGATCGACCAGCTCAAGGCCGATGTGCTGGATCTCGTCATTGGCCGGATGGATGACCCGGTTGCCATGGAAAGCCTGTGGTTCGAATCGCTGGGCCCGGACTCGCTGGCACTGGCGGTGCGTCCCGGGCATCCTCTTGCCGCCATTGCCGTATCGCGGCGGCCGACCTTGCTTGACGTGCTGGCCTGGCCGCTGGTGATCCCCGCCGCGGGCTCGATCCCCCGCCACAACACCGAAAGCCTGCTCGCCCGCCACGGCCTGCCCCTGCCGGGCGGATGCGTGGAGACGTCGGATGCCTACCTCGGACGGCTGCTGGCCCGCAACAGCGACTGTGTATGGGCTGCGCCGCTGTCCGCCGCGCAGCGCGCGGTGTCCGAGGATGAGCTGATCCTCCTGCCGCTCGATACGCAGGGCACGGAGGAACCAATCGGCCTGCTGCGGCACGGCGACCGCACGCTCAGCCCGATGGCCGAAGCGCTGGCGGACTGCATCCGCGCCGCGGCCCGGCCGGTTGCCGCTTAGGTTGGCGCTCAGTGAGCTGCCACGCCTGCGCTGCCGGCGGTGTCGGCACCCGCCGGCGCGCGACTGCCGCTCAAATGCTTGACCACCAGCGCCCCGGCGGCCAGGAATGCCGGCACGGCGAGCAGCGTAAAAATGGTATCGAAGCCAAGATGCAGGCGCAGCAGTTCGGCACCGAGCAACGCCCCGGTGATGCCGCCGAAGCGGCCGATGCCAAGCATCCACGCCACCCCGGTGGCACGGCCCTGCGTCGGGTAGAACGCCGCGGCCAGCGAAGGCATCGACGACTGCGCGCCGTTCATGGCGGTGCCGGCCAGGAAGATCAGCACGCCAAGCAGCACCTGGCTGCCGGTCCCGTGCCCCACGGCGTAGATCAGCACGCCGGTGGCTGCGTAGGTGATGGCAATCACCTTGTTCGGATTGAAGCGGTCCATGAACCAGCCGGCCGCGATGGTGCCGATGCCGCCGCCGAGCGGGAACAGCGCCGTCAGGAATGACGCTTGCTGGATCGAGAAGCCGGCGTCCTTCATCAGCGTGGGCATCCAGCTCGTGAGCAGGTAGAAGATGACCAGGCCCATGAAGTAGGTGCACCACAGCATCGCCGAACCCAGGCGATAGCCGGGCGCCAGCACGGTGCCGATGGCGGAGTGGGCCGCGGGCGCCTGCTCGCCGATGATGAAGGCGTTCGCCCCACCCACGTCTACGCCGGTCACGCGCCGCAACAGCTGGCGGATCTGGTCAGCCGGATAGTTGCGCACCACCATGTAGCGCACCGACTCCGGCAGCAGCACCACCAGCAGCAGCGCGAGCGCAAGTGGCACGATGCCGCCAAGCAGCAGCACGCTGTGCCAGCCGAAGTGCGGGATCATCGCGGCGGCGACAAAGCCGCCGGCTGCGGAGCCGAGCGGAAAGCCGCAGAACATGGTGTTCACCAGCACGGCCCGGCGGCGTTGCGGCGCGAACTCGGCGGTCAGCGTCACGGCATTGGGCATGGCGGCACCCAGGCCCAGGCCGGTCAGGAAGCGCAGCACCGTCAGCCAGCCCAGCGTGGGCGCAAAGGCCGTGGCCAGGCTGCAGGCACCAAAGAAGAAGACCGACAGCACCAGCACCTTCTTGCGGCCGATGCGGTCAGCCAGCGGGCCGGCAAAGATCGCGCCGAAGGCGAGCCCGAACAGGGCCGCGCTCATGACGGGCCCAAGGGCCGATTTCTCGATCCCCCAGTCCTGCACCAGCGCCGGCGCGATATACCCGATGGCGGCGGTATCGAAGCCGTCGACGGCAACCACCAGGAAGCAAAGCACAAGAACGAGCCACTGGTAACCAGTGAATCGCTGTCCGTCGATCAGGGCCTGGACGTCCGCGACGCCAGCCTTGGTTTGGAGGGATTGGGGCACTGTTGTCTCCGTCTGCCTTGAAAATCGCGCGGTCCACCCTGCAAGCGTGGCGCTACGATCTTGTTCTAATAGCGAACTCACGTTCTCTAGCTGAACGAATCTTAGGCAACGGGCATCGGGGCCAAGAATTAGCGTTAACCCGGCAAAAAAGGCGTGCCACCGGAAGCCGGATTCACTATAATTTCTCTATTTTCAGGCCATTCCACGCCATTTAATGTCATTACTAGCTATTTTCATCCACAACTTATCGAGCTTGTGAAATTATCAATCCTTCGCACGGAGATGAATAAGAAAATTTCATAGAAAAAGCGCCATCGCTCAATTTACATTCCGGGAATCTCTGGAAATCTCAGCGCCCTGATCGGCTGGCGCTCGCAGCAGGCCGGAATCCATGCGTCAAGCGCCGGTCAAATGCCTCAAGATGGCATGCGACATCCGCATGCCACGGAATGAAAGCTTGAGACCGTCCCCCATCCCATGCAACGCCTGCTCCTCATCCTGGGCGCCGTGCTGCTGGCCGCCGGCGCCGCCTGGCCCTGGCTGTCGAAGCTGCCGTTCGATCGCATTGGCCGCCTGCCCGGCGACATCCATATCGTCCGCGACGGCTTCAGCTTCTACCTGCCGATCACGACCTGCATCCTGGTGTCGGTGGTGGTCTCGGTCGTGATCTGGCTGGTGCGGCGCTAATCCGGCGCTAATCCGGCGCTAATCCGGCGCTAATCCGGCGCTAACCCCGCGCCACCGGAATCAGGCCGCCTGCGCCTCGGTGCGGAACACCGCCATCGCGTGCTGCATCTGCTGCGCCTGCGCCTGCAGCGACTGCGCCGCGGCGGCCGCCTCCTCCACCAGCGCGGCGTTCTGCTGCGTGGCCTGATCCATCTGCGCCACCGCCTGGTTGACCTGCGCAATGCCGCTGCTCTGCTCGCGCGAGGCATGACTGATCTCGTCCATCATCGCCGTCACGCGCCGGATCGCGGCCACCGTGCTGTCCATGCTGGCGGCAGCATCCACCGCCAGCGACGTGCCGGATGCCACGCGCTGCGCCGACTGCGAGATCAGCGTGCCGATTTCCTTGGCCGAATTGCCGGCGCGCTGCGCCAGCCCGCGCACCTCGGCCGCCACCACGGCGAAGCCGCGCCCGGCCTCGCCCGCGCGGGCGGCTTCCACCGCTGCGTTCAGCGCCAGGATATTGGTCTGGAAGGCGATGGCATCGATCACCGCGGTGATGTCGACGATGCGGCGCGAATCCGCTTCGATGTCCTGCATGGTCTGCTGCATGCGGCCCACCGCGGCGCCGCCGGCCAGCGCGATGTCCGACGCCGCGCGCGCCAGTTCGCTGGCCTGCCCTGCACTGCCGGCGTTCTGCTGCACGGTGGCGGTGAGTTGCTCCATGCTGGCCGCGGTCTGCTCCAGCGACGAGGCCTGTTCCTCGGTGCGCTGCGACAGGTCGATATTGCCCTGCGCGATCTCGCCGGCGGCAACCAGCACGTTGTGCGCGCCGGCCTTGGTATCGCCAATCAGCCCGCGCCAGCTGTCCACCAGCGACAGCAGGTGGCGCTTGACCTCGCTAAACTCATCGCGCCCGTGCACCGCCATGCGCAGGCTCAGGTCACCGGCGTTGATGCGGCCAAGCATGTCCCCCACGGCGCGCACGTCGCTGCGCATGCCGCGGCTGAAGCCGCTGAACAAATAGAAGGCAAGGGCCAGCGTGACCACGCCCAGCGCCGCCAGCAGCGCGAACTGGCGCTGCTGCGCGGCGATGCGCTGCGCCAGCATGGCGCCGGTGATCGCTGAAAATTCCTTGTTCGCGGCCAGCACGCCATTGATCGCCGCGGTCGCCTCGTCGAAATAGGTCTTGGCATCGATGCTGATGCCGCTCGCACCAAGCATGCGCACCCTGAGCGTGCGGTAGAAGTTGTCCATCGCCGCCAGCTGCCGCATGGCCGCGTCGAGCTGTGGCTGGTATGCCGGCGCATGCTTGCGCGCGCGCGCGACATCGCGCCGGATGGCCTCCAGTCCCTCCTGGATCTGCTCGGCGAGCGCGCCCAAGTCGGCCTGCTGCGCGGCATCGGCATAGCCGCCCTGCGCAATGATGCCGGCGCCGCGCCCGCGGGCCAGCGCGCTGTGCTCAGCCAGGCGCGGCATCGGGCCGACCATCAGGCTGATCAGGTAGTACGTGCCGGCTTCGCCGTCGAGCGCAAGCTCGGAGCGGTCAGCCACGTCGCTGATGAACAGCTGCGTCTGCTTGACCAGCGCGCTGTGACGCTCGAACAGCGGCCCGGGCGTGGTGTTCAGGCCGAGGCCGCGGATGTGCTGCCAGTCCTGCTCCAGCTTGCGCGCCGCTGGCTCAAGCGCAAATCCGGGATTGTCGGTGGTGGCGCGCAGCAGTTCGGCGAGGTTGGCCGCGCCCTTGCCGTCGGCCGCGTCGAAGGTCGGCCGGAAGCTGGCGTTGCCGGCCAGCACGGTATTCGCGGCACCGCGCCGGACCTGCGTCTCGCGCATGAAGTCAAGCGCGTGGCCGACGATGACCAGACCGCGCCGTTCGCTGT
The DNA here is from genome assembly GCF_044748965.1 of Cupriavidus sp. NPDC089707. Classification (NCBI taxonomy): domain Bacteria; kingdom Pseudomonadati; phylum Pseudomonadota; class Betaproteobacteria; order Burkholderiales; family Burkholderiaceae; genus Cupriavidus; species Cupriavidus sp. NPDC089707. The sequence continues at coordinate 140,703 of NZ_JBIVHB010000006.1, forward strand.
CGGTGGCGCGGATCGACTGCGCCGAGCCATGCAGCACGACGTACATCGCGCCGCACAGCGGCACGAGGAACAGCACTGCGATCAGGATCAGTTTCTGGTTGATGTCAAGGCGCGCCATCAGGCGCTCGGCGGGGCGGAAAAAGGCTGTCATCGGCTCGGCTGGACTGGCAAGAAAGGACTGGCAAGGGGTTGGCTTTCCCCCCGGCTATCGGCTGCGTTTTCCAGGCCTGAAGCACGAATTCTGATCGTTTTGACGATGCGCAAACGGGGGGCAGGAAATGCCCTGCAGCGGGGCAAAATGCACGCGCAGGGGGCAGGAAAATCGCGCTTGCACGCGAATCGACGGGATGCCGCCGGAGCCCTCGCGCAGTTGCTGTGCGCGTTGCTGCGGGTGCCAGCCACTCCCCTTACTCGCCGTCCTTCTCTTCCCCGCCGGGTGCGCCAGCGGCAGTTCGCATATTGCGCAGCCCGCGCCGTCACGCTTGGCGCTGACGTTGAAGCCGCGCCCGTCGCACTCACCTCCGAGTGGCTGGCGCTGCCTTTCGTCCGCTAGCCCACCCGCCGCGCTGTTGTGGACATCGCGACATTTTTTCCGATCTCGTACCCTGCATCCCTTACAAGGTCTGCAAGGCTTGCACGGCCTGCGGCGCCACCTGCGCCGCAGGTGGGCGCCTGCCGCACGGTACGAATCTTGCCGTTCCTGATTACCCGCCAGCGGACCGCGGGCACCTTTATGCCCGTCCGCGTATGGCGCCATTCACATATCAGGAAACCAGCATGAGTTACTACTACGACGAACGCCAACGCCGCCAGGCGTGGGACGACGACGACTGGCAACCGGAATCCGAACGCGACCCCTGGCAAATGCAGCGCCGTCGCCAGCAGCTGACGCCGGGCCAGACCAGCTACGGCGGCCCGGCGCGCCAGGCCGGCGGCTACAGTGACGAGTACGGCGCCGGCCGGTATCCGGGGCGGCCGACGCAAGGCCAGTACGGCAGCCGCGGGGATTACCGCAGCGGTTATCGCGGCGGTTATCGCGGCGGTTACGGCAGCGATGACAGCAGCCGCGGCCAGCAGCGCTCCCGCGGTAGCCAGACCTATGAAGGAGGCCAGCAGGGGTACCAGGGTTCTCAGGGCTACCAGGGCTATGAAGGGAGCCGGTATGAGCGCGATGAGCGCAGCCAGCGCGGTCAGCGCGACCAGGACGAACAGCGCTATCGCCGCCATGCCGGCAGCAGCCTGCGCTACGGCCTGAACGGTGGCTATGGCTGGGAACGCGCCAGCGAATGGCGCGATCCGCAAGCGTGGCAGCGCGATGACGACTACGCCGAAGGCCAGTGGCGCGAAAGCGCCGAACGCGCCCGCGACCCGTATGAGTCGGCCCGCGAGCGCAACCGCGACAGTTATTTCCGCGACCTGCGCAGCGACACCCGCTACTGGACCGAGGACCGCGACGAGCGCGAGGATGAGCAGCGGTACGGCCAGCGCTACAGCCGCGAGGCGGCACGCCAGCGCGGCTGGGAATCCGATGACCGGGAAGACTATCGCGACGACGACCGCGAAGACCACGGCGTGCTCTACAACCTTGGCCGCCGCATCGGCGAAGCGGTCGGCGACCTGTTCGGCACCGACCAGCGCGAGCACGAGCGCAAGGCTGGCCCGCGCGGCTACCAGCGCAGCGACGACCGCATCCGCGACCAGATCTGCGAGCGGCTCAGCTATGCGCGCGGCGTCGACGTGAGCGATGTCAGCGTCGACGTGAGCAATGGCGTGGTGTCGCTGACTGGCACGGTGCGCGAGCGCGGCCAGAAGTACTACATCGAGGACCTGGCCGACGGCACCTACGGCGTGAAGGAAGTCAACAACGACATCCGGGTGCGCCGCGAAGGCTACAGCAGCAGCGCCGGCAGCTCGGGCAGCACCGGCACCTCCGAGCCGACCGGCAGCACGTGGCGCGCATAAATTGCTGCCGCAGCGCACTGGCATAGCGCCGGTGCGCCCAGCGGATGCCCCGGCCGGCACTTGTGCCGGCCGGGGCTCGTTGCCGACGCGCAAGGTACCCATGCCCGCCATCAAGATCGCCACGTTCAACATCAACGGCATCCGCAGCCGGATCGGCGCGCTGCGCCACTGGCTGGAGCGCGAGGCGCCCGACGTGGCCTGCCTGCAGGAACTGAAGACCGCCGACGAGAGCTTTCCCGCGCGCGAACTGCGCGAAGCGGGCTACGGCGCCATCTGGCACGGCCAGAAGTCATGGAACGGCGTTGCCATCCTGGCGCGCGGCGCCGAGCCGGCGGAAGTGCGCCGTGGCCTGCCCGGCGATCCCGACGACAGCCACAGCCGCTACCTGGAGGCAGCCGTGCACGGGATCCTGGTCGGCTGCCTGTACCTGCCCAACGGCAATCCGCAGCCCGGGCCCAAGTTCGACTACAAGCTGGCCTGGTTCGCGCGGCTGATCGAACATGCGCAGACGCTGTTCGACAGCGGCCACCCGGTGGTGCTGGCGGGCGACTACAACGTGGTCCCCACGGACGAAGACATCTACAACCCGCGCTCGTGGCGCAAGGATGCGCTGCTGCAGCCGGAAAGCCGTGATGCCTATGCACGCCTGCTGGCGCAAGGCTGGACCGACGCGTTGCGCACGCACTATGGCGAGGAACGCATCTACACCTTCTGGGACTACTTCCGCCAGCACTGGCAGACCAACTCCGGGCTGCGCATCGACCACCTGCTGCTGAGCGCCGACCTGGCCCCGCGCCTGCGCGACGCGGGCGTCGACACCTGGGTCCGCGGCGAGGATCATCCCAGCGACCATGCCCCGGCGTGGGTCGTGCTGAACCGGCCCGCCGTCCGGCGCAAGCGACCGGCATAGGTGAGCGCCGGATTCAGCTCCCCGCGCCCATCTCCGCCGCCAGGCGCTCCCGGGCGAAGCCCAGGAAGGCGCGCACGCCCTCGGGCAAGGTTCGCCCCGCCAGCGTCTGCAGTTCGACCGCGCGGCTGCGCATGCCGCGCTCGCGGATGGCGGCGGCATGCAGTTCGCCGCGCCGCAGGCGATCGCCCACCGTCACCGCGCCCGAGATCGACAGCCCGCCGCCGTGCAGCACGAAGCTGGTCAGCGTCTCGAAGTGGTTGGTCAGCAGCACCGGCTCGAACACGATGCCGCGCTCGCTGCAGGCAATGTCGAACAGCTGGCGCACGGTGTTGTCGCCTTCCGGCAGCGCCAGCGGGTATGCCTGCATCTGCGCCAGCGTGATACTGCGAAAGCGCGCCAGCGGGTGGTCCGGCCGCATGATGGCGATGACCGGCGCGGGCTGGCGATGCTCGATGCGGATGCCTTGCTCGGCCGCGCGGCTGTAGGTGATGCCGATGTCCGCGTCGCCATGCAGCACGATGCCGGTCACTTCCGCTGGCGCCGCCACGCGCACGTGGAAATGCAGCCCCGGATAGCGCTGGCGGAACTCGGCGATGATGCGTGGCAGGAACTCGATGGCAAACCCCGCGGAACTGGCAACGCGCACGCGGCCACGGCGCAGGCCCTGCAGCGCGGCGATCTCTGCCACGACGCGGTCCGCTTCCAGGGCGCCGCGCAGCGCATAGGCGGCGAGCAGTTCGCCGGCTGCGCTTGCGACCATGCCGCGCGGGCGCCGGTCGAACAGCGGCACGCCCAGCAGCGCCTCCAGTGCCGCGACCTGCCGGCTGACCGCCGACACGGTCACGCTCAGGCGCTGCGCCGCCTCGGTCAGCGAGCCGCTGCGCACCACCTCCAGGAAGTAGCGCAGCGAAGTGTCCTGCAGGCGGTGCGACAGCATGGGGGGCGGCTCCCTGGATTGCGGCGGTGCAGCGATGCGCTGCTTTGCGTTTTACGCAAGGATATTTGAAAAAATCATCGATTGCGGGAAACGCCACCGGGCCCGTATGCTTTTTCCCGACACCACAGGAGACACCCGGGAGAACCCATGGCGAATACGCTTTCCACCGCGCCATCCACCGCGCCTCACACCGACCCGATCACCGAACTCGATGCCGTCGCCCTGTCGCGCGCCATCCATGCCCGCGAGGTCTCTTGCGTGGAGGTGCTGGAGGCCTTCCTCGGCCAGGTCGACCGCCACAACCCGCGCGTCAACGCCATCGTCGCGCCGATCGACCGCGATGCGGTGCGCGCCCAGGCGCAAGCGCTCGACGCCGAACTGGCGCGTGGCGACAGCCGCGGCCTTCTGCACGGCTTTCCGCAAGCGCCCAAGGACATCAGCCCGGCGGCGGGCATGGTCACCACCAAGGGCTCGCCGATTTTTGCCGGACAGGTCACCCAGAGCGATGCCGCGATCTTCGAGCGCATGCGCGCCGCGGGCTCGGTCTTTATCGGCCGCACCAACTCGCCCGAGTTCGGCCTGGGCGGCCATACCTACAACCCCGTCTACGGCACCACCCGCAACGCGTTCGATCCGGCGCGCTCGGCTGGCGGCAGCTCCGGCGGCGCCGCGGTGGCGGTGGCGCTGCACATGCTGCCCGTGGCGGATGGATCGGACATGATGGGCTCGCTGCGCACGCCCGCGGCGTTCAACCAGGTGTACGGCCTGCGCACCTCGGTCGGCTGCGTGCCGCACGGGCCCGCCGACGAGGTTTTCTTCCAGCAGTTCAGCGTGGCCGGGCCGATGGCGCGCAACGTGCCCGACCTGGCGCTGCTGCTGTCGGTGCAGGCCGGCTTCGATGCGCGCATGCCGCTGACGCGCCGCACCGAAGCGCCCGGCGCCTTCACGCTGCCACCCCCGCGCGACTGGAAAGGTGTGCGCGTGGGCTGGCTTGGCGACCTGGGCGGCCACTTGCCGACCGAACCCGGTGTGCTCGACACCTGCGAGCAAGCGCTGGACCACTTCCGTGCGCTCGGCTGCGACGTCGACGCCGCACTGCCGGATTTCGAGCTGGAGCGCCTGTGGCATGCCTGGATCGACCTGCGCAGCTTCTCGGTGGCAGGCGCCAACGCCGCGCTGTACCGCGATCCGGCCACGCGCGCATTGCTCAAGCCCGAGGCAGCCTGGGAAATCGAGCGCGGCCTGGCGCTGCCCGGCACGCGCGTCTATGAAGCCCTGTGCGAGCGCAGCGCGTGGTACCAGGCGCTGCGCTCGCTGTTCGAGCGCTTCGACTATCTCGTGCTGCCGGCCGCGCAGGTGTTCCCGTTCGACGCCGAATGGGACTGGCCGCGCACCGTCGGCGGCCGCGACATGGACACCTATCACCGCTGGATGCAGGTCGTGGTGCCGGCCACCATGGCCGGGCTGCCGGCGCTGGCCGCGCCCGCCGGTTTTGGCCCGCAGGGGCTGCAGGGGCTGCCCGCGGGCATCCAGATCATCGGGCCGGCGCAGGCCGACGCGGCGGTGCTGCAACTGGGCCATGCCTACGACCAGGCGGGCGGCTTCTCGCGCGTGCGCAGCCCCTGGCTGGACCAGGCCGCCTGATACGGCAACACACGGACACCACAACAACACCGCGCGGCCCGATCCGAGTCGGGCTGACGCCCACGCTTCGCTTTCCTACAACTGCCGGCAGGAGTGATTCCGATGACCGCAATGCCCCCGAAGCTGTTCCTCGCCTGTGCCGCATTCAGCGCGGCGATGGCCACGGCGCCTGCCATGGCGCAGGCGTCGGCCTGGCCCGAGCGCCCGTTGCGGCTGGTGGTGCCGTTCGCCGCCGGCGGCGCCACCGACCTCCTGGGCCGCCTGCTCGCCGTCGGCCTGGGCGAAAAGCTGGGCCAGCCGGTGGTGGTCGAGAACAAGCCCGGCGCCAGCACGGTGGTCGGCGCCACCCAGGTCGCCAAGGCCGCGCCCGATGGCTACACCCTGCTGCTGGCGGCCAGCACCACGCTGACGCTGAACCCAGCGATCCGGCAGCACCTGGGCTACGACCCGATCAAGAGCTTCACGCCGCTGGGCCTGGTCGCCGACATGAGCCTGGTGCTGGTCGCCAATCCCGACGCGCAAGTCGGCTCGGTCAAGGACCTGGTGACGCAGGCGAAGGCCCATCCCGACAAGTTCTCCTATGGTTCGTTCGGCACGGGTTCGTCGGTGCATTTCGGTGGCGAGATGCTCAAGTCAGCCACCGGCATCCGCATGGTCCACGTGCCCTTCAACGGCAGCGCGCCGAGCCTGACCGCGCTCGCCGGCGGACAGGTGCAGGTGGCAGTCGATACCGTGGTGGCCAGCCTGCCGCTGATCAAGGGCGGCAAGATCCGGCCGGTGGCGGTGCTGTCGCCGCAGCGGCTGCCGGCGCTGCCGCAAGTGCCGACGGTGGCGGAAAGCGGCTATCCCGGCTTCCAGATGGGCACGTGGTTCGCACTGCTGGCGCCGGCGGGACTGCCTGCGCCGGTGCAGCAGAAGCTGGAGAAGGCGCTGGCCGACGTCGCCAATGCGCCGGCCACGCGCGCGCGCATGGTCGAACTGGCGCTGACGCCGGCCTACGGCAACGGTGCCGCAGTGCGGGCGCGAGTCGAGAAGGAGCTGCCGGAGATGCGCGCGGTGGCCGCGCGCGCGGATATCCGCGCGGAATGACGGCGGCAGCCGCCTGGCTGCCCACCTGCCGTTACCGCGCTCGGCTCATGCGACGTGCGCGGCAAACCCTGCCAGACCGGGCGCCACGTCTTCGCGGATCGCGGCGAAGCGCCCGTCGTCGACCCGGCTGGTCCGGTACACCACGTACGGCGGCAACACGTCGAAGCCCGGGTAGTACAGGACGCCGTGCTGGATCGGGAACAGGACGTCGATGGTTGGTTGCTTTTTGCATACAAAACTGGAATACAATCAAAGTTTTCAACTTAGCGGCCGGGTGCTTTCCGCGCCGCCCCAGTTTTGGAGGAGACCATGACCTACAGTGCAACCGGGATGACTTCCCGCCACACCGCCGCGCTGGCCCCGATCGAGGACTACCTGCAGGGCCACGCCACCGGCAACCCCGAGGTGATGCGCCGCGCCTTCCATGCCGACGCCCGCATCGTCTCGTTCCGCGACGGCAAGCTGCATTCGCTGACGGTGGAAGACTTTATCGCCGCGCGCTGCCCCGGCCATCCGGCGGCCGACGAAGCGCAACGCCAGCGCGCTATCACCCAGTTCGACGTGGTCGGCAATGCCGGCGTGGCCAAGGTCGTGCTGGAGCATCCGGACGTGGTCTTTACCGACTTCATGACGCTGCTGCAGATCGACGGCACGTGGAAGATCGTCAACAAGACCTTCAGCGCGGCGCCGCGCGCGCAGCAGTAACGCACGCGGCAGTTGCCCGCGCGGCTCAGCCGGGCAGCACCGCGGTGGCTTCGATCTCGAACAGCATGTTGTCGAGCGCCAGCCGCGGCACGGGGATCAGCGTGCAGGCCGGCGCCGGCCGGTCGCCCCACATCTCACGCAACGCGGCGCCGAAGGTGCGCAAGCGGTCGTGCGAGTGGTCGACCACCAGCACGGTCAGCTTCGCGACATCGCCCACGTCCGCGCCTGCCGCCTGCAGCGCAATGCGCAGGTTCTGCATGGCTCGCGCCACCTGCCGCGGGAAATCCGCTGCCAGGCAGCCGGCGGCATCCTCGCCGCCCTGTCCGGCCACGTAGACGATGCGTGCGGGCCCTTCCACCACAGCCACGTGCGAATAACCGTTGGGACGCGGGTCGTACAGCGCGGGGGGATTGATCAGGTTCAGCGAAGCATTGGGGCGGGCAAGCGTCAGCATGGTCATCAACTCTGTGTTGAGCAAAGGCGAACAATGGAGCCGCAAGTATCAAACCTCAAGTTAGGTTAAGGTCAAGCGCGGCCATGGTGATAGCATGGGCATTTCCGCCGCCTGCTGCTACCCACAGCCACTCACCGCCACCCGCTCCCAGCCATGTCCAAGACGTCCAGACCTGTTTCCGCCGCGCCGACCACGGCCGATGCGCCGCGCCGGCGCCGGCCAGGACCTGCCGAAGAACTGCTCTCGGTCGGCCAGGTGGCCGAACGCACCGGCATCGCGGTATCGGCGCTGCATTTCTATGAATCGCGCGGGTTGATCGCCAGCACCCGCAGCGGCGGCAACCAGCGCCGCTATGCGCGCGCCGTGCTGCGGCGGCTGGCGGTGATCCGCGTGGCGCAGCGCATGGGGCTGCCGCTGGCGGTGATCGCGGCGGCGATGCAGAAACTGCCCGACGGACGCGCGCCTACGGTGGCGGACTGGCGACGGCTGTCGGCCAGTTGGCGCGATGACCTGGATGAACGCATCCGCACGCTGACCCTGCTGCGCGACCAGCTCGATGGCTGCATTGGGTGCGGCTGTTTGTCGCTGAAGGCATGCCCGCTGCGCAATCCGCACGATGCGCTGGCCGGAGAGGGGCCAGGGCCGCATTTCCCCGCCGAACAGGAATAAGCGAACGCATGACAAGCGAACGTCTTAGCGGAAGGTCTGCAGGTAGCGGAGCAGGTCTTCGATCTGCTTGTCGTTGCTCATGCCCCAGAACCGCATCCTGGTGCCCGGTATGACCTTGGCCGGGGAACGCAGGAAAGCGCTCAACGTCTCGTGCGACCACACCACCCTGGATGCGCGCATCGCTTCCGAGTACTGGAAATCCGTCGTGGTGCCCGCCTGGCGCCCGAAGATGCCGTTCAACTGCGGGCCGAACGCGCCACGCGCATTGCGGCCGACGTAGTGGCACGACGCGCAGCGCGTGGCAAACAGTGCCTTGCCGGCCTGCAGGTCAGGCTCGGCACGCGCCACCGCGGGCATTGCGGCGAGGATTGCTGTGAGGATTGTTGTGAGGAGGGACAAGGCAACGGCGGAAGCTGCGGGCGAGACGGTACGGCGCATGGCAACACTGGGCAAAGAACTGCGAGGCTGCATGATACAGGGGCGCGGGTAGTGGACGGATTGGGGGACGGGTTGGCGGACGGGCTGGCGGACGAGTTACACCGCGTCACACTTGCAACACTTCGAGCGCCCAATATTACGGGGCCTGCCCCTACAGTGAGTCCATGTCCAACGCCCCTTGGGAGGCAGCCATGAAACGAATCCTGGCAATGGCAGTAGCAGGCGGTGCATTGCTGGCGGCGAGCGCCGCGGCCCATGCCGGCGTCAGCGTCGGTATCAATATCGGGGCGCCTGCCGTCGTGGTGGCCGAGCCCGCGCCGGTGTACCGCCCGGCTCCGGTCTACGCGCCTGTGCCCGTTGCGTATGCCCCTGCTCCCGTCGCCTATGCCCCGGTGCGCCCGGTGGTGGTAGCCCCGGTGCCTGTGCACTATCGCCCCGACTATCGGGCCGACTATCGTCCCGGCTATCGTCCCGGCTATCACCGCGCAGAATACCGTGAAGCTCGCCGCGAATGGCGCGAGCGCGAATGGCACCGTCGCCATGACGGCCACGGCTATCACCGCGGCCCCGGCCGCCACTGGGACTGACACGCCGCTGTCGGCCGGGCCTGCGGGCCCGGCCGGCAGCAAAAAGACCCTTTCAGCAAAGATCCGCAAGTCAGGCTACCCTGTCGGCCAACATCCCGTTTGAGCCCGCCAGGAAATCGCCATGACCCACCCCCTCAGAATCGACTTCGTCTCCGACATCGCCTGCCCCTGGTGCGCCATCGGCCTGTCGTCGCTCCAGCTGGCGCTGCAGCGGCTGGGCGATAACGTCGACGCCGGAATCGTGCTGCATCCCTTCGAGCTGAACCCCGACATGGGCTCCGAAGGCCAGGCCATCGTCGACTACCTCGGCAAGAAGTATGGCCGCACGCCCGCGCAGATCGCCGAAACCCAGGCCATGATCCGCGAGCGCGGCGCCGGCGTGGGTTTCACCTTCGGCGAGCGCGCGTTCGTCTACAACACTTTCGACGCGCACCGGCTGCTGCACTGGGCCGGCCTGGAGGGCAAGCAAGTCCCGCTGAAGCTGGCGCTGCTGCGCGCCTACCATACCGATGGCAAGGATCCGAGCAACCATGCCGTACTGCTTGAAGCGGCGTCGTCGGTCGGCCTGGATGCGGACGCAGCGCGCCACGTGCTGGAAAGCGGCCAGTACGCTGACGACGTGCGCGCCGAAGAGCGCCAGTACCAGCAGATGGGCATCCAGTCGGTACCGTCGGTGATCTTCAACAACCGCTACCTGGTAACGGGTGGGCAGCCGGTCGAGGCCTTCGAACAGGCGATCCGGGAGATCGTGGCCGAAGCGCAGGCGGGTACGCCGCGCTAAGGCAACGAGAGGACTAACTGGCCGGCCGAAAGGATGGCCTGCGGGCCGGCAGCTTGCAGGCTACGTATTGCGCTTGCGTCCGCGGCGTTCCTCGACCGCGTCGCCGAGCATTTCCAGCATTGCCAGAGAATCGTCCCAGCCGATGCAGGCATCGGTAATACTCTGCCCGTATGTCAAGGCGGACGGATTGTGCTGCCCCGGGGTGAACTTCTGCGCGCCGGCCACCAGATTGCTTTCGACCATGACCCCGAAGACAGACCGGCTGCCGCTGCCGATCTGCTGCGCCACGTCTCTGGCCACATCGATCTGCCGCTCATGCTGCTTGCTGCTGTTGGCGTGACTGAAATCCACCATCAGCGCGTCGTCCAGCCCTGCCGCCTGTAGTTCCCTGCAGGCCGCCGCCACGGAATCCGCATCGTAGTTGGGGACCTTGCCGCCGCGGAGAATGACGTGGCAATCCGGATTGCCCTTGGTGTGCACCGTCGCGACCTGGCCGTTCTTGTGCACGCCCAGGAAATGGTGCGGACGCGATGCGGCCTGGATCGCGTCGATCGCAATCCTGATATTTCCGTCGGTGCCATTCTTGAAGCCGATCGGCGCTGAAATCCCCGAAGCCAGCTCGCGATGCACCTGGCTTTCCGTGGTGCGGGCGCCGATCGCGCCCCAGCAGATCAGGTCGCCTATGTACTGCGGCGAGATCACGTCGAGCAGCTCGCCGGCCGCCGGCAGGCCGAGGCGGTTGATGTCGACCAGCAGGCTGCGCGCAATGCGCAGGCCCTCGTCAATACGGTAGCTCTCGTCCAGATAAGGGTCATTGATCAGCCCTTTCCAGCCGACCGTGGTCCGGGGCTTCTCAAAATACACGCGCATCACGATCTCGAGCGTCCCGGCATGGCGCTGCCGTTGCGCCAGCAACAGCCGCGCATACTCCAGCGCCGCCTGCGGGTCGTGGATCGAGCAAGGTCCCATGATCACCAGCAAGCGGTCGTCCTCGCCATGCTGGATACGCGCGATGCGCTGGCGCGTCTGCGTGATCAGCGACTCGACAGCCGTGTTCCGGATCGGGAAAAAGCGGATCAGGTGTTCTGGCGGCGGTAGCGGGATGATGTCTTCGACATGCGCGTCGTCAGTCACGCTGGTGCGGTCCGGCGGTGATTGCCATTCATTGGCGATGGTGGACGAAGGCTTGAGAGGATCGTTCATGGCGAGGTCGACCAGGTTTTGCTAGCAAACGATGGTGCTACACCAATGCCGGGGGCGTCAAGCCAGGCGGAAGGCCGGCCGGCTCCCGATCTGTGCTGATGGGCACATATGGCCCGCCTTCGCCACCCTGCGCCGCAGGTGCCTCCCCGCTGCAGGGACAGCGTCGCGTCCTCATAATTTAACACAACACGTGTTGTCTTAATTCGCGTTGCGGGTTATTGTTCGTTGCGTCGCGCAGGCAAGCGTCCATCACCGCAGAACGAAGGAGACTCAACATGCTCACCACCCCATCCCAACGAGAGGCGTTCCGCAACGACGGCGCCGTCCTTGTCGAGAACTGCCTTGACCCGGCACAGGTCGCGCAGTGCTACGAAGCCTTCAAGTGGAATCTCGCCAACCCGGGCCCGTACCACTTCCGGGCGCTGGACGGAACCAGCCTGCAGACCCATATCGACAACGCCAATCCGGCCGTCAAGGGCAAGCTCGACGATATGGTCATGACGCTCCCGTTCGGGCGGGTGTTCCAGGAGCTGTGGGGTTCGGAGCATGTCTGGTACTTCGCCGAGGAAGTATTCGCCAAGGAAGGCGGCAAGAGTGGCCGCGGGCCGTGGCACCAGGACACCGCGAACCTGCCCTGGGCCGGCAGGCACTGGGGCAACGCCTGGATCACCTTCCAGTCCATCCCTAAGAAGAATTCGCTGGAGATCGTTCGCGGCTCCCATCTCGGCATCCAGTACGACGGGGCCAGCTTTGCGAATGCCGACGATCCGACCGACCCGCTGTATGGCGACGGCTCCATGCCCCGCCTGCCGCATATCGACAGGGAACTCGCCGAAGACCCCAATGCCTGGGACGTGCTGTCCTGGCCAGTGACACCCGGTGACGTCGTTTTCCTGCACCCGCGCTCGCTGCACGGCGGAGCGGCCGTCGACGCCGGCTGTCCGACGCGTCACACCCTGGTGCTGCGCTTCTTCGGCGACGACGCCACATTCCGCACCCTGCCGATGTCGAACCCGCGCTATGCCCGCAATGGGCCGCTCTTCAAGGAAGACATGGCCAGGCTCAACGAGGGCGAGCCGTTCCGCTCGCCTGTTTTCCGCCAGATCGCCTGATATCGCCTTGCACGGAGCACTCGCCATGAAACGACAGATGATCAACCCCGGGCTCGCCCAGGCAAGGCACTACGACCAGCTTCATTTCTCGTCGGCGACCCGCGTCGGCGACATGATCTGGGTGTCCGGCCAGGTGGGCATCGACCTGGCCACCGCCACGGTGGGGCAGGGAATGGAAGCACAGGCCCGCCAGGCATTCGAGAACCTGAAAACCGTGCTCGAAGCCGCAGGCGCAGGCATGGCCGACATAGTCGAGATCATGACCTTCCACACCGACCTGCGTGGCGACATCCACGAATTCATCAAGGTCAAGGATGAATACATCCCCGACCGCTATCCCTCGTGGACGGGGGTCGGCGTAAGCCAGCTGGCCCGCCCCGAGTTCCTGATCGAGATCCGCGCCTTCGCGGTAGCCGGCTGCGGCGCCGGCTGATGGCATGAAGCCACGGCCCCTGGCCGTGGCCCACCCGGTCCACAGCCTCGCAAGAAGGCGCGCATGACCTAAAGAACAGAAGAACAGCGACAACGCTGATGGAGACAAGCACATGAATCGCCCAGACACGATCGTCAGGCCCGACAAGGCATCCCACCTGCTTGCACGGTTGGACCGCCTGCCGGTCATGGCATCCCATTACATCTGGGCCGCGCTGCTCGCGGCCAACCTGATGCTGGAGTACTACGACAATGCCATCTTTGCCTACGCCAGCCCAACGATCAAAGCCCACACCAACCTGAGCACCGAGCAGATCGGACTTGTCAGCAGCGCGTTCTTCGTGGGCATGATCATCGGCGCACTGATCGGAGGAAGGCTTTCCGACAAATGGGGGCGGCGCTCGGTGCTGGTATGGACCACCGTCCTGTACTCGCTGGGCGCGCTGGCGACGGCATTCGCGCCCGACTACGAGACCATACTGGCCTCCCGGATCGTCACGGGCATCGGCGTCCAGGCGGCCACATCGGTGTTGCTGGTCTATATCGCCGAGATGTTTCCTGGCAAGGCACGCGGGCGCTTCGTCTCGATCGTGACGATCGGATTCGTGGTTTCAGGCGTCGGGGCCGCGGCACTGGCCATGTTCTATCTGCCGCACAGCAGCCCCGGTGCCTGGCGCAACCTGTTCCTCGCAGGCAGCATCGGCCTGCTGATTGCACCGCTGGCGCGCGTGGTCCTGCCGGAGTCGGTGCGCTGGTGCGTCTCTCGGGGGCTGACCGACCGCGCCGAGAAGATCGTCGCGAAGCTGGAAGCTCGCGCACTGCGCCGCGGCCCGCTCGCCGAGCCAGCGATCACAGACATCCAGGTACACCCAAAGGTGCCGACGCTACGCGATCTTTTCAACGACAAGGCCGTTCTCCGCACCATGGCCGTCGTCGCATTCGGCTACTTCGGATCCACCCTGGCCTATTACCTGTTCGCGCAATGGGGCGCCTACGCGCTGGTCTACAGCCTCAAGTATTCCGAGGAGGATGCGTACTACATCACGTTCCTCTGGAACGTGATCTATTGCGTCACGCCGTTCCTTGCCATGCTGTCCCTCGACCGGTATGAGCGCAAGTCCACCATCCTGGCCGTGTCCGTGCTCAGCGCCCTGCCGCTGGTCGTGCTGGGACTCTCGGCCACCAGCTGGGTGCTGATCGCCGCGGGCGGCATGGCCTCCATCATCACCGGCCTGGTCATCAACGCCTACTACACCTATATCCCGGAAACCCTTCCGACGCCGCTGCGCGCACTGGGCAGCGGCATCGTGATCTCCTGCGGGCGATTCGGCGGCGCCGCCGCCGGCGTCCTGGGCGCGGCGCTGTTCTCCGCGGGCGGCATGGGTGGCGTGATGCTCGCGGCGGCGGCCTGCTACATCGTCTTTTCCATCCCCGTCGCGCTGTTTGGCCCGCGTACCACGAACCGCTCGCTCGAAGCCGTCACCGGCGAGCCGCCCGGTACTGCGGCGGGAGCGCATTCTTCCCACGACACGCGCATCGCGGCCTGAGCCCGACAGCGTTTCCCAAGCCAATGAAAGGCAGCAAATTCATGAACCTCAAGACCTACCGAACGTTGGGCGGATGGATAGAAAAGCCGGCCGACCCGCAGCCACAACTCGATGGCCATAGCAATGCGGACGTGGTCATCGTCGGCGCCGGCTTTGCCGGCCTGTGCGCGGCTCTGGAGCTGGCCCGGCACAAGGTGAAAGTGGTGGTCCTCGAGCGCGACTTTGCCGGCTCCGGCGCGAGCAGCCGCAATGCAGGGTATCTCGCGAAGGCATCACGACAGTTCACTGGGTCATGGAAAGCCACCGTCTGACCGCGCGCAACACGCTCGTTGTGACGACCAAGCGGCTGCGCTACCCCTTCGGCTCGCGCACGCCTGACGTGCCCGAGCACGGCCAGTATCGTGAGCTGCAGAGGGCGTTGCACGATCGCTTTCCGCCGCTGAAGGGCATTGCTATCAAGAGCTGCTGGAGCGGCTATATCAGCTATGCCAACGATGGGCTGCCAGTCGTCGGCGCCATCGGAGCGGATCGGAACGTCTATTACGCCGCGGGTTGTTCCGGGCACGGCGTCGGCACCCAGGGCATGGTCGGCCACATGATGGCCGGGAAGATCCTGGGCGGCGAGAACCCGCTGCTTGCGATGCTGATGAGCCACAGCGCACCCTCGACGCTGCCCGAACCGCTGCGCTGGTTCGCCCTCAACGGAGCATTGAAAGTGGCAAACAGGCTGGATGACCGGTTGAACCGCAAGGCGCGTGCGGCATGAGCAAGCGCCCTTTGGGAACTGGCATCCAGCCGTTGCACGACATGACATGACCGCGGGGTCTTGCACCGGCCCCTCGCTTCTCCTGAAACTCAATACGGAAACTCTGATGACAGATCTGTACGATGTCGCCGTGATCGGCGCAGGCTTCGCTGGCGTGACTGCTGCCCGGGACCTCAGCATGGCAGGCCACTCGGTGGTGCTGCTTGAAGGGCGCGATCGCATTGGCGGCCGGACCTGGTGGGCCGAAGCCCTCGGCGTGCACCTGGATCTGGGCGGCACTTACGTGCACTGGACCCAGGCGCATGTCTGGCGCGAACTCAAGCGCTACGGCATCGGCCTGGCGACGCCGATGCCGGTCACTAAGGCCTACTGGCAAGCCGACGGTCTGGTGCACTCGGGGACGCTGGCGGAGCTCAAACAACTGACCACGCCACTGGCCACCCGCTTCTTTGCCGACGCCCGGGTGCACTTTCCGCAGGTGGACAACCTTGCAGTCGCCGATGCCAGCGAGATCGACAAGCAGACCGTCGGCGACCGGATCGACTCGCTTCAGCTGTCTCCGCACGACCGGGATCTGCTAGTCAACGCGATGTCCATCCTGGTGTGCTCCGAACACGAGCAGGGACTTGCGCAGCTCCTGTACTGGTGCGCGATCTGCTTTGGCGACTGGAACGCCTTCAAGGAGATTGCCGGGCATTGGCCGATCGAAGGCGGAACCGGCCGGCTGATCAACGCCATCAGCGCCGAGTCGAGAGCCGAGTTGCGCCTTTCAACGCCGGTGGTCGCTGTCGACGACAACGGACGGGAAGTCATGGTGACCACTCGCGACGGGCAACGAATCCGGGCCCGGCACGTCGTCGTGGCGTTGCCGCTCAACATGCTGGACGAACTCTCCGTCACGCCGCCGCTGCCGCAACCCGTGCGTGCCATGATCGAGCAGAAGAACCCGATCATGCCCAGCAAGATCTGGGTACGCGTCAAGGGCGAGATCGAGCCCTTCGTGATTTATGCTCCCGTCGGCAAGCATCCCATCAATACCGCGCATGCCGAACGGCGCGACAATGGCGATACGCTGGTGGTGTGCTTCTGCTCCGATACGTCGGCGCTCGACGGCAATGATCGCGAGGCCGTACAGCGCGCACTGCGTGACTTTGTGCCGGATATCGAAGTGGTGGACACGGTCTGCCAGGATTGGGCAAACGACCCCTTTGCCAGGGGCGGGTGGATGCATCACCGGCCCGGCAACCTGACCCAGGCTGCGCCCCTGATGCGAAAGCCCCACGGCCGCATCCATTTCGCAGGCGCTGACATAGCCGGCATCGGTGTCGGCGGCATCGACGGTGCCATCGAGACCGGCGCGAGGGCCGCCGTCGACGTCGCTCGCGCATTGGACATGGCAATCCGTTGATTGCGCCTGGGTTGACGCCTTGCTAGCCCTGCCTGGAGCGCGCCCCGGCATCCCGGGCCTCGCCTGGAACCGGGGCGATCAAGACCCCCAGCGCGTCAATGAGTGCCCGCATCCGCTTGGGTGTAAATCGCTTGGGCTCGATCGGGTACATCATCATCCACCCATCGCCCATGGCGACGAGCTGGTCGGTGAGGATATCGGCCGGAATATCGTTGCGGACTGCCCCTCGCTCCTGAGCGTCCTTGACAAGTGAGGCGAGGATGCGGCGATAACGCGCATAGCGCCTGGCGATGACTTCAGCGAAGGCAGGCTCGTGCCGCCCCTGCGCAAGCAATTCCGACGTCGCCGGCCAGAATCTTCTGCTGCGATCGGTCAGCCTCAACCAGCTTTCGAAAGGTGCCAGGATGTCACCGCTTTCCCGGGCGGACTCCAGCATCGCCTCGAAGCGGTCAAATGCACTTTCCATCAATGCAACGACCAGCTCTTCCTTGTTGGCAAAGTAATAGGTCACCGCACCGGTCGTGTACCCGGCGTACTTGGCTACCTTGCGCAGCGATGCATTGGCATATCCCTCCTCCGCAATCACGGACGATGCCGCCCTCAGCAGCGCCTTGCGCTTCGCTTCGCGATCGCCGATCGGACGACCCCGGGTTGAGACCTGCTCGATATCGCCATCACTGCGCATTGTTCTGATCTGCCTGTTGAGGGTTTCGTTACGGGATGCCAACCGTCCAGGCGCCATTTCATTCAACGGCGCCGGGTGCGGGAAACCCGATTTTACAGAATCCGCGTTATCTCTTGATGCCAGTCCGTCAAGGGGGTCCAGGCATCGGTGCAGCCCTGCCCGCCGTGGACGCACTGCCCGCATCCGTGCCAACGACTTAGCAACACCTGTGCCCTCGATTTCCAGGATAGCGCAGGGAATACCCGGCCTTTCTATTTAACATTACGGTCGTTATGCTAAGTCCTCGATTCACCCGCATATGACGGTGAACGTTCCACGAAGATTGTGCAGCCGAGGCTTCTGCATGCGGCTGCCATATGACTGAAAAACAGGAGATGGCTGATGGATGCATCCAGGCGCAAGGCCGTGGAGGAGGATGGCGCTGTCGTTAAGCGGCGCCCTGAAGGGAAGCAGCGAATGCCATGCGGAAAGGCGCTCGACTGGAGCAGCAGGTCATTGATCGCGCTGGGCGTGCTTGCCACCTTCGCGGGTGCGGCATGTGCGCAATCCTCGATCACGTTGTACGGTACGGTGGACACCAACCTTGAATTCGACACGAACTTCAAGAACCCGAGCGGCGGCCCGGATAACAGGTTCGCCCTCAATGGCGAGGGCCTGTCGGGTTCACGCTGGGGCCTGCGTGGCGTGGAAGACCTGGGCGGCGGCCTGAGCGGTGTCTTTGTTCTGGAAAGCGGCTTCGGCGGAGACGACGGCACATCGCAGCAAGGGGGCCGGTTGTTCGGCCGTCAGGCGTTCATCGGCCTGCAGAGCGCCACCTACGGCAAGCTCACCTTCGGTCGCCAATACACCTCGATGCTCGAGGCACTGGCCAACTTCTCGCCAGCCGCCATGTCGAGCCTGTATGAGCCCGTTATCGCCCAGATCGGGCCGGTCTACCGCGAAGACAACACCGCCAAGTACTCTGCGACCTTCGGCCCGATTAGCGTAGGTGCCCACTGGAGCTTCGGAACCGGTGGGAGCAGCGGCACCGTGAACGGCAGCAGCCTTGGTGGCAAGGGCGAGGTGCCCGGCCAGTTTCGCCGCGACACCGGCTACGGTGCGCGGGCGTCCTATACGGCCGGCCCGTTCGGCACCGCCCTGACCTATGACCAGGTGAATCCGAGCATCATCAGCAACGGCACCTTCCTCGGTACCGGGACCTTCAAGAAGGCCGCCGCAGCCGTCAGCTATGCGGTCGGCCCGGCCATCTTCATGGGCGGCTACCGCTGGGCCAGGTCGAGTGCGCCGGGGCAGACACTGGTGCGCGACAACTTGTACTGGGCTGGTGTGTACTACGAAGTAACGCCTGCGCTGAGCCTGACCCTGGACTACTACTACCAGGTGTTCCGCTCCTCGACCTTGCCCGCGCTGAAGCCGCCGGGCAATCCGAGGCAGTTGATGTTTATCGCCGACTACCGCCTCTCCAGGCGTACCGACCTGTACCTGACCACCGCCTACTCAAAGAATGCCGGGCTGTGCCTGGACACCGCGTCTATTGCCTTTACCAACGGCTATCAGCTCGGCGGGGGCAAGAACAGCATGTTCGGTGCTGCACTGGGTATCCGTCACCACTTCTGAGAGCAACGGCGCACCGCGCCGCGACAGACCGCGCGGGTCACGAGGGTGTGGCCTGCGCGGCGCGCCGCCAGGTTTACCCGGCCCGGTAGACGCCGTCTTCGCTTACCTCAACCCGCCCGTCAGCCAGCAGTTCGGCCAGGTGCTGTGAAATCGTTCGGGTCTCGGCGTTTGCCACCCATAGGCCTTCATAGCCCGGCGGATACAACAACCGCAGATCGACCAGTTGCGCCAGCGTCTTTGGCGATTCTCGCAGCAACGCCAGCAGGCGCTGTTCGCGCTCGTCCAGCTTGGCTGCATAGGCAGCGAGATCACGCTGGAAGTGCTCGCGATCGGTGTAGACGCCCCGGTGATGGGACGTGACCCACACCTTTGCCGGAATTTCCGGGAGCCGCGCCAGACTGCGACGGAAGTCCGCCAGGCTGGAACCTGCGTCGCCGTAGTAAGGCCCGAATCCGGTGAGGTCGATGTCCCCCGTGAACGCCACACACTCCGGTTCAGCAAAAAGAACGGAGTGGCCCGCGGTGTGCCCGGGCATGTGGAATGCGCGAATGCGGCTCTGGCCAAGATCCCAGGTGGCGCCGTCCACGTAGCCCTGTGCATCAGGCCGCGGTACATAGAAGAAATTGCGCTGGAACTTCAGCAGCGTCTCCGACGCGTACTCCGCATTGCCGAAAGCGGCGATCATCCCTTCCCAGCTTTGTGCCGCTGGCAAATCCGCTTCGTGCACGTATACCGAGGCAGCCGGGAGACGGTGCAGGCCGGCCATATGGTCTTCATGCACATGGCCCATCACCACCAGTTCAGTGGCGTCGAACTCGGCTCCGATGTGGTTCGCGACAATCGGCGTGTCAAAGGCCGCACGAGTATCCGTGCCCCGCACCAGTACCTGGTTTCCGTCGGGGTATTTGCCGTTCTTCTCGCCGAAAAAAACCGAGACGCGCCCGAAGTCAGCCCGTTGGATGGGTCCGTGCGTGTCTGAATTTCTGAAAGCAGTGCTCATGCTGATCGTCCCCTCTAGCGGCCTGTTGAATGCCCTTCAGCCACGGTTTCCAGGAAGCGGGCAGGTACGGCTGCGCCGCTCAGTCTCAAAAATCCTTTTTATCATAACACCCGTCATAATAAAGCGCGGACCTCTGCTCTTCAGCTCATTCCGGGAGGTGTCCAAAAAGTATCTTATCGTGGAGATTGCTACATCATTGAAATGCGAGTGATGGGCCTCTAACATGCGCTCATGGCAGCGTTCACCGACACCTCGGCGGCCTTGCTTGGCGCCACGCTACGACCTTGCGCGCCACCGCCGGATGCGGATCTGGCGCGCGATCAAGACAATTGGCGGCGCTGTACTGCGAAACGGCGCTCTCCCGGCTGATTGAAAAGCAGTTTGCCGATGCAGTCCAGGCACATGCTCCGCGAAAGTCAGGCTCGCCATGACCGCGCACAATGACCACCCCTCGAACGCCAGAAGCAGCTGGCTAGAACGCATGGCGCTGCCATCCGGTGTTCACGCGGACGCCTTGCCGCTGCTTGCCGGCCGCGCGCTGCGTGGCATCTGCGATGGCTATGTTGCCGTGCTTTTACCGTCTTACCTGCTGGCGCTTGGGTTCGGCTCGATGGCAGTTGGGCTCATAAGCAGCGCGACTCTGATCGGCTCCGCCCTCGCCACGATCCTGATCGGGATCGTGGGGCACCGCTACCCGCAACGCCGCTTGATGATGCTGGCGGCTGCCCTGATGTTTGCGACTGGCCTCGGCTTCGCGGGTTTCTCCACGCTGTGGCCGCTTCTGATGATCGCCTTCGTCGGCACGCTCAACCCGGGGTCCGGCGATGTCAGTGTCTTCCTGCCGCTGGAGCATGCGCGGCTGGCGGAAGCAGCGACGCCCGACACCCGGACGGCGCTATTTGCCCGCTACGGCCTGATCGGCGCATTCTCGTCCGCTTTCGGGGCACTGGCAGCGGCGATACCGGCATGGATGGTCGAGCAATCCCCGCTGTCCTTGCTCGATGCGATGCGCCTGATGTTCGTCTTCTACGGGATCGTAGGGATGCTGCTGTGGCGTCTCTATGCGCGCGTACATGTCGGCCAGCCACATGGAGCTGCGACGACGAGAACACCATTGGGTCCTTCGCGTCCGATCGTGTTGCGCCTGGCCATGTTGTTCAGCGTAGACGCGTTCGCGGGCGGGCTCGTCGTCAATTCGCTCCTGTCGCTGTGGCTGATGCAGCGTTTCGGCCTGAGTCCTGCCGCGACTGGCCAGTTCTTCTTCCTGGCAGGACTCCTGACGACCTTCTCCCAACTCGCCGCGGTGCCGCTGGCGCGAAAGATCGGCCTGCTCAATACGATGGTGTTCACGCATATCCCGTCCAGCCTGTGCCTGATTGCAGCCGCCTTTGCGCCCACGCTGACGCTTGGCCTGGCACTGCTGCTGGCTCGCAGTGCGCTGTCGCAAATGGATGTGCCTACCCGGACAGCCTATGTGATGGCCGTTGTCACGCCGCCTGAACGGGCGGCGGCTGCAAGCCTGACCGCAGTGCCGCGCAGCCTGACTGCGGCACTCAGTCCTGCGCTCGCCGCCGCGCTGATGGCTTACGGCTTTACCAGTACGCCGCTGGTCGCCTGCGGCTTGCTGAAGATCGCCTACGACCTCGCGCTGCTGCGCACATTCCGTCGCGTCAAGCCGCTCAACTGATCCATCGGGCCGGGATGTGGACCGCCGGAGACTGGATTGCGCAGCACTTGCAGGTGGTCGAATCGATCGTCGAGAAAGTCCGCATTGCCGGTGCGGATTCAACCGATCGATTTGGCCTTTGAGCCGGAGATGACACCCAGGTCACCGCGACATCATCATCTGCCCCATGAAAGCCTCGATCTGCGGCAGCGTCACATAGCCAGTTCGCTGCGCGTCGATCTGGTCGAAATGCTTCGCGACCATTGGCATGCCCGCGGCCGCCTGCTCACGCGTCAGCTTGCCGTCGTGCGTGGTATTTGCGTTGGCAAAGCGGCCCTGCACTTGCTGCATCGCACGCTCCACTCGCGGGTTGGCGGCGGCTGCGGGCATGTCGATGCTTTGCGCGAACGCGCCAGCGGAAGCCAGGCACATGGCGGCTACTGCAATCATCTTCTTCATGGTTTTTCTCCGTTTTGCCGGGCTCTGCCGGCGTTGTGAACGCTGATTCGCGGATACGCATACGGCAGCCGCGCGGTGGCCTGGCGCAGTAGCCTCGGCATATCAACGCACTACGTGGACCGGGCGAGATGCGACGTAGACGGTACGCAGCAGCGGCGTGGCCTTGACGACCACCGTCGGCAGCGGTGCCGAGGCAACGACCACCTTGGGTGCAGGCTTGACCACCACCCTGGGCGGCGGCGCAACCACCACCGCCGGCGGACGGACATACACGCTGGCCGGCGCGACCACCACGGTCGAGGCAAAGGCCTGGCTGCTTGCCAGCAGGATCAGCGCGCCGGCGGCAGCGCCAAGGAAGCGGGGAATTCTGAGGAATCGGGAGAAGCGCGAGGTCATCACAAGTCCTTCAGTTTCGGTTTCAGCCGGCCGGTGCAGCGCGGCAACGGACCGAACTATAGGCCGGGGGCCGGCGAATTTCGACGCCGAAAACATGTCGCGGTATTACACGACGGCGGCCCCGCGAGGCATGACATGCGGCGACATATTTCCCACATGGCGCCGGCCGCGATCGACCACTACATTTGCCTCACCGACGCAGCAATGCAGGCTCCCCGCAAAGCAAGGCGTCCCCTCTCACCACGCAGGACGATCATGCACAGTCTCCACAAGATCACCCTTCTCGCCACAGCCTTCGTCGTGGCGGTCTCACTGATCGAAGCCTAAGCCTTCTTCCTGGCGCGCCGCATCCGTGGTCAGCGAAAGCCATTGGACCTACAACATCGTGCGCATCGATATCACCGCATCGCCCGCGGAGCGCTTTGCGGCCATCCGGCCCGCCTCCGACCAGCCGGCCGACGGCTCGGTCATGCGCGGCTTCGCGACCTTCCAGCGCGTCTGCTTCTCATGCCACTCGCTGAACAAGGTGGGCGATGCCCACCTCGGTCCGGACCTCAATGTGCCGTACAGCGCGGTGGAGTACATGGGCGACGACAAGCTGGCCAGGCTGATCCGCGACCCGCAGTCACTGCGCTGGTGGCCCGGCGCGCGCATGCCAGCCATTGACGAAAGGACGCTATCGGATGCTGACCTGAAGGACCTGCTGGCGTACCTGCATCACATGGCCGGGCGCAAGGGTTCCTGAAGCCAGGCTTGCGTCAGGTCTTTTCCGGCATGGCCGACGAGTGGTGGCTTGTGATCAGCCATTGCGAACCGGTCCAGCGATAGGTGTAGGTATAACGCGCCTTCACGACGGCTCCGGTCCGCGCAAACGTGAAGGTATAGATCCCGGCATCCACCGCATAATTGCAGCCCAGCTCGATGCTGCGAAAGTCGATTTTCCCGGAAGGACGGCTTTGCAGGAACTCGTTGAAATAGTCGAGCTTCTCGGCGGGGGTCAGGCGCGGTTTGTTGGATACCGTCGGAAGCAGGATCGAGCGTTCCGCATAATTGGCCACCACCTTGTTGGGATCGCCTGTCTGCAGGGACTGGTTCCATCGATCGAACAACGCGGCGATTTCCTGCTCTGAGGCTTGCTTGCAGGATTCGGTGCGTGACGCCTGTGACGACGCCTGTGGATTGGCTGGCGATCCCTGGTTCATGGCGCATCCGGCAAGTACGAAGGCCAGGGCAGCAACGCAGGACAGCTTCATGGCTAGCCCCTTGGATTTATGGTTAGAGCCAGAATGCACGCAATGGAGTATGGACTATCGGGCAGGCGTTAGCCATGTCTGCATCGTGCCTGCGTAGCGGGGACAAAGCCCCGATTTAAGCGCCGCCTTAACACCGGCAGCCAGCGCTAAGCCTGCGCTACCCCTGCCCGAAGGTCCGTCATGATCTGTTCGGCAAGGAAATCGCAAGGCGGCCGCTTGGACTTCGCGCTTCGGGCGAGGATGAGCTCGAGCGGCGGCAGGTCGGGCAAACCATGGGCCTGGCCGAGCACGGTCAGTTGTGGCGGGATTGCGCATCGGGCCAGCGCCGCGACGGCCAGTCCAGCCTCGACCATGCTGAGCAAACCCAGCAGGCTCGGACTCTCGTACGACGTTCGATGCGCAATCCGTGCGCGATCCAGGCTGCGGATCGCGTTCTCGCGCGCTACGCTCCCTGGCATGAACACGGCGATAGGCAACGGCCTGTCCTCCCAGACTTGCGGCCCGTTCGCCATGGCGGCCCATGCCATCGGCTCGTTCCGGATAAAGTCGCCGGACAAGCCCTTCACCCGCGTGCCGCAGACCAGGTCTACCGTGCCGTCCTTGACCAGTGGCGCCAGCGCGCTGCTGGGCAGGCCGACTACCTGGATCTGCACTTTCGGATACGTCGTCGAGAACTTCTTCAACACCGAGGGCAGCAGCGATGACGCGTAGTCGTCGGGCACCCCGATCGCTACCTTCCCCGTCACCTCCGGCCGTACCACGGCGGCCCAGGCTTCGTCGTGCAGGGCCAGCATCCGCCGGGCGAAGCCCAGCAGCACTTCACCCTCGTGCGTCGGCACGATGCTGCGCGGCCGCCGCACGAACAGGGGCCGGCCCAGCGCTTCCTCTAGTGCCTTGATTTGCATGCTGACTGCGGACTGCGAGCGGTTCACCGCCTCGGCGGCCCGCGTCATGTTGCCGGTCTCGGCGATTGCGACGACCGTGGCCAGGACATCGTGGTCAAGCATCTTCATGGCTATCAGAAAAACTGAATGCAACAATCAATATTATGCGTTTTTCTTCTGGAAAACGGCGTGCGATATTCGGCAACAGCAAACAAAAAAACGTGGGCCGCAAACTCGCGCCACGTCTTGACCGCGGGATTCCGGAATCCGCCCTCCTAGCATGGACAACAAAGCCGCTTCGCTACTCGTCGACCACCCGCTACGCGCCTCCCTCGTCGCTGAATTGCACGCCCGCCCCTTTCTTCGGCTCAGCGGCAGCGTGTCACTGACCCACTACGCAATCTACTCGGATGAGGATCCTGCGATCCACGAGTATCTCGTTCGCACCCTGTGCGAACAGACCGGCATGGCGCTACCCGTGGACGGGCTCACGCACTACGCCGTGCAGTCGCCCTTCGGCTGGCATCTGAAATGGGAGCGGCACACCGAGTTCTCCACGTTCACGTTCGTCAGTCCGCGCGACGACACCGACTACTTCAACGACCTCGCCATCGATGGTGTTCCGGCGGATTGGCTGAGCCTGCTGGCGGGCAAGCGATTTCATGCGGTCCGGATGGAATTGCTGTCAGGAAACGCTGCCGCCGGCGCGAGCGCTAGCTTGCGCCATTGGCTCGACGGCCCGGTTCTCGTCGGCAGCGAAGTCCTTGGCGGCGGCAAGGTCTACTGCGACTGGAATGTGCGGGCCGACGGCTATATGCGCATCCTTGCGATCGATGAGGACTTCCGCGAGGAACAAGGCGGCAGGCTGCTGCAACGGCTCTACGAGATCGAGACGTATCGCATGATGGCGTTGCTGGCATTGCCGGTCGCACGCAGCCTGGGCCGGGAGCTCGACGACATTCACGCGTCGCTCCAGGAACTGATGCGGGCCATGGATACCCGTCGCGCCGGCGAAGACGATGCGGAACTGCTGGACAGGCTCACCGAACTGGCCGTGCGCGTGGAATCACTGTCCGGGCACAGCGGGCGCTTCAGCGCTTCGCGCGCCTATGAGCGAATCGTGCTGGCGCGCATCCAGGAGTTGCGGGAACAGCGAATCGAAGGCATGCCTACGATCTCGGAGTTCATGGAGCGGCGTTTCGGACCCGCCATGGAGACATGCCGCAGCGTCTGGTCACGCCACGAACAGATCGCGGCACGGGTGGCGCGTGCTGTCGACCTGCTCCGCACCCGTGTCAACCTGACCCAGGAACGCGATGTCACCAGGCTGCTGGCCGGACTGGATCGTACCGCGCGGAACCAGCTGCATCTGCAGCATGCCGTCGAGGGCCTGTCCGTCGCAGCGATCTCGTATTACGTGTTGTCCATCGCGGCAGCCGGGTTGAAGGCGTTGCATGTCGTCAAGCTACCCGTCGATCCCGAGTTGGCGGAAGGCCTGCTGATCCTTCCCGTGGTGCTGATTGTGTTCGGCATCATCAAGCGCAGCCGGACCCAGAAATCCCACGATGGCCTTGCCCAGGCAGGCCGCGCCTGAAGAATCGCCGACCTGAAGAGCTTCTTACCGAGAAACGCAGATGAACGCCACCACCAGCATTGATCCCTCTCCCGTATCGTTGCCGGGCGCAACCCGCCAGGCATCGCAGATCAGGCCGCATTGGGCGGGCCAGCAAAAGACACCCACGGAAGTGCTGACGGACAATTCGAACGACCGGCCAGACGTAGCGACGATCGCGGTCCTAGGCTACAACTGACGTAAAAAATACCCGCCCGGAACCCGGGCGGGCAACTATTGCCTCTCCTTACCTCTTACAGCGTCGTTACCGCGCGCTTCAACGCGCCGCCGCCTTCATCCTCACTGCCGCCGCATCCGCCGCGGCCGGCGTCCGATTCGCCAGCCCCAGCAGCACCTGCCAGGCAAACGACACCGCGCCGACGATAAACACCACGTCGCCGAACGTGCGCACCCAGCGCAGCGTCTGCAGGATCGGCTGCTGCATGAATTCCTCGCTGCGCGAATACCACGTGCCATGCTCGACGCTGGCCAGGAACTGGATGATGCCGACGGGCAGCAGGCTGGTGCCGATCATCAGCACGAGGCCGGCGTTCAGGCCCCAGAAAGCCGTCTTCATCAGCGCCGGGCTCAACCGGTACGCCGGCCGCACGTAGCGCAGCACCAGCAGCGTAAAGCCCAGCGCCAGGAAGCCATAGACCCCGAACAGCGCCGCATGCGCGTGGACCGGCGTGGTGTTCTGGCCCTGGATGTAGTACAGCGCGATCGGCGGGTTGATCATGAAGCCGAACACGCCGGCGCCCAGCATGTTCCAGAACGCCACCGCGACGAAGCACATCAGCGGCCACTTCAGGTCGGCCATCCACGGCGCGCGCTGCTTCAGGCTCCAGTTCTCCCAGGCCTCATGGCCCAGCACGATCAGCGGCACCACTTCCAGCGCGCTGAACGCGGCGCCGACCGCCATCACCGGCGTGGTGGTGCCGGCAAAGTACAGGTGGTGGAAGGTGCCGGGGATGCCGCCGAGCATGAACAGCGATGCCGAGGCCAGGCTGGCCGCGGTCGCCATCGGGCGCGACACCAGCCCAAGCGTGGCGAAGATAAAGGCCAGCGCGGTGGTGGCGAAGACCTCGAAGAAGCCTTCCACCCACAGGTGCACCACCCACCAGCGCCAGTACTCCATCACCGTCAGGCTGGTGCGCTCGCCGTAGGCCAGGCCCGCGCCGTAGAACAGGCCGATCGCCACCACCGAAGAGGTCAGCAGCGCCAGCAGGTTGCGGTCGGTGCCGCGCGCGCGCAGCGCCGGCAGGATGCCGCGCATCATCAGCACGAGCCAGATCAGGATGCCGGCGAACTTGCCGATCTGCCACAGCCGGCCCAGGTCGACATATTCATAGCCCTGGTGGCCCAGCCAGAAGTTCAGGTGCGGCGGCAGCTTCTGCGCGATCGCCAGGTAGTTGCCGGTAAACGAGCCCACCACCACTACCACCAGCGCCCAGAACAGGACATCGACGCCGAGCCGCTGGAACTTCGGGTCCTTGCCGCCGTTGATCAGCGGCGCCAGGAACAGGCCCGCGGCCAGGAAGCCGGTTGCGATCCAGAACAGCGCGCTCTGGATATGCCAGGTGCGCACCAGCGCGTACGGGAACCACTGCGATACGTCGATGCCGTAAAACTTCTGCCCCTCGACGGTGTAGTGCGCGGTAAAGCCGCCCAGGAACACCTGGAACACGAACAGCGCCACCACCAGGAACAGGTACTTGCCAAGCGCGCGCTGCGACGGGCTCAGCGCCACCGACAGCAGCGGGTCGCGCGCGGGCGCCTGCGGCGGCGTTTCTTCCTTGCCGCGCAGGAAGGCCCACGCCCACACCAGGAAGCCCACCCCGGCCAGCAGCACCACCACGCTGATCACCGACCACACCACGTTTTCGCTGGTCGGCTGGTTGCCGATCAGCGGCTCATGCGGCCAGTTGTTGGTATAGGTGGCTTCATGCCCGGGGCGCGCGGTCGAAGCGACCCATGCGGTCCAGAAGAAGAAGTGCGTCAGCTGCTGGCGCCGCTCGGCGCTGGGCAGCGTGTTCTCCTTCATGGCGTAGTGATCGCGCGTGGTGTGCAGCGCCGGCGCGTCGGAGAAGAGCTGGTCGTAGTAGGCCGCGGTGTTGGCAATGGCCTGCGCGCGGCGCTTCGACACCGTCAGCACGTTGGTGGCCGGATCGGTGGCGTTGCCGCGGTATTCCGCTCGCAACTGCTCGCGCAGCGCGGCCTGTTCGGGCGCGGCCAGTCTGGCGTACGGACGGCCGTATGCGTCCTGCGCCGCCAACTCGAGCCACGCGATCAGTTCGCGATGCAGCCAGTCGGCGGTCCAGTCCGGCGCCTGGTAGGCGCCATGGCCCCAGATCGAACCGAGCTGCATGCCGCCAACGGACTGCCAGGCGGTCTGGCCGTCCAGGATCTCGTCGCCGGTGAACAGGGTGCGGCCTTCGGCCGTGACGACCTTGGCCGGCATTGGCGGGGCCTGCCGGTACACCTCGACGCCGTAGTAGCCGAGCAGGGAGAAAGTGACCGCCAGCACGGCGATCAGCAGGAACCAGAGTCTGCGGTAGGAACCCATGATGCGAAGTCGTTGGTTGTAATGGCTGGTGCGCGGCTCAGGCGTGGCTCGGGCAGCCGCAACCGGTGGCGGGTACGGTGGCGGCCACGGTCGCGTTCTCGAACAGCACGTTGTTTTCCAGGTGGATGTGTTCCATCAGGTCTTCGCGCAATGCGCGCAGGCCCAGGTAAAGCGCGCGCCAGGTATTGCAGGCCGCGCGCGGCAGCGTGATGTCATTGGTCAGCGCAGCGAGCCGCTGCAGCGCGACGCCGTGGTCGTCATGCTCCATGCGCATCACCGCGATCGGGCGGCCGGCGGCGGCCTGCATGCCCCGGGTCAGCATCGGGAACAGCACCTGCTCTTCCTTCTGCATATGGGTTTCCAGCTCGCCGAGCATGCCGGTCAGGTGGTCGGCCAGGCCGACCGGGCAATCGGGCCGGTCGCCGTGGACCTGCTCGACCCGGCTTGCGAGCCGGATCAGTTCAGGCAACTGCTCGCGGTGACGGGCGTGGAAGCGCGTCAGGATATGGTCGATCAGCGCGCCCGGCGTCGCGATGTTCCAGTCCTGTCCGGCGGGTGCGGCGTCGTCGTGCAGGGCATGCAGCCGCGCTTCGATGCTGTCGACGGCGGCGGCATCGAGGCCCTTTTCGAGCGCGGCATCGCGCAGCGTCTGCTTGCCTCCGCAGCAGAAGTCGAGCGCGTAGTCATGGAAGATGCGCGTCGCGCCGGGGATGCGGCGGGCCAGCTGGCCAAGCGATTGGTCTTGGAAGGTCATGAGGTGCTCCTGGGTGGGAAGTTGCGTCCGCATGACATGACGCGAGGAGCGTGCCTGAAAAAAACCATTTTGGATCAATGGTTTGCCACACAGATGGTTTTAAATACCCTAGACTGGCCGTGGTATCAATCACCCTAAATGGTGTTTTTCACCATGACGACTTCCGCGATCGTTCCCGAATTGCTGGCCGACCTGGTCGCCGACCTGCCCCATGCCGTGCGCCTGCAGCGCCTGGTCAGCGGCCTGCGGGCACATTTCCGCTGTGGCGCCGTGGCGCTGCTGCGGCAGGAAGAAGACCACCTGCGCCCGATGGCGGTGGACGGCCTGGTCGGCGACGCGCTGGGCCGGCGCTTTGCCGTCGGCCTGCACCCCCGGCTGGCGGCGATCCTGGCGCGGCGCGGCGTGACCTGCTTCCACCACGACAGCGTGCTGCCTGACCCGTACGATGGCCTGATCGACGAGCGCGTGGGCGAGCCGCTGCCGGTGCACGACTGCATGGGCACCAGCCTGGAGGTCGAAGGGCAGCCATGGGGCGTGCTGACGCTCGATGCGCTCACGGTGGGCACCTTCGACGCCGCCGCGCAGGCCGAGTTGCAGCGCCTTACCGTGGTCGTCGAGGCCGCGATCCGGACCACCCGGCTCGAGGCCGAGATCCTGGCGCTGCAGGTGGCACGGGGCAAACCGGTTGCCGACGAGGGCACTGTCGGCAACGGTGACATCACCGGCGAGATCGTCGGCCAGAGCGAGGCCATCGCCAACCTGCTGCACGAGCTGCAAGTGGTTGCCGATACCGAGCTGCCGGTGCTGCTGCTGGGCGAGACCGGCGTCGGCAAGGAGCTGTTCGCGCACCGGCTGCACCGCCAGTCGCGCCGGCGCGCGCAGCCGCTGGTGCATGTCAACTGCGCGGCGCTGCCTGAGTCCCTGGCCGAGAGCGAGTTGTTCGGCCACGCCCGCGGCGCCTTCTCCGGCGCCACCGGCGAACGTCCGGGCCGCTTCGAGGCCGCTGACGGCGGCACGCTGTTCCTCGATGAAGTTGGCGAATTGCCGCTGTCGATCCAGGCCAAGCTGCTGCGCACCCTCCAGAACGGCGAGATCCAGCGGTTGGGCTCGGACCGGCCGCGCCGCGTCAACGTGCGCGTGATTGCCGCCACCAATCGCAACCTGCGCGAACATGTGCGCGATGGCTCGTTCCGCGCCGACCTGTACCACCGCCTGTCGGTCTATCCGATCCCGATCCCGCCGCTGCGCGAGCGCGGCAACGATGTGCTGCTGCTGGCCGGGCGCTTCCTGGAACTGAACCGCGCCCGCCTGGGCCTGCGCAGCCTGCGCCTGTCGCCGGCGGCGCAGGACGCGCTGCGGCGCTATCGCTGGCCCGGCAACGTGCGCGAGCTAGAGCACGTGCTCAGTCGCGCCGCGCTGCGTGCGGTCAGCCGGGGCGCCGGCCGCAACGACATCGTCACGCTGGAGACGGAACTGCTTGACCTGGACGGGCTCGATGCGGCGCCCCAGGCGCCGGCGGAGGCCGCTCGCGCCGCGCTGCCCGCGATCGTCCCCGGCACGAGCCTGCGCGACGCCGTCGACCAGACCCAGCGCGCCTGCATCGAACAGGCGCTGCAGGCCCAGGGCGGCAACTGGGCGCAGGCGGCGCGGCAACTTGGCGTGGACGCCAGCAACCTGCACAAGCTGGCCAGGCGCCTGGGCTGCAAGTGAGGGCGTGGGCGGCATCGGCGATGGCAAAGGTCGCCTGGTCTGCCTAAGCTAATCAGGCGTCGTTTGCAGTGCAACATGCATGTGGTGGCGTCACCACCCTGCGGCCGGCGCTTCCTGTGGACCCGTACCGGAGATGCCCATGATGATGACCGCAACGCAAGCCTTCTGGCCATTCCCTGGCGCATTCCCTGCCGTCTTCGCGGCAGGCTTTGCCAGCCTGCAACAGTTCCAGTCCATGCAGGCAGACCTGGCCGACACGTGGCGCCGCATGGCCGAACTGAACCTGGAATTTGCCCGCAGCATGGCCGACGAACTGCGCTTCGACGCCGTGGGCCTGCTGGTGGAACAGGATCCCGAGACCCTGTACGCGCGCGAGATCGCCAGCGAGTTGCCGCTGCTGGGCGGGCCGCTGCACTATGCCTCGGCCATGCTGGAACTGCTGGCGCGCGCCCAGCAGAAATGGATCGATGGCTGGGGCCACCTGTTCATGCAGGGCCCGCTGACGGATTGGACCGCGGGCGCGAAGGCCGTCACCGACATTCCCGCCTGGCTGGTCCGCGAGACACCGCGTCCGCGCGCGAACTGACCCGGCACGAGCGCCATGGCGTTGCGTGCCAGCACGCCGCTGGCCAATTATTCCTGCGTGCCTTGCCATGACAACGCGCGCGCCCCGGTATCATGCAAATCATGACACGCCGATCCGCCATCCCCGCCGTCCCGGCTGGCGGATCCCCACACAGGACTGGTTCAGGACGCGCCCCGGTTCATGCCCTCATATCCACTGGTCCTGCTGCTCACCGTCGCCGTCGTCTGCTGCATCGGCATGGCCATTGCCACCTGGCCCCGGCGCGACGACCCCACCGTCCAGGCGTTCCTGGTGCTGGCCTTCGGTGCGGTAGTCTGGAGCGGCGGACGCCTGCTTGAGATCAGTTCGACCGACCTGCCCGGGCGCATCCTGTGGGCCAAGATCCAGTACATCGGCATCGTCGCGGTGCCGATCGGCTGGCTGGTGGCGATGGTGCACCTGAGCCGCCCGCGCTACGTGGTGCCATGGTCGCGGCTGTGGCTGCCGGTGCTGGCGGCGGTGGTGACGGTGGTGCTGGTCTTCACCAACGAGCGGCACCACCTGGTCTGGACGCGCATTACGCTGATGCCGCCGGGAGTCGCACCCGGCGCGGTGTTCGAGCATGGCGCGGGTTACGTTGTGGTGGCGTTCTGGTCTTACTCGCTGCTGGCGCTGAGCTGGTATTTCCTGATGACGGCCGAAGTGCCCAACGACGCCCTGTCGCGCCGCGGCCGCGTCATCCTGGCCGGCGGCCTGGCCCTGCCGCTGATTGCCCATGTCGCTTACCTGAACCGCTGGACCGGCCCGCTGGGCGGCGACCTGACCCCGGCCACGTTTTCGCTGATGGCGGTGCTGGTGTGGTTCTGCGCGCTGCGCACGCACCTGGACGATATCGGCCACTACTCCCGGCTGCGCGTGTTCGACGCGCTGCGCGAGGGCTGCGTGATTGTCGACGCCAAGCGCACAGTGGTCGAGTTCAACCCGGCGGCGGTGCAGTTGTGGCCGGAGCTGCGCCGCGGCAGCCCGGTGCCGACGGGATGGGCGACGGCGCTGGAATCGGCGCAGGCGGCACCCGGGCCTGCACCCGCCACGCCGTTCGTGCCGGCAGGCGCCCCGTTCGAGCTGACTGTCGAAAGCGTCGCGCGCCTGGACGGCAGGCAGATCGGCAGCCTGGTGTTCATGCGCGACATCAGCCGCTTCCAGTCGCGCGAGCTGGCACTGACCGCGCGCCTTGGCCAGACCGAGGAGCAGCTGTGGCAGATGCAGGCCGACCTCGACGTCGACGCGCTCACCGGCATCCCGAACCGGCGCTACTTCCAGCGCGAGTCGCTTGCCGCCGTGACCCGCTCGCACGAGCGCGGCCAGACGCTGGGGCTGCTGATCCTGGATGTCGACCTGTTCAAGCAATACAACGACCTGCACGGCCACGTGGCGGGCGACGACTGCCTGCGCCAGATCGCCTGCGCGCTGGCCGGCACGGTGGCGGGCGAGCAGTTCTGCGCGCGGCTGGGCGGCGAGGAATTCGCGGCGGTGCTGCCCGGCGCATCGCGCGAAGAGACCCGCGACGTGGCGCGCCGCATGGTCGCGGCGGTGCGCGAGCTCGGCATCGCGCACCGCGGCACCCCGGTGCAGCCCGTGGTGACGATCAGCGTCGGCGCGGTCTGCGCCGTGCCCGAGTCGCCGCGGCTGGAGCCGCTGCTGCACCACGCCGACAGCGCGATGTACCGCGCCAAGCGCGCGGGCCGCAACCGGTACATGCTGGATGGCGAAGCGGCGTGAGCGGCCGTGGCCGAGGCCGAGGCATGAAGCCCTGACTGCCGCTAGCCGGCGCGCACCGTCAGCGCGCCCTGCAGGGCCACCAGCCGCGCCGCTGCCTGGCTGACCCACGCCGGCCGCGGTGCCGCATCGAGCCAGTACTTGACCTCGAGCCCGAGCGCGGTGTCGCCGCTGATCACCAGCTTGCGCTGGAAGAACAGCGTGTCGGTGTCGGCCTCGCCGCCGAGCAGCCGCAGGTAGTCCACCGCGGCCGCGCGCAGCGTCAGCGCGGGTTCGCCGCTGCCCGCGCTGGCGGTGCGGAAGCGCCCGCCCTCACAGCGGAACGGCACTTCCAGCCCCAGGTCCTGCACCGTCAGCAGGAACACCTGCCCTTCCAGCGCGGCCGGCGGCTCCAGCCAGCCAGCGCGGCGCGCCAGTTCCAGCGCCGCCACCAGCGGCAGCGCGCGTGCCCGTGCCGGCATGCGCCGGTGCACGCCGGTCAACAGCTTGTGCAACGTGTTCATGCCCGTGCCTCCCACGCAATGCCGGCGCCGCCGTGCCAGTAGCCGTTGCAGGGCTGCGCCTCCGCCGGCGTGATGCCGCTGGGCACCGGCGCGCGCTTGCCCGCGCGGATCGCCGCCAGGTGTTGCACCACCTCCAGCGTGCCGGTCGAGTGCGGGCTGACGCGCAGCATGTCCACGCCCATCGCGGCCATGGCGAGCGCCTCGCCGCACAGGTCCAGGCAGGTCGCGCTCTGCGTCTGCACGCCGTTGAGCGTGAAGAACGCCTGGCCTTCGCCGGTGGCCGCAACCAGCCCGTCGGGGTAGTCCATGCAGCGGAACTCGCAGCTGTCCTTGCGCAGCCGATGGTGGCGCGCGGTGAAGCAGCGCGCCGAGAAGGCCAGCGGCATGCGGCCCCAGACAAAGGCCTCGACCGCGGTGCCGCCCGGCCGCGCCGCGGCCAGTGCGGCCAGCGTGCGGCCGTCCATTTCCACCGGCACGACGCAGCCGGCCGCGCCCAGCCCCGCCAGCCAGGCCAGCGTGTCGGCGTGGTAGACGTTCAGATGCGGGCCGGCGATGAACGCCCTCCCGCCCATGCAGCGCACCGCGCCGAGGTCGTTGGCCTCGACCAGGTAGCCGTGCTGCTCGCAGGCGCGGCGCATCCAGGCGATGTCGGTATCGGACTCCACCAGCACCGGCGTGGACAGCACCACCTCCTTGCCGGCATCGCGCAGCATCTGCGCGATCTCCAGCCATTGCGCGTGGCGCAGCTCATGGCGCCGCGTGCAGACAGTCTCGCCGAGGTAGACGCGGTCCACCGGAGCATCGGCGACCGCGGCGTAGAACTGCAGCACGCGCTCGCGCGGCCAGTAGTACAGCAGCGGGCCGAGGGCGATGCCGAATGGCGGCGCAGTACGTAGTGAAGCAGGTTGCGGCGCGGTCGCCGCTGCGGTCTCAGGCATGGCAAGGTCCATGGTGGCAAGGGCGGTGGCGGCATAAACAGGGGTCGCATCCATGCGCATCACCGCCATGGCCGGTCGTAGGCGCCCTGGGTCACCTGGTCGCCCTCGGCATGGCGGCCCAGCGTGGCCTGCCATTCCTGGCGCGGCGCAAAGCGCGCGGGATCGCCGCAGGCGTCGTCGATGGCGGCGCGCAGCACGCCGACCACATCGGCGACATAGCGCGGGCTACGCTGCCGGCCTTCGATCTTGATCGCGGCGATGCCCATGCCGACCAGCGCGGGCAGCAGCGACAGCGCGTTGAGGCTGGTGGGCTCTTCCAGCACGTAGCCGCGCTCGCCCTCCACCTCGAAGCGGCCCTTGCACAGCGTTGGATAGCCGGCCGGCTCGCCGGGCGCGTAGCTGTCGATCAGGATGCCGGACAGGCGCGCCTGCATGGTGCCGTCCTGCTCGGTCCAGCGCACCGCGTGCGCGGGCGAGCAGACCCCCTTGTTGTTGGGCGAATCGCCGGTCGCGTACGACGACAGCAGGCAGCGCCCTTCGGCCATCACGCACAGGCTGCCGAAGCCGAACACTTCCAGCTCGACGCTGGTCTGCCGCGCCAGCTTGCCGATCTGCGCCAGCGACAGCACGCGCGGCAGCACCACGCGGCGGATATTGAAGCGCTCGCGCATCAGCTCGATGGCATCGGCATGCGTGGCCGAGCCCTGCACCGACAAGTGCAGGCGCAGCCCGGGATGGCGCTCGCAGGCGTAGCCCATCAGGCCGGCGTCGGCCATGATGACCGCGTCGGCACCCAGTTCAGCCGCGGCGTCGACGGCGCGGTGCCACTGCGCCACCGCGCCCATCTGCGCGAAGGTGTTGATCGCGAACAGCACTTCGGCGCCACGGGCATGGGCTTCGGCGACGCCGGTGCGGATGTCCGCCTCGGTGAAGTTCAGGCCACCGAAGTTGCGCGCATTGGTGGCATCGCGCAGGCCAAGGTAAACCGCGTCGGCGCCGTGCTGCAGCGCCATGCGCAGCGCCGCCAGCGAGCCGGCGGGCGCGACCAGCTGAGGCCGGCGTGGCGCGCTGGCAGGCGCAACGGTGGCCGCATCCGGGCCAGTACAGGCAGTTGTCATGGTGTGGAAAACAAGACAAGGAAATCAGGACAAGAACAGCGGCTGATGCTAGCCACGCGCTGGCGGCAGGGGCTTGATCGCGCGCAAACCGGCACCAACGGCACATGCCGCGCGCCGGCGTACGCCGGTCGGCGTAGGCCGATGGCAGGCAGCGCCCGTGCACTTGACCTGCGGCAAACGGAGGGGCTTTCCGCTGTGCCACGCTTCGCCAGTCACCCCCCGCGCCAGGCCGGCTGCCGGCCAAACACGCGATTTACCTTCCGGAGATCCCATTTATGAACGAACACTGGCTGAAGCTGGCCGGCCGCCGCCTGTTGCCCATCGTGCAGGGCGGCATGGGCATCGGCATTTCAGCGCACCGGCTTGCCGGCGCCGTGGCACGCGAGAACGGCGTGGGCACCATCGCCAGCATCGACCTGCGCCACCACCACCCCGACCTGATGGCGCGCACCCGCGGCGTACGCGACAAGGCGGGCATCGAAGCCGCCAACCTGGAGGCGCTCGACCGCGAGATCCGCGCCGCGCGCACGCTGTCAGAAGGCCGCGGGATGATCGCGGTCAACGTGATGAAGGCGGTGGGCTCGCACGCCGCGCTGGTGCGCCAGGCGTGCGAAAGCGGCGCCGATGCCATCGTGATGGGCGCCGGGCTGCCGCTGGACCTGCCCGAGCTGGCCGCCGGCCACCCCAGGGTGGCGCTGATCCCGATCCTGTCCGAGTCGCGCGGCATCGGCCTGGTGCTGCGCCGCTGGATGAAGAAGGGCCGGCTGCCCGATGCCATCGTGGTCGAGCACCCGGCCCACGCCGGTGGCCACCTTGGCGCCGCCACGATCCAGGATCTGTCCGAGCCGCGCTTCTCGTTTTCGCGCGTGCTGGCCGAATGCCGCGAACTGTTCCAGTCGCTGGGCCTCGCATGGGACAGCATCCCGCTGATTCTCGCGGGCGGCATCGACAGCCATGCCAAGGTGCGCCACTGGCTCAACGAGGGCGCCGCGGCGGTGCAGCTCGGCACCGCTTTTGCCGTCACCGAGGAATGCGATGCGCATCCGGCCTTCAAGCAGGTGCTGGCCACGGCGCGGCCCGAGACGCTGCGCGAATTCACCAGCGTGGCCGGCCTGCCGGCGCGCGCGGTGCTGACGCCATGGCTGTCGCGCTATCTGTCGAGCGAGGCACGGCTGCAGCGCCGCGCCAAGGTACGCGAGTGCCTGGAAGGGTTCGATTGCCTGCAATCGTGCGGCCTGCGCGATGGCATTGCGCGCATCGGCCAGTTCTGCATCGACCTCAAGCTGGCGCAGGCAGTGCGTGGCGACGTGGAACGCGGGCTGTTCTTCCGGGGCAAGGGCGCGCTGCCGTTCGGCGAGGCGATCCGCCCTGTGGCCGAGCTGATCCACTACCTGATGACAGGAGAAAAGCCAGCGGCGCTGGCCCCTGCCAAGTTGGCCGCCACGGCCTGAACCTGCCCGCCGCGTGCCGGTTCGCCGGCGCGCAGCGCCTGCCGCGCGCCGACAGTCAGGCCGCGGCCAATTCGCCCACGCCGGCCTGGCGCGCCAACCCATCCGGATCGATCAGGTAGATCTTGCCGCGCTCGATCCGCACCAGCCGCTCGGCGCAGAACCTGTGCATCACGCGCGACAGGGTCTCCGGCGTAATCCCCAGCTTTGACGCAATCACGCGCTGCGTGCAGGCCAGCCAGGTCCGCCGCGTGGCAAACGCCTGCTCGCGCAGGAAGCCCGCCACGCGCTGCAACGCGCTCTGCAGGCTGATCGCCTCGATATCGCGCATCAGTCCATGCAGCCGGCCCGACAGGTTGCGCAGCAACTGCGCGGCCAGCAGCGGTTCCTGCATGACGGCCTGCCACAGCGCCGCCTTGCCGATCTGCAGCACCAGCGTGCGCGTCTGCGCCTGGCAGGCCATGCGCCCCGGCACGTCCAGGCAGAGCAAATCTTCGCCGAAGGCCGCGCCCGGGCCGAAGACTTCGATGGCGCGCTCGCCGGTGGTCTCGTCCCCGGCCGGCGGCTGCAGCGCCAGCTTGAGCAAACCCTCCACCACGATATAGAGGCCGGCGCACGGCCCGCCGCCACGGAACAGGTATTCGCCCTTGCGCAGGCAGCGCAGCGTTGCCGCGCCTCGCAACTGCGCCACCACGTCTGCATCGACGCCGCGGAACAATGGCAGCGCTTCCAGGTTGACGGTTTCACCCATGGTGATGACCTCCTTCGACATGACTGCCTTCAGTATTCCTGGCCGCATGGCGCGGCGGCAGGCCGCCACGGCGACGCACCTGCCGCATGCAGCGCAACGCGGACAACAATTGCCAGCCCAGCCACGCATTGGCCGCGGCGAGCAGCAGGCCGGCGGCGCGCGCCAGCGGCACAGGCGCCAGCGGCAGCGCCAGCAGCAGCAGGTAGGCCGCCAGCAGCAGCCACGCCTGGCGGCGTTGCCGGGCGGGCACGATGATGGCTTGCATGGCGGGCACGCGCGCGCGCGGCGGCAGCAGCCGGCGCAGGTGCAGCCAGACCAGGAACGGCACGATCTTGCCGAGCATCGCCGTGACCGGCAGCACGCCGGTGCCGATGAGCGCCATGGTGCCGGCCCACCACGCCAGCGGCGCATCCGATGCGGGCCGCACGATCGCCGCCGCGCCCAGCACGGCAGCGCCCAGCATACTGGCGCAGGCCACCGGCCACAGCAGCCACAGCGGGTCCTGGCGGCGCCGCGCGCGCAGCGTGCCGGCCAGCCCGCAGGCAGCCACCACGGCGACGAACGCCAGCCACGCCAGCAGCACCGCCTGGCCCAGGGCAGGCTGCCCGGGCCAAAGCAAGGTTGCGAGACTGAACAGCGCCAGCGGCACCCAGTGCGCCATCGGCAGGCCGCGCGCCAGCGCCGCGGGCAGGCGCCGCGTCTGCCAGAACATCGGCAACACGGTGGTGGCCACGCCGGTCACCAGCGCCGCCAGCCAGCCGCCCAGCGCCCAGGCCATATGCATGCCGAGCACAGGCGCCACAGGCACCTGCCACCAGCCGCCGAAGGTGCCGGCCAGCGCGATACCGCACAGCGCCGCGGCCAGCAGCGGCGCGCCAATGCCGGCCAGCGTGCGCGTGGTGGCGTCGACCGCGGCCACGCGCCGCCCCGCGGCCAGCAGCAGCGCGCCAGCCAGCAGCAGCAGCACGCCTGCCGCCGCCGCTGCGCGCAGGCCGCCCGGGATGCCGCCGAGCAGCCCGAAGCCCAGCCCGGCGGCCGCGCCGGCGCCGGCAACGGCGACAAACGGCGCCAGCACGCCAGCACCCGGCACGGCCACGCCCGCCACCACCGGCATCATCTGGAACAACGCGCCTACCATCACCGGCATCAGCATGCCCAGCGCGAGCACATGGACTGCCACCAGCGCCAGCGGCGCAAAGCGGTCCGGCAAGCCAACGGCGGGCCCCGCCGCGAGCAGCAGCCCTGCCGCGGCGCCCAGCCATGGCGCCGGCACCAGGCAGCCGAACACCACTGCGGGACGCGGCGCGCGCTCGTAGTCGAGGTTGGCGGCTTTCATCTCGGTTGCGTTGCCTCGCCAGCGCTATGCGATGCCATGCAGCACGGCATCAAGATCCGGCAAGTGCGTGCGGCACATCGGGAACAGCACGTTTTCTTCCTTGATGTTGTGCTGCTGCAGCAACACCATCAGCGTGTCGGTCTCGGCCGCGAGCGCATTGCCGTCGCGCAGGGACAGCCATTCACGCACGTTGTCCATCAGTGCGCGCACTTCGTCGTGTTCGTGGCGCATGACGGCGGTCGGGCCGCCGGCCATGCCGGTGGCCTGCTCGAAGGCGGGGAACAGCCGCGCCTCTTCCGCGCCGAAGTTGCCGTCGAGCGCGGCCTCCAGCCCAGCGAACGCCGCGGCGGCCTGTGCCCAGTCAGCTTCGCGCAGCGCGCCTTCCAGGCGTGCCAGCGCGGTGTCGCAACGGCGGTGCTGCTGCACCAGGGTGTCGATGCCATCAGACATGGCGTGGATTCTCCAAACCGGTATTGAGCGGATGCTAGGGCGCTGCCCGGCGTGGGGATTTGATCGGGGATAAGTCGGGCGCCAATAGCCCGTGCAAGGGGACCGGTGCGTCGACATATCACAACGTGATATGTCAATAGCGTCGTATTCCTCACCAACTCGCTTGACGCCTGGGCGAGCAATGCGGTTCCGCGCGCACATGCAAGAAGCTGGCCGACCTTGCGTTTTCTTGATCTGGCGCAGGTAGTGCGGCGCCTGCCACGCGGAGAATTGCCTTCGAGACGCGCGCGAGGCTGACAGCAAGCCAGCGTTCCCCTGACAGGTAGCCCCCGATACCGAACCATGCCTTACACCGATCCTGCGGCCGATCCCCCGGCCGAAGCGCAGGCCGCCACCCCGCTGCGCCATCGCCTTTCCACGCGCATCATCTCGCTGTCACTGGCCGTGCTGCTGGTGGTGCTCGGCATGATTTCCGGCACGCTGTGGCTGTCGTGGAAGCTCGAAGGCGCGGGCGCCGCCATCAATGACGCCGGCAGCCTGCGCATGCGCGCCAACCGGGTCGCGATCGAGCTGACGCTGGCGCACGCGCAGCGCGGCAACGCGCTGGCGATGCAGGTACAGGCGCTGGACGGCACGCTGGCGCAATTGCGCCGCGGCAACCCGTCGCGCCCGCTGTTCCTGCCCGACGAACCCGCCATCCACGCCCAACTCGCGCGCGTGACGCAGGACTGGCACACCCAGCTGCGCCCGATCGCCATGGCCGGCGCCGACCGCACCGCGCCGGCGCGCTATATCGCGGCGCTGCCGGGCTTCGTGGCGCAGGCCGACGCGCTGGTCGGCATGATCGAGCACGACAGCGCGCGCAAGACCGACCTGCTGCGCCTGTCGCAGACGGCGCTGGCGCTGATGGCCTGCGTGGGCACCGTGGCCGTGATCTACCTGCTCTACCTGTGGATCATCCTGCCGGTGCTGCGGCTGCAGGACGGCCTGCGGCGCATGGCCGCGCGCGAGTTCTCGCTGCGCCTGCCGGTGGAGACCCGCGACGAATTCGGCACCCTCAACGAAGGCTTCAACCGCATGGCCGGCGAACTGCAGGGCCTGTACCGCGACCTGGAGGCGCGCGTGGCGCAGAAGACCGCCGAGCTGGAACGCCAGAACCGCGACCTGGAGACCCTGTACGACATGGCGGCGTTCCTGAACCAGGCCAGCGACGTCGATACCATGACGCGTGGCTTCCTGGCGCGCGTGATGCGCCAGTTCGACGCCGAGGGCGGCAGCGTGCGCGTGCTCGACCCGCGCCACGGCCGCATGCACCTGCTGGCCAGCGCGGGCCTGCCCGCGGCGCTGGCCGAGGCCGCGTCGTGTGCCGCCGCCGATGCCTGCCACTGTGGCAACGCGACGCGCGAGGCCGTGATTACCATCACCGACCTGCGCGGCATGCAAGGCGCCGCGGCCATGCAGGACGGCACGCCGTGCGCGCGCAACGGCTTCCAGGCGCTGGCGGCCTTCCGCATCGAAAGCCAGCGCGGCGCCACCGGCGTGTTCGCGCTGCATTTCCGCGCCCCGCGCGCGCTGCCCGCCTCCGACCGGCAACTGCTCGAAACGCTGGGCCAGCACCTGGGCACGGCGCTGGAACACTTGCGGCTGTCGGCGACGGCGCGCCAGCTGGCGGTGGTGGAAGAACGCAATCTGGTGGCGCAGGGCCTGCACGACAGCATCGCGCAGGGTCTGAACTACCTGAACCTGCAGGTGCAGCTGCTCGACGACGCCGTGGCGCGCGACGACCTGGCCGAGACCCGCGAGATCGTGCCAATGCTGCGCCATGGCGTGGAAGAGAGCTACCAGGACGTGCGCGAGCTGCTCAACAATTTCCGCTCGCGCCTGGGCAGCGGCGAACTGCGCCCGGCAGTGGAGGACACCGTGACGCGCTTCCGCCGGCAGTGCCGCACCGAAGCCACGCTCACCATCGACGAGCATGCCGACGGCAACGGCGCAGGCGGCCGACCGCTGTCGCCGGAACAACAGCTGCAGGTGCTCTTCATCCTGCAGGAAGCACTCTCCAATGTGCGCAAGCACGCGCTGGCCGCGCACGTGACGGTGGCGCTCAGCCATGGCCGCGACTTCCGCCTGGTGGTGGAAGACGACGGCGAAGGCTTCGATCCCGCCGAACTCGCCACGCGCGCCGACGCGCATATCGGCCTGAGCATCATGCGCGAGCGCGCCGCGCGCCTGGGCGCGCAGCTGCACGTGCAGGCGGCCCCGGGCCGCGGCGTGCGCATCGAGCTGGTGCTGCCGCGCCCCGCCCCACAGACTACCGAGACCCAGCCATGACTATCCGCATCCTGCTGATCGACGACCATACCTTGTTCCGCTCCGGCATTCGCGCGCTGCTGCAGCGCCAGACCGATTTCGAGATCGTCGACGAAGCCGCCGATGGCGTGGAGGGCATCAAGCGCGCCAAGCAGCATCGCCCCGACGTGATCCTGCTGGATCTCAATATGCCCGGCCTGTCGGGGCTGGAGGCGCTGCAGCTGCTGGTGGAAGACCTGCCGCAGACCGCGGTGATCGTGCTGACCGTGTCCGAGGAAGCCGAAGAACTGGCCGCCGCGCTGCGCAGCGGTGCGCGCGGCTACCTGATCAAGAACATCGAGACCGAGGCGCTGATCGCCGGCATCCGCCGCGCCGCCGCGGGCGAGCCGGTGATCTCCGACAGCATGACGGCCAAGCTGGTGGCGCAGTTCCGCACGCCGGCGCCCGCCGCCGCGCCGCGCCACGACGACGCGCCGCGCCTGACCGCGCGCGAGCGCGAAATCGTGCAGGGGCTGGCGCGCGGCGAAAGCAACAAGGAAATCGCACGCGATCTCGGCGTGGCCGAAAGCACGGTGAAGATCCACGTGCAGAACATCCTGAAGAAGCTCAACCTCGCCAGCCGCGTGCAGGTGGCGGTCTACGCGGTCGAGCACGGCCTGACGGAGGCGGGCTGAAGGCCCAGCCACAACTAGAGCCATGTGCTGCGCGGGCCGTTGTGCAACGCGCCAGATGCGCTCGTCGGCGCACGGCGTCGTCCGATTCCTACACCGATATCAGCCCCTGCCCGGAGGGATGCGGCCGGGCCTTGACCTAGGCTGAACCTTGAGCAGTGGCCTTTCAGATGCGCGGGCCGCTTCGGTACGGAAGCCCTGGCTTCCCCGATCCACGAACAAGGAGCACGCCATGGGAATCGGCACTATCCTTCTGATCATTCTTGTCCTGCTGCTGGTCAGTGCCCTGCCGGCCTGGCCGTACAGTTCCGGCTGGGGCTACTGGCCAAGCGGCGGCCTGGGCCTGATCGTCCTGATCGTGCTGCTGCTCGTGCTTCTCGGCCGGATATAGCGTTCCGGCCATCCAGCGGGCGACAGCGGCAGACAGGCCCCGGCATGCATGGCATCGCTGCGGCGTTGCCATGCATGCCGGGGCCGCTGCCGCATCGTCCGGTTTGCTGCCACCCTATCCCAAGGAGACTGATATGCCAGCCAAATCGAAGGCGCAACAGCAGGCCGCGGGAGCGGCGCTCTCCGCCAAGCGCGGGGATAAGAAGGCCAGTTCGCTGAAGGGCCCTTCGCGTTCGATGTACAAGTCGATGAGCGAAAGCGAACTCGACAAGATGGCATCGACCAAGACCAAGAAACTGCCGAAGCACAAATCAGAGCGCTGAGCGGAGCGCTGACGCGCTCCCGCATCCCGTCGTTCCCGCTGGCGCGGGAGCGACGCGTCCGTTTCAGCCCTTCCCTTCCTTGTTGTTCGCAGGCCCACCACAATATCCCGGCAGCCGCCTGGCCTTGCTGCTGCGCGCCAGCTTGATCGATTCGGCCAGCGCCAGCCCAAAGCCCGCGATGCTGTCGAGATCCTGCAGCACCCGATCGCGCAGGAAGCCGGCCCAGCAGAAGTCCCCATAAGCACTGCCCGGCTTGCGGTAAGCGCCAGCCGCGCACGCAAATGCCGCCAGGCTGCGGTACGGATCGTCGCGCATGCCCATCACGGTGGGCGGCAACGCCCTGTGGCCCTGGAGCTTGCCGTGCTCGTCGTACGGATGGACGTGGCCGAGCTGGCGCATGCGCTTCCAGAACGCGGACGGACTCAGGGCGCTCAGGTCGCGCAGGATGCGCACCGGTCCCCACTGGTATCCCAGCTCCAGCCAGGCGCGCGCCCAGTGAT
The DNA here is from genome assembly GCF_044748965.1 of Cupriavidus sp. NPDC089707. Taxonomy (NCBI): domain Bacteria; kingdom Pseudomonadati; phylum Pseudomonadota; class Betaproteobacteria; order Burkholderiales; family Burkholderiaceae; genus Cupriavidus; species Cupriavidus sp. NPDC089707. The sequence goes on from NZ_JBIVHB010000006.1 coordinate 185,028, forward strand.
GGCGATCGACGATATAGAGGCTGCCGCCGGGGCCGGCCACGGTCTTGATGCGATGCCTGCGCATGAAGCGCCGCAGCGCCGCGAGGTCATTGAGGTCCGCGTGGCGTTGCGTGACTTCCTTCTTGTGCCTGACATGCGCATAGCCCAGCGTGAGTTGCGTGGGACGCAGCCGTACGAGTTCGGCAATGGCATTGCCGCTCCGGGGGCTGGCGCGGTCGCGCCGTTCAGTCGTGTTCGGCACGCTTCTGGTTGACGAAATGCTCCAGCTCGCTGCCCGGGTCCTCGTTGCCGGTGGACTGCTCGGCCACCGATTCCCGTGCCAGCGGCCGCGGCCAGTATTCACCCTCGCCGTCCTGCACGGGCTCGCCGTGCGCGTTCGGGTCGAAGTCGGTCCACTGGCCGCATTCCCAGCAGCCCTGCGCGCGCTCCAGATGGCTCGCGCCGGCTTCGCGCAGCACGTCGACCGCAACCGACGACAGGCCATTGCCGACGCAAGCGGCCAGCATCACGTTGCAGGCGCTCTCGTCGGCTTGTGTTTGAGCTTCGGTGCCGGCCCTCTCCCCGGGCTGCGCCTCGCCTGACGGCCGTACCGACATGATGGAAACGTCCCATACCGAGAATCCTCGGGCGAACAAGGTCCGCGCCGCGTCTTCGGCGCTGGGGATAGAGTCGAAGCGACCCGCTACGATCGGTGACATGGTGGCTCCTGGGATACGTGAATGGATGCGATGAATGGATGCGGTACTTCTCCGGCCGCTCGCAAGAGCCACGCCCGCGCCCGATCTGCACGGTGGCGGTCGCGGCGGCGCGCGGCATGTGCAATTTTTGCAAGCGCGGCGCCCTAACTACACGCGCGGCATGCGCGGCGTGCGCGAACAGCGGCACCGGCTCAGCCGTTGACGACCTCGCCGCCGTTGATGTGCAGGATCTGCCCCGTGATATAGCTCGCCGCATCCGAGGCCAGGAACACGAAGCCCGCCGCCACTTCGAACGGCTGCCCCGGCCGGCCCATCGGCGTCTTCTTGCCGAACTCGGCGACTTCCTCGGCAGTAAAGGTGGACGGGATCAGAGGCGTCCAGATCGGGCCCGGCGCAACACCGTTGACGCGAATGCCGCGTTCGACCACCTGCAGCGCGAGCGAACGCGTGAATGACACGATCGCGCCCTTGGTCGCCGAGTAGTCGAGCAGATGCTTGCTGCCGCGATACGCGGTCACCGACGTGGTGTTCAGGATCGACGCGCCCGCCTTCATATGCGGCAGTACCGCCCGCGTCAGGTGGAACATGGCAAAGACATTGGTGCGGAAGGTGGCCTCGACCTGGCTTTCTTCGACGTCTTCCAGGGATTTCTCGGGATGCTGCTCGGCGGCGTTGTTGACCAGGATATCGAGCTTGCCGTATTGCTGCAGCGTCTGGCGGGCAACCCCTTCGGCATGGCTGCAGTCGCCAAGATCGCCTGCGACCGCAAGGCATTTGCGCCCGGAGGCTTCGACCAGTTCGACGGTTTTGCGGGCGTCGGCATGCTCGTCGAGGTAGGCGATGGCAACGTCGGCGCCTTCGCGCGCGAAGGCCACCGCGATGGCGCGGCCGATGCCGCTGTCGCCGCCGGTGATCAGCGCCACGCGCCCTTGCAGGCGGCCGCTGCCGACGTAGTCGTCCGCGCCGCTATCCGGCTGCGGCCGCATGGGTGCTTCCAGCCCGGGTTGGCGATCCTGGTGCTGGGGTGGGACGCTCTTCGGTGTGGACATGGCTGACTCCTGTCTGTGGAGGGGCGCTGGGCCCATGCGCGTGCCGCGCAAGTTCCATGCCGCTGGGATGGCACTTCTGCATGCTACCCCGCGGCGCGCCGCGCCACCTGCGGTGACGTCGCAGCCGCCCGTAACCGTTACATCGCCCGGCAATCCTTACAGCGCCGCAGCGCGCGCAGCAGCGTGCCAGCGCGGTAGCGAAGGGGCACGGATTTTGCGGCTTTCCCCTGCGGAAACCACCGCACTTCAACGGCCCGGCGCCGCAACCGGCGTTTGCGCAGGCAACGGCCCAGCCGGACCACTCAGCCAGGAGGCAAGCGATGTTCAACTTCCGCAACGACCGCGGCAGCCGCGGGGGCAATCAGGGCCAGCGCCGCGAGGGCAGCCAGGGCCAGCAAGCGGGCCGGCGCGACGAGAGACGGGGCAGCGGCTCGGAAGACTGGGGCCAGGAATGGGGCGAAGACTGGCGCGGTGATGAGCGCGCAGGGGATGAGCGCGCAGAGGCGCGCGCGGGCCGCGGCGAGTGGCGCGGTGAAGGCCGAGGCCGCTCCGGCACCGGCTCGTACGGCAACGAACGTGGCGATGAACGCCGCGGCGGCGAATCCACGCGCCACGGCGGTCCGTGGTACCAGCAGGACACGCCCGCCGGCCAGGGCCGCGGCAGCTGGGGCCAGCCGGGCTATGGCGCTTCGGATGCCGGCGGCACCGGCCATCCTTACAGCAGCGGCTACGGCGGCTACCGTCCGTCCGCGCAAGACAGCGGCTATCGCAGCCAGGAGCGGGAATCGGGCTATGGCTATCGCGACGAAGACCGCTTCGGGCCGCGCGGCCGTGGCGGCGAGCGAGATGACCGGGGCGGCGGTGGCGAACGTGGCGGCCGCGCCATGCACTGGCGCGAAGGCCTGGAGCGCGACCGCAGCCAGCGCGGCGGCGAGCCGAGCTATGGCAGCGGCTACTACGGCGATTCCGCCAGCGGCGGCCAGTCGTTCAGCGGGGGGCAACGGGTCTATCCGGACGATCCCGGCTATCGCCGCAGCCGGGCCTTCGGCCAGCAGGCGACCGCGCATGCCGGCCGGCGCATGACCGGGCCCAAGGGCTACCGCCGCTCGGACGAGCGCGTGCGCGAGGATGTCTGCGAGCGCCTCGCCATGAACCCCTACATCGATGTCGGCGAAGTCAGCGTGGAAGTGGCCAACGGCGTGGTCACGCTGGACGGTACCGTGCGCGAGCGCCGCGAGAAGTATGTGATCGAGGAAATCGCTGACGCGGTGTTCGGCGTGACCGAGGTCGACAACCGCCTGCGCGTGGAACGCGGGCAAGGTAGCCAGGGCGGCCGAGGCTCGGCCTGGGCCGCGGGTTCGGAAGTCGGTGGCGAAGACACCGCCGGCAGCGCGGCGGATACCGGCACGTCGCCGGAGCGCACGCTGAACAAGAGCTGAAGCACCAGACATCCGGCGCGGCGCGAGCAAGCGCCGCGCCGCGCCGACGTGCCACGCCATCCCCGCAAATTTTGTCCCGGCAGCAAGCTGATGGTGCCCCTGGACGCGCTGCACCCGACCCAGATCACTGTCGGCGGCTACCACGTGGCGCAAAAGGTCCACGTGACGCGCCGCGTGCCGCCCGAGTACCGCGCTGCGTTCCTGGACCGGCACCGCGTCCACCTTGTGGTCGGGCCGGACCTGGGCCTTTACGTGGTCGACCACCACCACTGGGTGCGCGCCTGGCACGACCTCGGCCTGACCCACGTGCCCGGCATTGTCCGCACCGATGTCAGCGATCTCGACGTGCCGGCGTTCTGGCGCTACATGGTTGCCAACCACCTGGTCCACCCGTATGACGAGCACGGCCGCCGCCGGCCGCTGACCGAGCTGCCCGAAGCCATCCACGACATGCGCGACGATCCCTACCGCAGCCTGGAGGCCTTCGTGCAGCTCGCCGGCGGCTACCGCAAGGTCAAGACCGCCTACCCGGATTTCCGCTGGGCCGACTACTTCCGCCGCAACGTGCCGGGTCCGTTCGACACGGCGCATCACTTCGCCGCCGCGCTGGCGCGCGCGTTCCGCCTGGCGCATGCCGAAGGCGCGCGCGCGCTGCCCGGTTATCTCGGCACGCTGCGGTGCTGAAGGCCGGTGCCGGATGGCCGCTCACTGAATCGTCGCCTGCCCGAATGGGTGGCTGCGAATGGGTGGCCGCTCAGCCTTCGCGCTGCACCGCGGCCAGCAGCCGCAGCAAGCGGGCTTCGTCAGCGCGCAGCCGGGTCACCGAAGGCGCTCGCCCGCCGGATTCGAGCAGACCGCACAGGTAGGCCTCGATGACGCCGGGATGCACGTAGCACTTGCGGCAAACCGCCATGGTGTTGCGCAGTTGGCGCGCCACCTCGCGAATTGCGTCGGCCACGGCCTTCTTGCGTGCGGTTTCGCTGGCTGCCGGCGGCAGCTTGCGCAGGATTGCCAGCGCATGCACGCTGCCGGCCCAGGTGCGGAAATCCTTGGCGGTGAATTCGCCGCCCGTCGCCTCCTTCAGGTAGGCGTTCACGTCGGCCGAGCCGATTTCCCGGATTTCGCCGTCATTGTCGCGGTACTTGAACAGACGCTGGCCCGGCAGGTCTGCGCAGTTGCGCACGACGCGCGCCAGGCGCGGGTCGTTGACCGAGACGTCATGGGTAATGCCGCTCTTGCCGGTGAACTGGAAGCGCAGCCGGCTGCCGCGCACGGTCACGTGCCGGCGCCGCAGCGTGGTCAGGCCGTAGGTGCGGTTCTGCAGCGCATACCGCGGCGAGCCCACGCGCACCAGCGTGGCATCGAGCAACACCACCACTGCCGCCACGACCTTTTCACGCGGCATGCCGTTGCGGCCAAGATCCCGCGCGGCACAGGCGCGCAGCCGCGGCAACATCGCGCCGAAGGCGGGCAGGCGCGCGTACTTGTCCGAATCGCGCAATGCCGCCCATTCGGGGTGGTAGACGTACTGCTTGCGCCCGCGCGCGTCGCGCCCCGTGGCCTGCAGGTGGCCGTGCGCATCCGGGCAGATCCACACCGACTCGTACGCCGGCGGGATGGCCAGCGCGGCGATGCGCGCCAGCGTGGCTTCGTCGCGCACGCGCTGGCCATCGGGGTTGATGTAGCTGAAGCCGCCGCCCTGGCGGCGCCGCGTGATACCGGGGCTGCCGTCGTCGACGTAGCACAGGCCAGCATCGCGCAGCACGGCGTCAAGCGCCGCGGCGGGCTCGGTGGCGGGCAGGGTGCTGTCCATGCCGGCGGTGTGCGGGCAACTGGCGCCACGCGGCGCTATTCGGCGCCGGCCGGCGGAACACTGGCGGAACCGGAAGCCGGCGGCGGCACCGCCCCGCCCATGGCGACGTCCTTGTCGTCGGGCTCCGGTGCCGTGGGCCGCGGCTTCGGCTGCAAGGCACGGTCGGCGCTGACCGGACCGGCGCGCGCCACGGTGATCATCTCGCGCAGCCAGTTGACCAGCAGGCTGCTGTAGGCGCGCTGGCTTTCCTCGTCGGTCAGTCCATGGTCGGCGCCCTTGATCACGCGGTAGGTCATCGAGTTGGCATGCACGCATGCGTCGACATAGCTCATCACCGCGGCGTGCGGGACCACCTGGTCATGCTCGGACTCGATCACCAGCACGTCGCCGCCGAATTCCGCGCAGGCGCGCACGGCGCGGTTGTCTTCGGGCGGGACCACGCTGCGCCGGTACGCTACCAGGTCCTGTTCGCGATGCAGCTGGCGCTTGGGCAGCTCCCAGCCGGAATCCATGTACAGCGCGGGCGCGCGAAAGCCCATCCAGCGCACCGGGCGCATCACGCTCAGCAGAGCCGCCAGGTAGCCGCCGTAGCTGCTGCCTACCACCGCGATGGCGTTGCGATCGACTTCCGGCTGCCGCACCAGCGTGTCGTACGCGGCGACCACGTCGGCCAGGTTGCGCATGCGGGTGACGGTCTCGTACTGCGACTTGGTGCCGGCGTGGCCGGTCAGGTCGAAGGTCAGGCAGACGCAGCCCAGCCCCGCGACCTTGCGCGCGCGCGCAAGGTATTGCTGCTGGCTGCCGCCCCAGCCGTGCACGAACAGCACGCCGGGCAAGCGGGTCTCGGGACTGATCAGGGTGCCGGCAATCGTGCCGCCCTCGCTTTGAATCTGCAGCAGTTCTTCATGGGTTGCCATGGGAATCGGGCTCCAGCCTTGCGTACTTGGTGAGGGGACCGACGTGGCGGTCCTCTCCCTGGAAATAGATCACGGCGCCGTCGGGCACCCGCACGTTGGCGCCGTACACCTCGCGCGTGGACGCTACCACCTGAGCGCGGCCTGGGTCGCGCTGCAGCGCCGCCAGTGCCGCCAGCTCGGCACCGGTAGCGCCGCCTACGCGCCACGACTGCTCGAGCACGCCGCCAAGCACCTGTTCGCGGTCGGCGCCGGGGCCCGCAGCCGGGCCGAAGGCCACGTCGTAGTTGCAGCGCGTCAGCACCATGCCGCCATAGCAGGCCAGCGCGGCATCGTGATACACCATCGCCGCGCGCACCGCGGCCAGCGTGCGCGCGTCGAACGGCTGCTGCAGCAGCGTATCGAAGCCGCCGCGCACCACCGTCAGCGTCGAGCCGCCGTAGACCTGCTGGCCACGGTTGTTCTGCGTGAGCCCCTGCGTGCCGCAATAGCTGGCGCGCAGTCCGGCAAGTTCCACCTGGCCGACGCTATAGGTCTGCGGCGCGTCCAGGTCGCGCTCCACCACGATGCCGTGGGCCGCCACCACCGCATCGGGCATGGCGGCAAGCGCTTCGTCCAGCGCGCGCTCGCTGTCTACCACGCATTGGCCCAGCCCGCCGATACCGCATGGCTCTTTCAGCCGCACCGGGCCCAGTGCCAGCAGGCGCTTGCCGGCGGTGCGCGCATCGGCGAGGGTGAATGCAGTGAAGCCCGGCAGCGTCGCGCCCACCACGCGCTGCACGAAGGCCTCGCTCCATCCTTCGGGAGCCGCCGCGCCGGGCTCGACCAGCCCATGCGTGATCGCCTTGGTGGCGACAAACGCGTACGGCACCACGCCGCCGAACAGGTCAGCCTCCCCGTGTACGCCGAGGCGCTCGGCAAAGTCCTGCCCCACCAGCGTCTGTGCGGGCACCAGGTAGGGCCGCGGCTGGCCCGGCGCGGCTTCATCGTAGGCGCCGGCATAGCCGATCCCCGCGATCTCGGCCACCTTGCGCGCGATATTGGCCATGGTGGTGCCAAGGTGGCTGTCCGGCTGCCCGAGCGACTCGCAGCCATACACCATGACCGCGCGGGACGCAACGGCCTCCGGTCCCATCTGCTTGCGCTGGCTTGCCTTGTTCGGATCGGACACGGGTGACTCCTTGCTCGATGACCTGGTTGGCGCGACAAGTTGACGGCTACCGCGGCATGCGGCATGCGTGCCGCCGCCCGGTGGTGATCCCCAATGGTGCTGCCTAGGGACTCGCGGCGGCGGTGGCACGCGCATCGGCGCCGCTGCCACCGTCTTCGGGCTGGCGCTGGCGCGAGGCGCGGGCGTGTTGCTTGGCCGCGTGGTTTTCGCGCGCCTCGTCCAGCGAATGGCTCATCTTGACGCCGTCTTCCTTGTCGGCCAGCTCGGCCAGGTGGCGGTAGAAGGTCACCAGCTGCCGCAGTTCTTCCTCGTCGAGGTCTTCGATCGAGACCAGCATGTTGCTGGCTTCGCGGTGCGAGGCCAGCAGCTCGTTGAGCTTGAGGTGGACCGCGACGGCATCCTTGTTCTGGCTCTGCTGGATCAGGAACACCATCAGGAAGGTGACGATGGTGGTGCCGGTGTTGATCACCAGCTGCCAGGTCTCGGAGAACCCGAACATGGGTCCGGTAATGGCCCAGGCGGCCACCACGCCGACCGCGAGCACGAATGCAGTGGGAGAGCCGGCATGGCGTGTGGCAGCACCCGCGAAGCTGTCAAACGCGTGCAGTACGCTGGCATGCTTGCCAGACGCTGGCAGATGCTTAGCGCCCGGCAGGATTGGGCTGGACTTGCTCATCGTTGCGCTCCTCGATTGCGCTTGCCCGTTCGCGCTGTGCGCCGGCGCGGGGTATGCTGATTTCATTGTATGGAGGGCATGGGGCCGATGAGCAGCGGGCGCAGTCCTACAACGCGCGCAGCACTTGCGTGGCAAACCGCGGCGCACGGCTTGCGTTTCTGCGGCGCGCGGCGCGCGGGAATGCTTCTTGCGCCGGATATGTTTTTTTCTGTCGAGGAGCCGAGATGAACCAGAATGCCCCTTCCCCATCCGCCGACGACGACGAAGCCCTGCGCGTAGCGGTGCGTGCCGAGATTGCCGCGGCATTCGACGGGCGCTTTCCCGACGGCGTGACGCTCGAAGTCGCGGATCGCCGGGTCACCGTGCGGGGCTGCGTTGAGGATGTCGACACCGCGCAGCGCATCGAGAAAGCAGCGGCCGTCAGCGCGGGCGTGCTCGGCGTACACAACGCGCTGTCGCTGCGGCGCGAATCGCCACCGGAGGCACCGGCGCAGCCCGAAGACAGCGGCATGCAAGCCGACCCATCGCAGCGTCCGTACGGACAGATCAACCACAAGGTCTGACTCCCGGAAAGACAGGGGCGCCGGATCGAATCCGGCGCCTCAGATTGCTGACAAAGGGAGAATTCCAGGTGGTTTGCCCCCCTCTCCCGCTTGCGGGAGAGGGGCCGGGGGAGAGGGCAGGCGCACGGCAAGCACCGTGGCGCCTCACTTCGTGGCAACTCCTGCCCTCTCCCCCGCCCCTCTCCCATAAATGGGAGAGGGGAGACAACATTCGCAATCTTTGACTTTGTCAGCAGCCTGAGGCGCCGGATTAAATCCGGCGCCTCCGCTCATCGGTCACTGGCACCGCGCTCTCTCCGCGGGTCAGCCCCACGGATCGTAGCGGTCCGCCTCCCAGTACGGGGAAATGCCGTAGTACTGGTGAATGCTGGTGGCCCACTGCGAATCGGCCATGCTCGGCCAGTGGTCCTTGTCAAACCCGGGCGCGGCCTTGAGCCGGTCTTTCTCGACGCCGAGCACGAAGCACTTGCGGCGCGTGTCCAGCGTCAGCGCGGACCACGGCAAGGCAAACAGCTTCTCGCCGATGCCGAGGAAGCCGCCCATGGCCAGCACCGCATACGCGACGCGGCCGCCAAGAACATCGATCATGATGTGGTCGATGGTTCCGATGTCGTCGCCCGCCGGGTCGACCACCTTGTTGCCCTCGAGCGTATCGGCGGCCATCACGAACGGGCCTGGGCCCGGGGAATTGCGGTCGATGCCGCCGACGATCGATGCGCCGCGCGGCTGTTCGCCAGGGGATTCAGGTTGGACTGGGGTCATGGACACCTCCGTTTCGGGTTGGCTGCAACAAGTCGCTGCAAAAAAGTCATTCCGTGCGGGCCCAGCTGCCCTGAGCCTGGCGGCGCGCGTCTGCCGGCACCGGCGGTACCAGCGGATCGAAGTCCACCCAGCGGCCATCGACCCATTGCCCGTCGGCACGCTCCACGTCCTTGGCGCCTTCCTGGCGCAGCAGGTCCGCGACCGCGGCGGTATTGCCGCTGGGAACGTGCGCGGCCAGCAGCACGCCGGCGTTGCGCACGGGCGGCTGGCCGGTCACCGGATTGCGGCGGCCATCACGCGCCAGCGCCAGAGCGCCGGCGAGCGAGCCGAGGTAAGCGCCCAGGCCTACGGCAAACACCAGCACCAGGATCGACACGGGCGGTACGGCGGACAGCGCCGACACCAGCATCGCGCCTACGGCAGCGCCGGCCGCGGCGCCGATCACAACGCCGGCGATGGCCCCGGCGCCAGACTTGCGCGCGCCGGCATCGGCCGCATGGTCTCCGCCCACCGCGTAGGCGGCGTGCTGCCCGGGTGGATTGACGTAGAAGAGGCTGAGGTCCTGCTCAGCGAAACCGCGTGCCTTGAGGCGGCTGGCGACGGATTCGGCGGTACTGAAGCTGTCGAAACGACCTGCGACGATGACGGTCATGCTGGCTCCGTTTCTTGTTGATCGGAATCGCCCATGGACCACGCTAGCGGCCGCGCACACTGCCCTTGCGCTGGCCCGCCGGCTTGGCTCCCACGGGCTGCTGCTCGCTGCCGCGCTTGAGCTTCCAGTCGACGTCGTCGCGCGCGGTCTGCGTCCTCTTTTCGGCATGCATGGCGGCGCTCGGCGAGATCGGGTCGCTGGCCGGGAAGGTCATCTCCAGCGAGTCGTCGACCGCAGCCTGGTAGGTCCTGGCCTCCTTGCCGCGCAGGGGCTTGTCCGTGCCCATGCCGGCCCTGGCCCCGCCGGAGCGCGACGCGGTGCCGGCCTTGCCGGGCTTGTCGGAGGCGGAGCCGGCGCGCATGGCCTGCGGCTTGTCAGCCTTGGCGGCGGCCTTGGCTGCAGGACGGGCCGCGGTCTTTGTGGCAGGCTTCGCAGCAGGCCTGGCGGCGGACTTCGCTGCCGGCTTGGCCGCTGGCTTTGCTGCTGGCTTTGCTGCTGGCTTTGCTGCTGGCTTGCTCATGGACGCGGTCTTGGTCGCGGTCTTGGCTGCGGTTTTTGCAGCAGGTTTTGCAGCAGGCTTCGCGGCCGGTCTGGTGGCCGATCGCGCACCAGGCTTGGCCGAGGATCTTGCGGTGGATGCCGAGGATTTCGCGCCGGACGGCTTGTGGGCAACCTGCGCGGCCTTGTCGGACTTGCGGCTGGCTTTAGGCATGGTTGTTCCCTCCTAGTGTGAGTGACTTACCCATGCAAAGCCCGGGCCAGACACGCCGGACCGGTGCGCCGCGCGCTACCGGCGCGCCAGGCGCCACGCCGGCCGCGCTACCGGCGCGCCAGGCGCCACGCCGGCCGCGCCACCGGCGCCCAGCCAATGCGCGTCGCGCCGGACATGCCGGTAAAAACTACATCGTCAAGCAAAGGATAGAGGCGCGCGCAACGCGCGATGTCACGCCGCACGTGGCTGGCGCGGGAACCTGACGGCAATGCAGACGCTGATCTTGTCCGCTTCGCAGCCGTCGCTTTCGGCGCTGAGGAGAGCGCCATGCATCTCGACCATGCGCCGCGTGAGCAGCAGCGCGGTGCTCTGCCGCGCCGGCGTGGCACCGTCGGCCGCGGCGCGGCGGCCGAAGAAATCGGTCAGCGCCGCCAGCCGGCTGGCGCTGCGCTGCTGGTCCAGCGGGGGGCTCTCGGTGATGCGCAGCTTCACGTGGGCGGGCTCGCCGAACAGCTGCATGGCCACCGCCCCCCCCGCCGGCGCGCGCCAGATGCAATGCACCAGCAAGTGCCGCAGCAACGGGGCGAGGCGGGTCGCGTCGCCGTCGATACCATACGCGCCATCTCCCGCGCCGTCAGTGGTGACAGGGGCCAGCAGCACCCCTCGCGCCTCGGCGGCCGGGCGGCGGTCGGCAATGGCCTGCGCGGCCGCGTCGAGCAGGTCGACGTGCTCCCAGCGCGGCGCGCGCTCGTCGGCCAGCAGGCGCACCGACTCCTCCATTTCCTCGATCAGCGCCAGCTGCTGCTGGGTGCCGGCGCGAATCCCGTCGAGCGCGCGCTGCGCCGGGGCCGGCGCCGTATCAAAGGCGCGGTCCAGCACGTAGGCCCAGCTCTGGATGGCATTGAGCGATGAACGCAGGTCATGGGCCGACTGCTCGATCAGCGTGCTGACTTCCTGCACCGCGCGCACCGCGGCCGCGGAGTCCTCCCCCCGGGAGTCTGCGCCGGCGGCCACATCCGTGGAATGATCGTCAGAAACGTCCGGCTGGTTGGACGGCGGCTGCAGTAGCGTCATGATCGGATTGTCGGGTCGGCCAGGTTGGCTGCTTGGCGTGGAAGCAAGAAACGTGCTGCGCGCAGCGCCGGCGGCGCCAGTCCGCGTGCCGTCCCAGGGCACTCAACCGGTCGCGGACGATCCTGTGTCATTGCGCGAGGCGCGCAGCCACTCGGGCAGCTCCCCGCGGGCGGCATAATCTTCCAGCCGGTTGTACAAAGTCTTCAGGCTGATGCCGAGGATTTCGGCGGCGTGCTTCTTGACGCCGGCGCACTGCTCCAGCGTGGCGAAAATCAGCTGGCGGTCAGCGTCGGCCAGCGACATGCCCACCGGCACCGATACCACCGCCGCGCCGGGGGCCTGCGTGGCCGCCACCTGCAGCGGCACCTGCACCTCGGTGATGAGGTCCTCGTCGGCCATGATGAAGGCACGCTGCACGAAATTGCGCAGCTCGCGCACATTGCCCGGCCAGGCATGCAGACGCAGGCTGTCGAGCACGTTGGGGGCGAAGCGCCGCTGCGTGCCTTGCTCGCCATTGAGCTGGTCCAGCATCAGGTTGGCGATCTGGATCACGTCGTCGCCGCGCGCGCGCAGCGGCGGCAGCTCCACCGGGAACACATTCAGGCGGTGGAACAGGTCGGCGCGCAGCTTGCCGTCGGCCACGGCCTCTTCGGGGTTGCGGTTGGTGGCGGCCAGCACGCGCACGTCTGCATGGCATTCGCGGTTGGTGCCCACGCGCATGAAGGTGCCGGTCTCCAGCACGCGCAGCAGCTTGACCTGCAACTCGGCCGGCATCTCGGTGATTTCGTCGAGGAACAGCGTGCCGCCGTCCGCGCGCTCGAAATAGCCCTTGTGCTGGCGGTCGGCGCCGGTAAAGCTGCCACGCTCGTGGCCGAACATCTCGCTTTCGATCAGCGTAGGCGAGATCGCGCCGCAGTTGACCGCGAGGAAGGGCTGGCGGCGCCGCGACGACAGCTCATGCACGGTCTGTGCCGCCAGCTCCTTGCCGGTGCCGCTCTCGCCGATCAGCAGCACCGTGGCCTCGGTGGGCGCCACGCGCGCGAGCTGGTCATAGACCGTCTGCATCACTTCCGAACTGCCCATCAGGCGGCCAAAGCGACCGTAGCGGCGCAATTCGCCGCGCAGCGAATGGATTTCGGCGCGCAACTCGCCGGTGGTGGCCAGGCGCTTGAGCACGGTCTGCAGCCGCGCCACGTTGATCGGCTTGACCAGGTAGTCGGTCGCGCCGGCGCGCAGTGCCTCGACCGCGCTTTCGACGCTGGCGTAACCGGTGGTCAGGATCACTTCGACGCCGGAGGCGCCGACCTCGTCGAACAGCTCCATGCCGTTGCCATCGGGCAGGCGCAGATCGGCGACGATCGCGTCAGGCATGTGCCAGCCGAATTGCAGCCGGGCTTCACGCAGGCTGCCGGCGGTGGCGGAAGTGAAGCCTTCCATGGCCACGATCTCCGCCAGCGCGGCACATGCGTTCTCGTCGTCATCGACAATCAGGATGTGGGGCATACGATCCGTCAGTGAGACTTAATGGAAACTTCTGCGGAACCAGCAAAAGCCTGCGCGATTTCCCACCCGGCACCAGGTACCGAAGCCGCCGCCGCGCGCATGCGAAGCGCGGCAAGGCAGGCATTCCGGGCAGTTCAGGGCAGGGGCGGCACGGTTCCGACTGCGTACTGCCAGTCCACTGCGTAATACAAGCGTAATGCAAGTCTAAGCGGGGCCTGGTGTCGTGATTGCCGGTGTCTGTCTGACACAGCTGTCGGAACTTTCCGCGCAGGACCGCGCGGCTATGGCAAGGCCCTGTGGCAAAGGCTAGCATAGGAACTTCCCACCCTCACACGACAAGCTCGCCAGGCCCTGCCTTCGATCGTGCCCGTGACCACCACGCCTGCGCGGCGCAGCGCCGCCGTCCCCGCCCCCACCCGCCCGGCCACTCTCTCCCCTGCGGCCGGGGAAGGCGCGCCGCGCCGTGCCGTGCCCTCGCAGGTCTCGCTGCTGTGGGAAAGCGCCGCGCCGGCCATGCAGCGCCTGATGGCCCAGGTGGAGCGGGTGGCGCCGACCGATGTCACCATGCTGGCGGTGGGGGAAAGCGGCTCGGGCAAGGAAGTGGTGGCGCGCGCGGTGCATGAGCGCAGCGCGCGGCGCAACGGCCCCTTCATCGCCGTCAACTGCGGCGCGATCCAGCCGACGCTGATCGAGTCGGAGCTGTTCGGGCACGAGAAAGGCGGTTTTACCGGCGCGATCGAGCAGAAGGCGGGGTACTTCGAGCAGGCACAGGGCGGCACCCTGTTCCTGGACGAAGTCACCGAAATGCCACTCGACATGCAGATCAAATTGTTGCGGGTTCTGGAAAGCCGCACCTTCCACCGCGTCGGCGGCGATACGCCGATCGTCACCGACGTGCGCATCCTGGCCGCGACCAACCGCGACCCGGTGGAGGCCGTGCGCACCGGCCAGTTGCGCGAAGACCTGCTGTACCGGCTGGCCGTGTTTCCGCTGCATATCCCGCCGCTGCGCGAACGCCCGGACGATATCGTGCCGCTGGCGCGGCACTTCCTCGCCGAATACAACGCGATGGAGCACAGCGACAAGGCCTTCTCGGCCGCTTCACTCGAGCGGCTGGTGCGCTATGACTGGCCGGGCAACGTGCGCGAACTGAAAAACGCGGTCTACCGTGCCTTTATCCTGGCCGACAAGGTGGTCGAGATCGGCAATCCCAACCTGGCCACGCAGCCGCCGCGGCCCACCACCGTGGACGGCGTGGTCAACGTGCGCGTGGGCACCACGCTGGCCGATACCCAGCGCGAGATCATCATGGCCACGCTGGCGCGCTTCGACGGCGACAAGCGCCAGGCGGCGCGCGCCCTGGGCATCAGCCTGAAGACGCTGTACAACCGGCTGGACGCTTACCGGTCGCTCTGAGACGGCGGCGCGCCTGCGTCCGGATCAGCCAGCGCGCGCGACAGCGTGTCGATCCCCAGCGGCTTGATCAGGTGCGCATGAAAGCCGGCCAGCTTGCTGCGCCGATGGTCCTCGGGGGTGCCGCGCCCGGTCAGCGCCAGGAAGCGCACCTCCGCGCCGCAGGTCTGGCGCAACGCCTGCAGGACTTCATAGCCCGACATGTCGGGCATCTCCAGGTCTAGCAGTACACAGTCCGGGTGAAAGCTCCCGGCCAGCGCCAGCGCCTCATGTCCGCCATGGGCCGCGCGCGCATCGTGGCCGAGCATGGCGAGCAGTTCGGCCATGCTGTCGGCGGAATCCGCATTGTCGTCGACCACCAGCACGCGCCGCCGCGGCAGCGCTCCTGGCGCTGGTGCGGCCGCTACGTGGCGAGGCGCGCCGGCACGCGGCAGGATCACGGTGAAGGTGCTGCCCTTGCCCGGCCCGGCGCTCTCGGCCTGGATCGCGCCGCCATGCGCTTCGACCACGGCCTTGGCCAGCGCCAGCCCGATGCCGAGCCCGCTGCGGCTGCCAACCTCGGTTTCCTGCGAGAACAGGTTGAAGATCCGGTCCAGCGCCGCCGCCGGCAGGCCACGGCCGGTGTCGGAGATGGTCGTCACCACGCGCGCCGGCTCCACGTGGACCCGCACGCTGACGGTGCCGCCGCGAGGGGTGTACTTGGTGGCGTTGCTGAGCAGGTTGAGCAGCACCTGTCCCAGCCGGTTGACATCGGCGCGAACGTGCGGCGAGTCGGCGGGCAGGTCCACCACCAGTTGCTGGCCGGCGGCATCGAGGACCGGCCGGATCGCCTCCAGGCTGTTGCCGACCACGTCGTTGTAGGAGGTCGGCATCAACTCCATCTTCATCTTGCCCGCGGTAACGCGGCCCACATCCAGCAGGTCATTGACCAGCCGCTCGAGCTGGCGCAACTGTCGGTCGATGATCGCGGCGCAATGGCGGATACGGGCATCTGCGTCCGGCGTCAGCGCGATCACCTCGACCGCATTGCGCACCGGTGCCAGCGGGTTGCGCAGTTCGTGCCCAAGGATGGCAAGGAAGGACTGCAGCCGCCGGTTGCCGGTTTCCAGCAGTTCCAGGCGCAGCGCGTCGCTGATGTCGCGCGCGCTCCAGAGCAGCCCGACCGGGCAGCCCGCGGCATCGCGCACCAGCGCCATGCGGGTCTGGCAGCGCACGATCGCGCCATCCTGGCGTGCCAGGCGCTCGTCGCCTGCCCACTGGCCGCAGGCGCGCGCCGCTTCGAGCGCCGTGCGGTCGCGCCCGGCCGCGGCATCCGGCCCGGTGTACAGCAGCGCCAGCGGCTTGCCGATCGCGTCAGCCGCCTCGTATCCGGTCACGGCCTGCGCGCCGACGTTCCAGCTGCGGATGGTGCCATCCAGATCCAGTTCGCAGACCGCGGTGCCGGGCAAATTGTCGGCCAGCAGCTGCAGGCGCGACTCGGCCAGACGCGCGTGCTCGGACGCGGCTTCCTGCACGGTGATATCGCGGCAAGCCACCACGAAGCCCCCGGCGCCCGCATGCATGACACAGGCGGCCTGCAACTGGCTGCCGTCCCGGCGCACGCGCCAGCCCCGGTCGCGCGCGCTGCCGGCCCGCTCCGCGGCCTGCTGCCACTGCAGCGGCAGCCCGGCGGCGACATCATCGGCACGGTGCAGGCAAGAGAAATGGCGGCCGGCAATATCTTCGGCGCGGTAGCCGAAGACACGCCGCGCAGCGTCGGGCCATGCCACGATCAGGCCCTCGGCATCCGTTTCGAACACCGCCACGTCCTCGACCGCGTCCAGCAGGCGCCGGTACTGCTCAACGAGCGGCTGGCCGGCTTGCCCGGGCAGGACGCCTCCCGCCTCTGCCAGATGTGGCGCGCGGGCACTTCTTGCCGCTTGCAGCTCCGACATGGACAAACCCTATGTGGTAGTGGAGGAACCTGGCAGGCCGTTCGCTACGGCGGATGCGGGCGCCCGGCATGCCACCCATGGCCGGCATGCGCTACGCATACGGCACGGCTAAATGCCCGCCAGCCGGCGGGCATCCAGATCCATGATAGGTGTTCGTGGCACCGACCGCGACCGCAGTGCATGCCACGCGGCGCGCTGCTTGCCCGTACGGCCGTGACGGGCCGGAGGAGGCTAGCGTCCCCTTCGCATCTGCACCACCGCCGCCAGCACGGCGGAGGCGCCGACGACCAGCGCGGTGGCCAGCACCGGATGCCGAGCCGTGGTCGTATAGGGGCAGGATTGCAGGGCGGTGCGCGTGCCGCTGCGCTCCTGCAGCCCGCTGCCGCTGCCGTACAGGGTGTTGTCCTCGAGCGGGCCCGCGGGATGGCGCGTCTGCTGGGCACGGCCCATGAAGCGGCGCATGAAGCGGTCGAAGGTATGCGGCGTGTAGTACGCCGCGGCGGAAAATGCCTTGGCCGCACCGCCAACGAAGAGATCGCGGCGCGGGTTCTCGGCGGCGAACAGGATCGCGTCGGCGGCCAGCGCCGGATCGTACAGCGGCGGCGGCAGGCGCGGCTCGACGTCGAGGAAGTTCTTGGCATGCATGGCCAACGGCGTTTCCAGGCCGGCGGGCTTGATCAGCGTGACGCTGACCGGCGCCTGTTCCTGTTCCAGCTCCAGCCGCAGCGAATCGGTAAAGCCCTTGATCGCATGCTGCGAGGCCACATACGCGCTTTGAAGCGGCAGCGGCCCGTCAGAGGCTTCGCTGCCCATGTTGATGATGGCGCCACCGCATTCGCGCAGGTGCGCGGCCGCGGCGAGCGAGCCATGGACGGTGCCCCAGTAGTTGGTGTCGAACAGCCGCCGCTGGTCTTCCAGCGGCACGTCGCCATGGCGGCCGAAGATCGTCACGCCGGCATTGTTGATCCATGTGTCGAAGCTGCCGAAACGCTCGATCGCGGCATGCGCGACCTTGGCGACGTCTTCATGCCGCCCCACATCGGCAGTGACAGTGATGACTTCGGCGCCCTGCTCGCGCAGCTCTTCGGCCAGCTTGTGCAACGAATCTTCGCTGCGCGCCGCCAGCACCAGCCGCGCACCCCGCGCGGCGGCCTTGCGCGCGGTGACCAGGCCCACGCCGCTGGTGGCGCCGGTCAGCACGATCACCTGCGAACCGATTTTCTTCAGGGTTGGTTTCATCTGCCGCTTCCTCCTCGGGATGGTCCCGGCAGGGCACCGGGCGTGGCAATGGTTCAGCGCCAACAGAGCATCGCAAATACATGCATCGCAAATTGCGTTCCCATGCGCGCCGGCCTGCGGGCGCGCATGGGTGGCAGAGGACGCGCGGCAGAATTACAACGTCCGGTAAGAACCACATGCCGGCCTGCGCGCGCTGCCGCGCATGGGCCACCATGATGCCATCCTGTCCCGCTGTAGGACTGGCGCCGATTTCGGCAGCGCCATGTGCTGCCTAAGCTGGATGCATATTCCCCCAACCGGCGACAGCCATGGCCAAGACGACGCGACAGGACTCCGGCGACAGCCGCACCGCGCGCCAGCAAGGCTGATTCCGGCGGGAAGGCGGACAAGGAAACGGACTAGGAAGCGGACTAGGAAGCGGGCAGGGAAGCCGGCGCCGCCACTCCCGCCAAGGCACCGAAGCCACCGCGCGGCGTTGCCGCTGGCGCTGGCGCTGGCGACGCAGTTGGCCACGCTGGTCGACAAGCCTCCGGCCGACGCCGCGGCCTGGCGCTATGAGATCAAGTACAAGTAGGCACCTAGCCTCACGTTGCCATTCAAAGGCTTGCCTGGCAAGGCTGCCTCAAAAGAGTGCTGCCTTTGGAAATTGACCGGTGTTGCGTTTGCTCGATGCGTTGCCATTCGTATGACCGCGTACGAAGTTCGTCAGCGTTGCTTTTCCGCCATGCTGACTGGCGTCTCAGGGTCCGCTACGGAAGTTCGACGCGGCAGCGGGGTCGGCGACCGACGGACTTCCGAGTTTGTTAAGGATTGTTTGATGCCTGCCCTCGTCTGCAGGACGGTGAGACGCGGGGGCGCCTGACGTTTGGTACGTAAGCGGCAGGATCGTACGCGAGATCAGGTTCCAGTCCGCGTTCAGCGATATCGGCACCACGGGCTGGAAGTTCATCGTCAACCGTTCGCCGTCATGGGCGGGACCGATGCCGCGATCGTAGTTGAACTGAAACGGTACGCTGATCAGCGCGGCGACGGGGTTGCTGAGCTTCTTCGCAAGATCGGCCGAGTCTTGCGCAATGGTGGGCGAGCTCAGGCCTAAGGACATTAGACCTAGCGCAGCCATGCGAGCTGGAAAAGTGGTGACGAAGAACATGAGAGAGGTAGTTCCAATGCTGCGCGCTGGGGCTCTACTGGCCCTTCTGCCACCCCGAATTCGGGGTGGCAAGGCAGGATTGCCAACTTACCGAACGCGGTTTTCGGTCTGAAGCGGCAGCACAAGGTTCATGTTGTTCTTCAGGTCCAGTGCGAAGATACCGTTGAGCTTCCCTACGGCGGCCTTGTCGCCAGTGATCTTTGCCTTCCCTGCGCCCAGCAGGTCATCAAGCGAAGACTTTCCCGAGGCAAAGGCCAGCAGGTCTGCCTGGGAGATTTCCAGTGTTGCATCGGGCTTCTTGGCTTGCAGGCCGGAGACCCGGTTCAGCACGCCGTTGTGCAGGTCCAGCCCGAACTTGGCACCACCAGCCAGGTTCAGATTGATGGTCGCATTGCCGGCCTTCTCCGCCTTGATCTGATCGACGAGCATGCCGAGGTAGTTGATGAAATGCTCCGGCGGAAGTCCGGCAATCACTTCCGGTGACGAGGTGCTCAGCTCGTTCTTCACGTTGCCACCTTGACGCAATTCGACGGCGGCGCCCAGATACCAATTGCGGTACAGGGAGTTCTCCTCCTGATAGCCCAACTGCTCAAGCGCGTCCGCCATCAGGAAGTTGACATTCTGGTTGCCGCCCTCATAGGCAACCACGTTGTTAAGCAGATCCGACGCGAATCGATAGTCCCCCTTCTGGAAACTCGCCGTTGCCAGGTCAAGCACCTTCTGCGCCCCACCCATGGCTTCAACGTATCGCTTACCGCGTTCAGCATCCGGATACCTGGCGAGTTCGGCCGCATTGCCGCTGTACCAGCCAAGGTTCCGTACGTACGTCGACTTCAAGTTGTTGCGTGTATGCCCGTAATAGGGCCGGTTGTCCCATTGGTTGAACACCGCCTTGGGCAACTGTGCGTTCTCGGCAATGTCATCGGGTCGGTAACCATAATTGGCATAGCGAAGCGT
Source organism: Cupriavidus sp. NPDC089707 (assembly GCF_044748965.1). Lineage (NCBI taxonomy): Bacteria > Pseudomonadati > Pseudomonadota > Betaproteobacteria > Burkholderiales > Burkholderiaceae > Cupriavidus > Cupriavidus sp. NPDC089707. The sequence goes on from NZ_JBIVHB010000006.1 coordinate 204,747, forward strand.
CGTGTCATAGAGAGACTGATACACATCGCGCTGATTCTTCAGGTACTCGACTACGTTCTTGTTACCCCAGACAGGCCAAGTGTGGGGACCGAAGTTGACCTCCACTTCGCTGCCCCATCTTGCCAGCGCCTCGCCAATATACTTGGCCCAGACGCTGGCATCGCGTGTCTGGGCGCCGCGCAGGGTGTAAATGTTGTGCTGCAAATGGTTGACGTCCTCCGCCATGGACAGGGCCTTCCATTGCGGGATGTACATGACCATTTCCGCCGGAGCTTCCGAATGCGGCGCCAAATAAAAGACGAAGTCCACCCCATCGATGGTGACCTTCTGACCGTCCTTGGTGATCGACATGTTCGGGATTGGCAGGCCCGACTTGCCATTCGCGAGCGCAGCGCCAAGCGAGCCGGTAATGATGCCTCGCTCGCCGGGCTTGAGCACATTGCCGTATTGATAGCCGGCACGCCGAGACATAATGTTGCCGGCCGTGACGTTTTCGGCAATGGCTTCCTCCAAGAACCCTTGCGGTGCAACTAGCGGGATTCTTCCGCTTTTGAAATCCTCGGGCTCGGCAAGCCCCGCAGCATAGACGCCGTCGATTCCGCCGAAGTGGTCAGCATGACTGTGAGAAATGATCACGCCTTTTAGCGGTCAAAGGAGCTTCTTCAAGAACAACGCCTCGTGATATTGATGCGCGCCTTGATGCTGTTCCGCACACGGGGCGAACGACATTGGCAACTATGGCCGACCTCGTTGTCGGCAGTGGGTCGGAAATGCCTGTTGCCCTTGGAGGTCGCCCGGAGAAATCAATCCAAGGTCCGCGAAATCTCGCCTGCAAGACGTAGTAGGTCTTTCTTAACAGACTCGACCTGACCACGCCGAAGTCGCTTGAGGTAGCTAAATAGCTCCCACATGAGCCCTCGTTCGCCGTTCACATAAACGGGGAACTCCGCCTTATCGATCGTCGGCAAGTCACTGACTCTTGAAGACAAGAAGCTATTTCTGTTTGCAAGTTCGATGTACGGTCGGCGAAGCTTAAACCTCGATGTCGTTGAGGTGCCGATTACGCTGAACTCGACACTGGTGAAGTTCAGGAGAATGCATTTCGTGAAGACGCTGAAATCATCGTAGTGGCCTGAAAAACTCCAGAGCACGTCTTCGTCGGGGATCAATCCCCGTAAGCCATCTGCGATCTCGCCAACCTCCTCGTCTCGCGCGTAGACGATGAGATCCAGATCGGACATTCGGTCTGCCGTGCCCTTTGCGAAAGAGCCAACAAGCGCAGCTCCTTGACATCGTTCATCGTTCCGCAGGAAATTTGTTATCTCTTTTAGTCTTTCCATCTGAAGTGCCGTATCGTCGAAACTGGCTGGTAAAGGCAAATCAAGTGGCAATGGCATTTCAGATTCTCCACAGGAAGAGGTAATTCCGTTTGCGCACGCGGCAAAGGATATCCTTGACACTGAAAACGGAGCGAACAGCCTACCCGGGCGTAAGCCATCTTTCAACGCCATTCTGAGGACCTTGGCGCCGTGCCAGGGTGGCCGCTAATGCTTTGCCAATTGCTGAACGAAGCGCCACCGTCAGCTTGCTTGCCGATGAGCTTGATGAACTGCGTGGCGGGATGTTTGCCGCCGCGCTGCTCCTTGGGCAACGCGTCCTCGGCCTCGATCATGTAGCGGCGGGCCCAGCATGCAAGGTGCACCAGCCGATTTGCTTGCGCGATGTTGTTGTATGGCTCTTATCCCATCCGTCATCAATGCCGCGCCTGGCTTGATGCCGGCATAGAGCGCCGCAGCTTGCTTCGCCGCCCGTGTTGGGCTATAGGCAAACAGCCGTACCGGCGGATCCGAGCCGTTCATCCGCGCCCACAAGTAGCTCTTGCTCTGCGCGAGCCGAACGGCTTCCTTGAGGAACTGCACGCACCAGGCCAACGCAGATTCGGTCAGCAAGCCCTTGGGGATAGGCATCCCGGTGCAGGTAGACCTTCAGCCCTTCGTCGATGCGGGGGGCGAAGGTCCGCTTGCCGTTGATCCCGACACGGGTAACCATCACCGACGCCGTGCTCCACCGCGGCTGTCGATGGGTAGGCGTCCCCACCGCGCCGAGTCGCCCCGACCAGCACGACAATGATCGCCGAATCCGTTGGGCCGCGGCATTGGCGTGCACATTTTGGACGCCAGGAAGACGGCGCAGCGCGAAGTCGATCCCCGAGCAATGGCAATGAGGGTTGCCAAGCAGTCCGTCGCTCGGACCAGCGCCCCGGATGCCGTTCGTCCAGTCGGGCGCAAGCGCCAAATCACTAAAGCTCGGGGGGCGTATGGACGGTGCGCGGCGTGGACGTGGACCTGACGCAAGAAGAGATGTTGATCCAACAACGAGCCGCCATGCGTGGTCGAGTGAGGAGACTCTACTTTCGTCGGCCGTCGAAAAACAAATACTTGATCAATGCGCCCACGCCAAGCACCAGCAGCAACAGTATCAGAAGTCCGAAGAGCCCCATGCCCCACATCATGCCGCCGCTCATCATCCCGTTCATCATGTCACTCATCGTCCGCTCCTTGCGTTGGACCTCATCGGTTATAAGAAGGGATAGGACCGGCCGGCCTCAATATAAGCGATATTTGCCAATCGCCCCCCTTGGTCAAACTTGCTACGGAGCGGAGAATGCCGCGCCAATTTGCCGCGATCGTTTCACTTCCTCGCCGTGCAGGTAGATCGAGGTGGTTGAAATTGACGCGTGGCGCAGGTTGTCCCGGACGGTCGTCAATTCCGCGCCGCGCGCCAGCGCATGGGTCGCATGAGTGTGCCGCATCCAGTGGGGACTGGCCTGTTCCAGCGCGCCGGCGTCACCGGCAGGCCGCGCTCCCCCTAGATAGCGGTCGAGCGCCACGCGCGCCAACGGGTGCAGCGCCACCTTGCCCGGCTTCACGCCCTTGCCGACGAGGTTGAGCCAATGGTCGCCATGACGATCGCTTTCAATGCCGCCGAGGGTCGCTCCGACGAGTTCGCTGGCGCGCAGACCTGTCGCGTAGCCAAAATCCAGCACGACGCGTAGCCGCTGCGCCGCCGACGCGTCCCAGCCATACGACCACTCCAGGCCGTCGGCAATGGTGCGGATCAACAACCATTCGCCTTCCGTGAACGCGTGTGAGCTATCCAACGGCGCGGCCCGGCCGCTGCCGCGTACCTTGATGCCGGCGAACGGATTGGCCAGCACGTAGCGCTGCTGGATCAGCCAGCGGAACATGGCCGCGAGCACGGACAACGCATAGGCCATTGAGCGAGCCGACAGGCCTTGCGTGAACGGGCGCCACTCCGGCGACGTGCACGGCCGTGGTGGTGCCGCCCAGCGCCTGTGCGGCGTTGGCCGGCGCATGAAACTGCGATAGGCAATCGCGTCTTCGGTGGTCAGCGACGACAGCGGCCGTTGGCGCTCAACGATCGCCCACAGGATCAGGCGCTCAGCCTCCTTCCGATAGGCGCGCTGGGTGGCCGGCGACTCGTGCAGCGCCAGCCAAATAGCTTCACAAATGCGCCATAGAGCGTCCGCCTTGCATCACCTGAGCTGACCCATGAGATTGTCCAAGGACCAACCCAACGCGATTGATCACGCGACCAGCGTCAAAGCGGGGCTTGCCGCCTTCAGGGGCAATTCTGCAAAGTTGCAGTTGTTGGCGTGAGGTAGCCCTCGCTACCCGGATGGCCGAACACTATTCCGAAAGGTCCCTCTTGGTAGCGCCAGTTGCAGCAGCGGCGAGTGAGGCCCGCTCGGACGCGGGCCGTCCATGGAAGCGTGGATTTGTGACAGCCTTCAGTGCACAATTCCGGAATGAGAGCATCTCTGCATCCAACCCGGACCGTTGCCATGGGTTTCCTGCTGGCCATCGTGGCAGGCAGCATACTGCTGATGTTACCCTGGTCCCGTGTCGATGACGAAGGCGTGCCGTGGCTGACCGCATTCTTCACCGCAGTCTCGGCGGTCTGCGTGACCGGCCTGGTGGTCGTGGATACGGGAACTTACTGGTCCGGCTTCGGCCAGGCAGTCATTTTGGTGATGTTCCAGCTTGGCGGCTTTGGCATGATGACCGCGTCCACGCTACTGGGCCTAATGGTCAATCGCTCGCTGCGATTGCGGACCAAGCTAATTACTCAGGTCGAGACCCATACGATCGGCCTTGGCGACATCGCCGGCGTGGCCAGGCTGGTGCTGGTGGTGACATTGAGCTTCGAGATTGTCATCGCGGTGTGGCTAGCCTCGCGGCTGTATTTCACCTATGACCTCCCCTGGCGCGAGGCAGCATGGAATGGCTTGTTTCATTCGATCTCAGCCTTCAACAACGCTGGCTTCTCAACCCACGCAGACAACCTGACGCGCTACGTGGCCGACTTATGGATGCTGGGGCCGGTGATGGTGGCAATCGTTGTCGGCGGCATTGGGTTCCCGGTGCTGCACGATTTGCGGAACAAGATATCCGATCCGCGTCGATGGTCCCTGCATAGCAAGCTCACCTTGTCCGTTACGGTGGTGCTGCTGATCACCGGCTTTCTTGGCCTGCTATTGTTCGAATGGAACAATCCGAGGACGCTCGGCGCGATGTCATCTGCAGGGAAGCTGTTGTCCGCAATGTTTGCCTCAGTCTCCGCTCGCACCGCCGGATTTAATTCGATCGACATCGGTGCGCTGACCCATGAAAGCCTGGCGCTGCATTACTTCCTGATGTTCGTCGGCGGAGGCAGCGCCAGTACCGCCGGCGGCGTCAAAGTCGGCACCGTCGCAATCCTGGCGTTGCTTGTAATTGCCGAGATTCGCGGGCGCGGCGACAGCGAGGCATTCGGGCGGCGAGTCAGCAGATCGGCACAGCGGCAGGCGATCACCGTGCTGGTATTGGGAAGCGCCTTGATTACGCTGGGAACGCTGACCATCCTGTTCGTTACCGAATTGCCGACCGATCAAGTCATTTTTGAAGTCATTTCGGCCTTCGGCACCGTTGGCTTGTCGACAGGCATCACGGCGGACCTTCCCGCTTCCGGCCAACTTACGCTGATAGCGCTCATGTACGCTGGCCGGGTCGGCACCATCACGCTCGCGGTATCTCTGGCGATGGGCGAACACCGCACACCATACCGCTACCCGGAGGAGCACCCAATTGTTGGCTAGATTGTTTACCGAGCAATTTGCGTTCTCTGCAGGCGACAGCGTCGTAGTGATCGGGCTCGGGCGCTTTGGCAGTTCAGTGGCGCAATCGCTTATCCGCCTGGGCCACGATGTCATGGGCATCGACAAGGATGCCGATCTTGTACAGCGCTGGTCGAATGCGTTGACCTGCGCAGTCCAGGCAGATTCGACCGATGTGAACGTGATGCGCCAGCTACGGAGGCCCTCCATGCCGCCGAGACAAGGAAGTAGGTCGCGACTCCGACGACGACGGCCATGATTGCCAGCCCGAGCAGCAGGGGCTTGCCGACGCCTAGGACTCGCCGAGTCACCATACGAAACCAGCTTTCGTCGGCCGGTTCGTGCTTGCCTCTGCGCCTCGTGCCGGCGGAGCATCGACCGGTTCCCCGAGAATCGCGCTGCCTACGCGCCAGGCGGCATAGTAAATCGGACCGAAGGTCAGCGGATTGGTCACCAGGGTGCTGGCTACTGCGGCGGGCACGTTGGCGCGCAGCGCCACCGCAGCGGCTGCGCTCCGTGGTATCTGTGCCAGCGGGATCAGCAGGCCGAAAAAGAATCCGAGCGCCATGCCGAGCGCCAGTCCTCGCCGGCTCATGTGCCACAGTCTAGGGACAGTTCACAAATAGAAAAGACCATGCAAAAACTCGGTGCCATGCTGCACCAACGACCTCAACCACATCCGCTGCGCTCATATCCATACCCATCACTCGCGCTGCGGTGTAGATGGCCCCAAGCCGATCTTCAAGCTGCCATCCATAACGTCTCCTCCATTCCTCTGAGCTCGGATTCGCAATCGACTGTGCGCCACTACCACGGCATGCAATATTGGATCCCAGCGTCGCTTCGCGCGCCTGCATGCGCCGTTACTGAGCAAGGCGGCTTCTTAACGCGCGCGAGAATCAGTCTGCCGTCGTAGCACCGGATTCGCCTGCACGTTCTTCGGTCTCCGGCTTCAGGCGCCTTGCATAGATGAAGCCCCAGGTAAGCCCACTGACAGCGGCCAGAGCGGATGCCAACAGCACACCAAGCTTAGCAGCGCCAAGGAGGTTGGCATCCGAAAAGCCAAGCGTGGCGATGAAAATGGACATCGTGAAGCCGATCCCCGCCAACAGGCCAATCAAGCAGACGCCGCCCCATGTCACGCCTGGCGGCAGTTTGCACCAGCCCAGACGCACGGCACACCAGCTGACCGACACAATGCCCAGTGGCTTGCCGACAATCAGTGCAACCGCCACACCGAGCAGCACACCTTTCGAGCTGCCCACCCCGAGATCAACGCCATCGAGGCTGACTCCCGCGTTTGCCAACGCAAAGAGCGGCATCACGAGATACGCAACCCAAGGATGGAGCGCCATTTGCACGCGCGTCACAGGCGGCAGCACCTCGCGCTGCGCTTGGCGAAGTTGCTTGAGTGGTGCTGCGAGATGCTCGGCCTGCGGTGCCGGACCGCGCGCGCGCACCCGAAGATCATGAAGCGCTTGGGTCGCAGCGTCCAGGGGCCTCTCTCGCGTACGGCCAGGAAGCGCCGGGGTCATCATGCCGAGCACAACGCCAGCGAGGGTGGGGTGGGCACCCGTTTTCAGCATGCCCCACCATAGAATGGCCCCGGGGATGATGTAAGCGTAGGCGCTCCCCACACCGATCCATTGCAGCCCCAGAACCATCAGAATACCTGCACCGGCAACCAGTAGCCCCGAATAGTCCAGCCCGGCGGAAAAGGCTACCGCTATGATCATTACGGCGACGATATCGTCGATAATCGCTAACGCAAGCAGGAACACACGAACATTGCCGGGTATCGCTTTGCCAAGCAGTGCCAGCACGCCGACGGCAAATGCAATGTCGGTCGCGGTCGGTATCGCCCAACCCCGGCGCTCGGGCATCTCTGCGTTCATCGCAAGATACAGCAATGCCGGGGCGATCACGCCGCCGAGCGCTGCCGCCATAGGTAGCGCTGCCAGCTGAAAGTTCGCCAGCGCGCCTTCATGGATCTCGCGCCGGATCTCCATTCCCACCACAAGAAAAAAGATGGTCATGAGGGCGTCGTTGACCCAGAAATGCAGTGACTGCGACACCAAATAGGGACCAATTCCCACCGACAGCGGGGCATGCCAGAGCGCGTGGTAACTGTCGGCTGCTGGCGAATTCGCCCAGAGCAGCGCGATCCCGGCGGCGGCCAGCAACACAATGCCGCTTACGGCTTCGATATGAATGAAGTGCTCAAGCGCCGAGAAGGCCTTTTCAGCCAAGGCCTGCGCGCGCGGCAACTCCTGTTGGGATGGGGGGCGATCCAGGGTCATAGAAGATTCGCGTTGGCGGCCCGACCAACGCGTCAACCTGTCTCACTGCAATGTGCAGTGCTGACACCCTATGGCGATTTTACGTGAAAGACTGACCGGTCTCGCACTAGACGCGCACCTTACGCGTCTGGCCCGTACAGTCCAGTTAGCTGGAATCAACACAATTTCACGGTTCCACCGGCGCAGGCTGACTTAGCCGCCGGTGCACAGATCGACAGCGGTTTCGGTATGCGGCCGCGGATAAGGTGTGGTCGCCCCGGCGGGCCGCTTCGCCAAGCAAGCTGCCATCTGGTACACACATCTTTATGTCTTGTGAGGGGCTGGTATCCACCACACAGCAGACTTGCCCCTTCGCCACGCAAGCATTCTCCTGGCGTCGCGCCGGACAAGCCGCCAGCATCAGCGCGAGGGTAGTTGCCGCCAGGCATGTCAAAAAAGTGTTGATTCATATTTTGGACTCAGTTCAGCAAAGGCGCCGTCCCTCAGATGCTTTGTCCAAGCGCCGAATAGCGACTGAGTGTCATCGCATATCGACCGGCAGCGGAAAGACGATGGTCGAGCTTTTTTCCCCAGTGATCTGCGTGAGCGTCTGCAGATAGCGCAACTGCATCGCCTCAGGGGCTTTGGCAAGCATCTGAGCAGCCTCGAGCAACTTCGTCGAAGCCTGCAGTTCGCCTTCGGCGTGGATCACCTTGGCGCGGCGTTCGCGTTCTGCCTCGGCCTGGCGGGCGATGGCACGAATCATGTTCTCGTTGAGATCGACATGCTTGATCTCGACGTTTGACACCTTGATCCCCCAGCCTTCGGTCTGGCCATCGAGCACCTGTTGGATTTCGGCATTGAGCCGCTCGCGCTCGGCCAGGATCTCGTCCAGCTCATGCTTGCCCAGGACGGAGCGCAATGTGGTCTGCGACAGCTGGCTCGTGGCATTGAGGAAATTGGCCACCTGGATGATGGCGAACTGAGCATCAACGACTCGGAAGTACACGACCGCACTGACTTTCACTGAAACGTTATCGCGCGAAATGACGTCTTGCGGCGGCACTTCCAGTACCACGGTGCGCAAGTCAACTCTCACCATCTGCTGGACCATCGGCAGGACCAGTACCAACCCGGGGCCTTTGACCTTCCAGAAGCGACCGAGCATGAAGACCACGCCCCGTTCGTACTCTCGCAGTACGCGGAAGGATGAAATGACAAGCAGGGCTCCCAAGACGGCGATGCTGGTGGCGCTGACGACGAATTCCATGGTTGCGCTCCACTGACTGACGCTTCCAACGTTACAAAGGACGAGGTCGATGCGTCCTACCATCGTTGCACCACTTAATGGCAATTCCCGACCCGACCAGGCTACCAGGCTTTGCCGTGCGGCGTCCGCCTCTTCAGTCTAGGAAAATGTGCTGCAAAAGCCCAGGGACGAGAACGCGTTAGAACCGTCGCGCCGCATACCATGAACCACAACAGGCACCTTCGCGGCAACCTCGCGTCGAACTATTTGAGGCGTTATACATCCCTGCGAAAGCAAAGCCCTCGCGCCGGTCCCTTGGCTGCGCTCAACACAATGGCTCGTTCATACTTCTGATCTGGATATGCCATGCCCGCGACCATCCTGAAGGTGTGGTGGCGATCGTCGACTACATGCCGGTACGCCAAGGCATGTCCGATTCAAGCGCACGGGCGAATCTGATTCATATCGTATACGGCCGGCGCGGCAGGGTATGAATGAGAATGGACCTGACTCTGCGATTTGACTATGGGGCGACGGTGCCCTGGGTGACACGGCTGGACGGTGAACACGGCATACGCGCGGTGGCAGGACCCGCCATGGCGGTCTTGCGTACGCCCGTTCCTTTGCACGGCGAGGACCTGTCCACCGTTGCTGAGTTCACTGTGGAGGCAGGACGGGCCGTGCCCTTTGTCCTGACGTACTCGGCCTCGCACCTCGCCACTCCGGCTGCGCCGGACGCGTTCGAAGAACTTGCGCGCACCCAATGCTGGTGGACGAATTGGTCGGCGCGTGCCGGACTTTTCAGATGGCGGACTCGAAGAATCCAGATTGGCGGAACTCGTGCTGCCGAAGATCACTATGTTGACTGGTGTCAACGGGAATATATGTCCGCACATCTCCCCGGAGCACCAGCAGCGCGGCTTTCGTGTCAGTCGCCGCCATGGCGGAATGCAACTGGGCCGCTGTAGTGACCGCGATGCCGTTGACGGCGAGAATCACATCGCCCGGCAGAATGCCCGCTCGGCGTGCTGCGCCCCTGGCTTGCTCAACCATCACACCCCCGTTTATCCCGCTTGCATAAGCCTCCGAAGCAGCAAGACGACGTACCTGGAGTTCCGGGCCATTTCCGCCTACGGCATCCGACTGGACGCGGTTCGCCGGGAAAGCGAGCGATGGAGGCGCGCCGATAACGACAACGACGGTTTGTAGGACCCCGTTTCGCACCACGTGCAGCCGGATCTTGCTTCCCGGTAGCAGGTCGCTGACCGCCATTGCCAGCGCCATCGCGTCGGCGACCCGGGCATCGCCAATCTGTACGATCACGTCGCCAACCTTCACACCCGCTTGCGCGGCGGGGCTGTCCGGTTCCACCAAGTCGATCAACACACCCGCGACAGTCGGTAAGCCGAAGGCCTCGGCCAGGTCCTGATCGACATCCTGCACCCCGACCCCAAGGTGGCCGCGATTGACGTGGCTGGATGCGACGAGCTGTTGCGCGATGCGCATGGCCGGGTTGATCGGAATCGCGAAGGACAGGCCCTGGAATCCACCGGTCAGCGTGAAGATATGGGTACTGACGCCAATGACCTCACCATTAGCGTTGAGCAGCGGCCCACCGGAGCTTCCCGGATTTACTGCCACATCGCTCTGGATCAGCGGTATAGGCGCGGAGCCGGCCGTGATAGTTCGTCTGACGGCGCTGACAATGCCGAATGAGGCGCTGTTCTGGAAGCCGTACGGCGCGCCGATTGCTACGACCCAGTTCCCGGCGCGGACCCGTGACGAATCGCCTATCGTCACGACAGGGAGCTGATCGCCCTGAATCTGCAAGACCGCAATGTCACTGCGCAAGTCGCTTCCAACCACCGTGGCATCGAACTCACGACGGTCGGGCAGCTTCACGCGCACGAACCTGGCGCTCTCGACCACGTGCGCGCAGGTTAGGATCAATCCTGCCGGGCTGAAGATGAATCCTGAACCGTTGCCGCCAAGAACCTTCTGACCATTTTCTGATGGCGAGTATGCACCCGGGTATGCGCGTTGGGACCACCGGATACGGATATCACCAGGGGCGGGACCGGGAGTCGCTTGCCCGAGATAGGAACGCCCGTCCGAGCTCGCGCTGATACTCACGACAGCGCTACCGGATGTCCCGATCACGCGGGCAAGGTCCCCAGGGGGGACCATGCTTTGCCGGTCAAGTCCCTGGGCACAAGCCGCGACCATGACGGGCAACGCACACGCCAGAAGAGAATGCAGCATCTTCGTTCGATTTCGCGTAACGGCTACACAGCATCAAGGCGTGGGAGTCGTCCCCTTCACCCAGCACCATACAAGTTTGACGACGCTCGATCACGCCGGTTCCGGGTGGCGCCGTCCATCGCGCGGGCCGGTTGGGGGTTTTGCTATGAACAGCAGATTGATCTCTCTCAGAGCGGTTCTCGCAACATTGCTTCCTAAGGGCATGTGGCGCGTGGCAGGGCGTCTGATATGCTCCGGTCAGCTACGCGAGACCCGCTTACTGACTATTGACCTTCTCGGCGAGTTGGCGTTGCTTCGCGATGGCAGGCACGCTGCCGCACGTCGTCGCAGCAAGCGCTGTCGGTCCGGCGCAGCTGCAACAGCTCGCCAATTTCCGCCAGCGTGAAGCCGCAGGCCTGGGCGTGCTGGATGAAGCGCACACGACGCACGGCGTCGGCTCCATAGAGCCGGTACCCAACTGCGGTCTTGCCGGCGGGAATCAACAGCCCCTCGCGCTCGTAGTAACGCAGTGCGTCGGGGCTGACATCACCTGCCCGTGCGAGCCTGCCGATGGTCAGCATCATGGCTGGCCGAGGCCGGCGGCGCGCAGACTGGCTTCATCGACGCCGCGTCCGGCGCAGCAGCTGGCGAGCTGGCCGTCGATTGCCACGGCTGGCACCGAGCGCACGCCGAGCGCCTTGGCGCGCTGCGCCACGGCGATATCGCGCATGTCGAGCACAACGACTTCGCACGACGGGCAAGCCAGGCTTTTTACGAGTGCTTCCACTTCGGCGCAGACGGGACAGCCGGCGCTGAAGACTTCGACTTTGCGTTTGGCAGTCATATACGGTCTCCTTTTCGGCAGCATGACGAGCGACACCGCATGAGCAAGAGCCCGTCATGATCTCAAGATAAACCTTGGACCTAACTCCAGAGTCAAGCGTCAATTTGTATCCAGCGACTCCCCTCTTCGTGGGAGATCAGCCGTGGATCGAGCGACCGTGCTGCGCCGCTCCCGCTGCAATGGGTGCCGAAAACGTCAATCACTGGGCTGGCAACCGTGCTCTTGTATGTTGATGCTCCAGTCGTAGGGAATAAACTCGACTTCCAACCACGGAGGAAGCGTCACGGGCGCATAACGGTTGATGTAGGCAAGCAAGGTCGGGCTTCGCGTCAGGAAGTCGTTCTCATAGAACTTGAGGATCGATGAGACTCGGACGGTGCCTCTTGCCGGATCGACCTGAAGGTTTCGCGGCTCGCTGAAGAAGCGCTGCGCGGCCATTTCCAGCTGCGCATCGAGGTGTTCGCCAGAGAATGGCTGGGTGGGTAATTGCGGACAGCCGATCACCATGCAGTTCAGCGCAAAATGGACGCGTTCATCCCCCAAGGGACGGATCACGGTGTTCTCATAGGTGTAGAGCGTCATTGCCTTTCCACCGATCACAAAGCGCCTGCCACCAAAGAATCGTAGCCGCGTCAGCCATCCCAACTCTTTGGGCATGCCGGAGGCGATGACGTTGTACATGGCGAGCGCATTGTAGGAATTGATGTGGTAGGCAAGCGCCGCGCCGCGCGTCGGGAATGCATCCCGCATGTTTTGCGGACTCACGCGCTCGACATAGTCGAGGTAGGCGAGCAAATCGGCTGGGTCCTTGGCGAGTCCGCAGAAGTCGACCTGCCCGTGATCATTCACATACTTTTGAAGCACGCGTGCCCAGTGCACACCGGCGCCAGGCATGTCGGCCTGCACGATGCCTGGACCCAAGGCAGCTGTCAGCGACATGCACATGGCTAGGAGTGATGCGCGAAGTATCCTGGGGAACATAGCCAATCTCGCCGGCAATCCTCTAAGCGCGTCGCGGCGACCGGTCGCGCGCGCGACCTTTCAATTGTCGGGGCTGGCAAGCGAGGCCGATGCTCGCGGCGGCCTCAGTTGTCTCGGTGCCTGTCAGCGGGTCCCAAAAGAGCGGCGATGCAGCCCGGTAGAATCGAATGGGCCGCAGAATGAACGCGTCACGCCTGGCGTTATGCAAGCACATGGACATGGGGCCGTCGGCGGTGATGACCTTGAACGCACAGGCTTCAATCCGGTCCGCTTCCAGCCTGGTCGCATCCATAAAATTATGGATGACAAACGAGAGGGTGTGCACATGCCCTCGACTCCTGATGAGATCATCCCTCATTGCCCAGGCTTTCCTGGTCAGCCACGACAAGACCGGCGCCCACAAGGTCGGGTGGGCGCATAGCCAAAGCGCCAGTCTCCGGGCGGTCTTGGTGGGGCGGGTCCGGTCCAACACCACGCCGGCGGTAGCTGCCTGGAAGGTGGCCACGACGTGCAAGTCGTCAAAGGCGTCGTAGAGATTGCCGTTCGCCGCCAAGCACATCCCATAGCGGCTACACGAAGGATGCCCGATCAGGGAGCCGGCAAACTGGAGCGCCGTTCCCGCTCCGCGCTCAATCTGAGCGGCTGTGGAATCGAGCGAAATGCCCCGCCGCCGCGCACCTTGCACGCCCCGGCCAATGTCGGCCTGCAACTGGAACGAGACCGTGCGGATCCGCCCGGCGCGCGCCCGGAAGAACGCGACGACGGCGGGAATCTCGTCGAAATTTCCATCGTGAACCGTGGTATTGAACATCACTGATAGTGGCAATCCCGCCGCGCGCTCCAGGTAGCGCTGACGTAGGGTATTCAACTGGGTTTCCGTCTGGTAACCCGGTCGCTGCTGCGTGGTATCGACATGGAAAGCGACGTCCGCCAGTCCGGCAGCAGCCAACTCGCCGAGCAGGGCGCGGGTCGCCCGAATGCCATTGGTCATCAGCGTGGCACGCATGCCCAACGCATGGATCCTGCGTACGATGGCGAGCAACTCGTCGCGCTTGCGCAGGGTGGGCTCGCCGCCCGTAACCTGGACGTCGGTGTTCCTCCCATAGGCGCGGAAGATGCTGTCAACTCTGGCCATTACCTCATCGAGGGGAATATCCTTCACCGCCTCCGAGTTCTCGGACAGGTAGCACAACGTGCAGTCCAGATTGCAGCGCTGCGTGATTTCCAGTGCGACACAGCCGATCGGCCATCGCTGCCCCATCTGCTGGTGCGGTTGCGCAAGCCCTTGCTTGGCCATGACGGCCCGCGCGCGCCACAGGGCGTCGGCTGGGGATCGTGGCCAGGCCTCTGGCGCACCAGCCTCGACTTCCTCGCTAGACATGAAACGCACGACTCGTCTCCTTTGGTGGCAATCCGCCCGTATTGGCCCGGACGCAGGCGCAGCGCTGCGCGCACCGGCGCAACTGGACTGGCTCTGGTCGCGCTATGCCCTCAAGAGTTGAAGCAGCGACCGCTTTTCCGCGGGGACTGCTCCCTCCGGGGTCAGTACCGCTTCGCTCAGGGCGTGGCGGCAGGGACAAGCGTCGTGGTCGGGCAATCCTGTCGACAGGATGTGGGCCAGGATCTGCCTGGCCTTGCCGACACTCTCCCCATAGCGGGCGATCACCGCCGCCACGGTGGCATGCTGCGCGGGATCCTCGAGCCAGCAGTCATAGTCGGTGACGATGCCCAGGGTGCAGTAGCAGATCTGGGCCTCGCGGGCGAGGAACACTTCCGGCACGTTAGTCATGCCCACGACATCGCAGGCCATCGCATCGCGCAGGAAATGGCTCTCGGCGCGAGTGCCCAGGCGCGGGCCGTCCACGCAGCCGTATGTCACCCTGGAATGCACGGGCAGTCGCAGCGCTCTCGCGGTCGCTTCGAGGGTCGAGGCGAGGCGGCTACAAGTGGGCTCGGCCGAAGAAATGTGCGCGACCAGCCCTTCCCCAAAGAAAGTCTTGGCTCGGTTGCCGCGCACCCAGTCCACATATTGGGTTGGGATGGTGAATTCGCCAGGCGTGATCGACTGCCGCAGGCTACCGACGGCGGACAGGCCGATGATCTGGCGTACCCCGAGTGCCTTCAGGGCGTAGATATTGGCACGGTAGTTGACCTCGTGGGGCAATAGTTCATGTTGTCGGCCATGCCGGGGCAGGAACATGACCTCCATGGCGCCGAGACGGCCATGGACCGCGGGCGCCGACGGCGCGCCGAATGGCGTGTCCACCAGGTGCTCCCCGATCACGCTGAGCCCGTCGATGGCATAGATTCCGGTTCCGCCAATGATCCCTAGCATGGTGACTACTCCTCGTCAGGACTCAAGTTCGGCGCTGCTGGCAGCAGCGCGATGGGGACGTGCCGCAGATCGGCTGGTTCGTCAATGTCCGGCAAGGCTGGCAGTTCTGCCCACTGCCAGCCAAGCTCAGTCAGGCGCTTGCGTGTTTCAGTCATGACGGTGGCAGTGCCCCAGCGTATTGCCGAGAACAGATGGCGATCCACGCGCCGCAGACCCAGCAGGACATAGCCGCCGTCGGTGGCGGGAACGAATACCGCATCATGGCCGGCGTTCAGGATTCGCGCCGCAGTGTTCAGTTGCGTTGGCGCCAGCGCCGGGCAGTCGGTGCCGATGATGAGCACGCTGCGGGCACGCGCCAAGGCCCGACGGGCGGCCGACGCCATTCTCTGGCCGAGGTCGCCGTCGCACTGGCGCGACAGCGTCGCATTGAATTCCCGCGCACAGGCCAGGAACGCCGGATGCTCCGTATCCGGCGTGCAGCAAAGCTCTACCGGGCCCAGTTCGGCCGCGCAGGCTGAGGCAAGCGTATGTCGCAGCAGGCGCTCGGCCAGCGCCGCCGCCCCATGGGCGCCCAGCGCGGGCATCAGCCGGGTCTTTGCGTACCCTGGCTCGGGCGCCTTGGCAAAGACAATCACTTTGCACGGGGAGGGGCGCATGGGTGCTCCTTGCTTTCATAACGTTGCGCCAGGGCGGCGGCGCTGCGCCCGAAGAAAAATTGCAGGCGCAGCCACCACATCAGCCATATCGTCCGCCAGAGTCCATGCTGCTCCCAGCGCCGCCCGGACGTGATCACGCGCTCAGGCAAGCATGCCGGGGGGCTGCGGCGCTTCAGGCGGGCCGACAGCACAATGTCCTCCATCAGCGGCAGATCCGGAAAGCCCCCGACGGCGAAGAAGGCCTCGCGGCGCACGAACATCGCCTGGTCCCCGGTGGCGATGCCGGTAAGCCGCGAGCGAAGGTTCATCGATGCCGCGACAACGGGCAAGAGCCACAGCCTTCCGGCGATATGGATGTCGAACCGGCCCCACGCCCGTTGGCCAGCTTGCAGGGCGGCGCAGACAGCCAGGTCGGCCTCGGCCGGCAAGCGCGTATCGGCATGGAGGAAAATCAGCAGTTCCCCACGGGCTGCAGCGGCGCCGGCATTCATCTGGCGTGCCCGCCCGCGGGCGGTGATGACGACTCGATCAGCCAGGGGTTGCGCCAGGCCAGCCGTGCCGTCCGCGCTGCCAGCGTCTGCCACGACGATTTCCACGCCCTTTCGGCGCAGCGGTTGCAGCGCGGTAAGCGCTGCTTCGATCTGCGTCGCTTCGTTCCAGGTCGGGACCACGATTGACAGGCGCATCAGCGTTCTCCCCGGAAACGGCCACTTGCCTGAATGCGTCGCACGGCCGCTCGCGCGGCAAGTGGCAGCAGCCCAATCAGCGCGAACGAGCCGAGCAGCGCCGGCGACAAGATATCGGCAACGTCGCTGACGCGAGCCAATTGGGTGCCGGCGTTCACATAGACCACCGTACCGGCGAACATGCCGACTTGGCTGACCCAGATGAATGTGCTGGTCTTCATCGGTGTCAGCCCCATGGCCAGGTTGATCGCGAAGAACGGAATCAATGGAACCAGCCTGAGCGCGAATAGATAGAACGCCCCGTCTTTCGCGAGACCGGCATGGATGGCTGGAAGCCGATCGGCGAAGCGGCGTTGTACCGCGTCGCGGAATACGTGGCGCGAGGCGAGAAAGGCCAGGGTGGCACCAATGGTCGAGGCGAACGACACGAGCAAGATGCCGCCCCACAGACCGAAGATTGCGCCGCCCGCCAGCGTCATGATCGCGGCACCGGGCAGGGAGAGCGCGGTGACAGCGACATAGAGCAGGAAATAGCCCCACATCGCCACAACTGGATGCTCCGCATAGTACGCCTGCCATGCCGCCTGCGCTGCTTTCAGGTGGGCCAGATTCAGGTCACGCCCGAGATCGAGGCCAAAATAGGCCGCGAACAGCATGAGGATTGCCACCACGACCAGGACGCGGATGCGGTTGGCTTTCTGGGCTGCGGTTCCCGACAATCTCATCATTCCGGCTCCCCCCGCATTGCCGCGACGCCACCGCGCCGCCAGGCGTGAAGACGTGCAAGCCATCCCAGCAGTCGTTGCGACGTGTGTGCCTGTCTCCAAGCGCCAGCAGTGTACTTGTTGGCCTCGGCCAGTGTCGGATAGGTGTGGACCGTGGCGAGAATCTTGTTGAGTCCCAGGCCATGCTTCATCGCCAGCACAAACTCCGCCAGCAGGTCTGCGGCATGGTCCCCGACGATGGTCACCCCGAGGATCCTGTCCCGGCCCGGTACGGTCAGAACCTTGACGAAGCCATAAGCGCGCTCGTCCGTGATGGCGCGATCCAGCTCACTAAGATCATAGCGAGTCACCTCATAGGGAACGCCGTGCTCCGCGCAGTCCTGCTCGCTCCGACCCACACGGGCCACCTCCGGATCCGTAAAGGTGCACCACGGCATCACTGTGTAGTCGGCCTTGAAGCGCTTCAAGCCGCTGAACAGCGCGTTGACCGCCGCGAACCAGGCTTGATGGGCTGCGGCATGGGTGAACTGATACGGCCCGGCGACATCGCCACAGGCGTAAATATTCGGGTAGAGCGTCTGCAGGTAGGCATTGGTCTCGATGGTGCGGGCCGGCGTCAGCGGGATACCCAGCGCCTCCAGGCCATACCCCGCTGTGCGCGGGCGACGCCCGACTGCGCACAGCAGTGCATCAAACTCCAGGACCGTTTCCTGCTCGCCGCCGCTGACGATCAACCGCTTCTGGTCGCCGGCTTGCTCGCAGCGCACCGCGCGGTGGCCGGCCAGAACCCGCACGCCGTCCGCCGCCAGCGCCGCGGCGATCCGTGCGGAGGCCTCTGGGTCCTCACGGACGAGAAGTCGCGGCGACCGCTGCACCACCGTGACTTCCGCCCCGAAGCGGGCGAACGCTTGCGCCAGCTCGCAGCCGGCCGGGCCACCACCCAGCACAATCAGCCGTCGCGGCAGCGCCCGGAGGGACCAGATTGTCTCGGTGGTGTAATAGCCGACCGTTTCCAGGCCCGGGATTGGCGGCACTTGCGGTTCCGCCCCGGCCGCGATGACGATGGCACGGGTCGCGAGCGTACGGCCGTTGACCGCGACCGTCCAGGGCGAGGTAATGAGGGCTCGCCCCTGGATGACTTCCACGCCGAGCCCGGCATACCGCTCGGCCGAATCGTGCGGCGCGACCGTTGCAATCACCCGATGCACCCGCGCCATCACCTCGGCAAAGTCGAAGCTGATCTCGGCCTTGGCGATGCCCAATGCCGCGGCGCGCTTCGCCTGCTTGAGGAAGTTTGCCGAACGCAGCAGGGCTTTGGAAGGTACGCAACCGGAATTCAGGCAATCGCCACCCATCTTGCCGCTTTCAATCAATGTGACTTTCGCTTGAAGCACCGCCGCGAGGTAAGCGGTAACGAGACCGCCAGCACCCGCGCCGATGACGACGAGATTACGGTCAAACTTCCCGGGCTTGGGCCAGCGGGCGTAGACGCGATGCTTCGCCGCGGCTGCTGCCACGTTCCTCACCATCTTCAGGGGCTGGTTGAGCCGCATCGCAAATCTCACGGGCACCGGTTCATGCGGCCAGTGCGCCACCGCAACTGCTGCCCTGCCCCGCGGTACAGCCGTAGCAATGGTCGGCCACGACAATGGGCTGACCGTCCAATTCGGCGCTCAGCAGATCGCGCAGGTGAGCGCGAGACGAAGCGCCGAGCTTCAACGGCAGGCCCAGCATCTGGTTGAAATCGCAGTCGTGGAGGTAGCCTTGCCAGTCAACGCTGACAAGGCTGCGGCACATCAGCCCGTCCAGATTGGCGGCGCTGAAATTGTCCTTCAGCAGGCGCATGTAGTCCGCGAACTGTCCCTTCGAGACCAAGGTGCTGCCGAAACGCTGGATCGGCATGTTCGCGAGCGCAAAGAGCTGGTCAAAGACGATGCCAAAATGGGCGTACAGCTCGCGCTTATAGGCCGCAGCGAGTGTCTGCTGATTGGGCGGCAGAACCGGGCCTTGCGGGTTGTACACGAGGTGCAGCGCGAGCCCGGTGCCAGGCTGGCCGTACCCGAGCCCGTTCAGACGGCGTAACGCCGCTATGCTCTTCTCAAACGTGCCAGCGCCTCGCTGGCGGTCGACGTTGTCCGCCGAATAGCATGGGAGGGAAGCCACAACTTCCACACGCTGAGCGGCAAGAAAGTCCGCGAGATCTTCCTGACCCGGCTCGAACAGGATGGTGAGATTGCAGCGGTCGATGACGCGCACATCAAGCGCGCGCGCGCCGGCCACGAAGCGGCGGAAGTGCGGATTGAGTTCCGGGGCGCCGCCGGTGAGATCGAGGGTTGGGAGCCTGCGGGCGCGCAGCACTTCCAGCGCCAGATCGACGGTGGCACCATCCATCATTTCCACGCGGTTCGGCCCGGCGTTCACGTGGCAATGCACGCAAGTCTGGTTACAGCGATAGCCCAGATTGACTTGCAGCGTTTCCAATGTCTTGCGCCGTATTGGCGGGAAGTCAGTTTTGCGCAATAACGGGAAGGTGGCATGCATGGATCTTCTCCGCGAGTTCGTTACCTGGCGATCTTTTGCGGCGCTTGCCCGGCCACATCGCCGGGCGCTCCTGGCGGCATCCGGCAGAACCCCTGGGCCGGAACTTGCAGCGCCGCGTTGAACTTGCTCGACAAATTCTGGAAGGCGATCAGCGCGGTGAGTTCGATGATGGCGTCGTCGCTGAAATGCGTTTTGAGTTCATTCATCTGGGCTGCGTCCACGCGGCGGCCGGTGATGGTGACGGCCTCGGCGTAGCGCAGGGCCGCTTTCTCACGGGCACTGTAGCGCGGGGAGCAGTCGAAGTCGGCCAGCTCCGACAGTTTTGCCGCATCCACGCTGCGCTCCAGCGCCGTTGCGGAATTAAGATCGACGCAGAATTCGCACCAGTTGATTTGCGAGACCCGTACCGTGATCAACGAGCGCAGTGCGGGCTCGATCGGTGAAGACGCCCGGTCGAGCGCGCGATAGAGCCCCGTCAGCGCGAGAAAAACGCCTGGGGTGCGGCCCCACAACCTGGCCGGCTCGAGTTCGGCGCCATATTTCCGGCGCTGCAGCCAGAAGACCAGGCGCACGTACCACGGATACTTCAGTTCAGCTGGCGTCGAGATCATGGACATCGCACAAGCCCCCCTGCGTCAGCAGCATCCCGCCCCGGGATTGCAGCAAGTGGCGCCCTGGTTGGTAGGGAGATGAACCGCGCGCTTGCTTTCCGATGCGGGCCGGCGAGTGCCAGGCGGCGCGCAATATGGTTCTCCGGCCTGCTCGCCCACTGGTTCGATGCCAATGAAATGCGCCCGGTAGTCGCCCTGCATGAGGAGCTGATAGGTGCGCTCACACACCGCCATACGCTCGCTGCGGGGAAACCGGTGACCCTCGTCGTCGGTCACCGAGGCGAAGGGACCGCGGTAGATCACCGCATGCCCCTTGTCGATACACGGTTGGCCCGACGGCTTCTGCGCGACCAGGGTCACCGCGCGGAACTCGATGCAATGCACCACCTGCCACGGCGCAGACGACCATGCGTCGATCCCCACGGCCACAAAGCCTGCCTGCGCAAACGCTTGCAGGAATGCGGTTTCGGTGAACGCGCCGGAGATGCAGCCGCTCCATAGCTGCGGATCGGCCTTCAGTGCCGCGGGCACCGGCTCATCGGCGACGATATCGGAAATCGCCGCCCGCCCATGGGGCCTGAGCACCCGGAAGATCTCCCGCACCACCGCCTCCTTCTCGTGCTCGTCCACCAGATTCAGGACGCAGTTCGAGATCACCAGGTCGACCGAGGCGTCAGGCACCAGCGGCGCCTGACGCTTCTGTTCGGCTTGCCACGCTTGCAGCGCCACGAGTCCGCGCGCGTCGTGGACCGGGTGACGGGTGAGCCAGGTCTCCATGGCCGCGACATCCAACGCCAAGTCCTGGATGTTTCCCTTGAGGAAACGTACCCTGTCGCCACCGAGCAGCTGTGCCATGTGCGGCTGGTACTTGCGGGCCAGCGCCAGCATGTCATCGTTCATATCCACGCCAATCACCTGGCCCTGCGCACCGACGATCTGCGCGGCGAGGTAGCAGATCTTGCCTCCGCCCGAGCCGAGATCGAGCACGGTGTCGCCGGGACGAACGTGGCGCGAGGGATCCCCGCAACCGTAATCCTTGTCGAGGATCTCGGGCGGAATTGCCGCCAGATAGCGGGGATCGTAGCTGACCGGACAACATAGCTGGGGCTCAGTAGCCCGGGCACCGCAGCTATAGCGCTCGTAAACCGCCTCTTGCATCGACATGGCCGTTTCCTCTTGAAGTTGCCCGCGTTGGGCCCATTGCTATGCTCGCCGTTGCCTGGCAAGCCCTACATTAGTCGCGACAGCGCCACG
Source organism: Cupriavidus sp. NPDC089707 (assembly GCF_044748965.1). Lineage (NCBI taxonomy): Bacteria > Pseudomonadati > Pseudomonadota > Betaproteobacteria > Burkholderiales > Burkholderiaceae > Cupriavidus > Cupriavidus sp. NPDC089707. Next base: position 226,325 of record NZ_JBIVHB010000006.1, read on the forward strand.
GCGCCTGCCGAAATCGCGCCGGACACGGGAAAAGTGACCAGCCAGCCGAAAAGCACGCCTTTGAGTGCGTCTACCCCCGCAGGCTGCTGACCGGCGTTCCAGCGGACACCCATCAGGGCGCCGGTGCTGACATGGGTGGTGGACACCGGCAGGCCGAGAGGCGAAGCCAGCAGGACCAGCGACGACGTGCACACGTTGGCGACCAGCCCCGTGTAGGCGTCGAGCGGCGCCACCCGATGCGCGAGCACGTTGAGCACCTTGCGTCCGCCCCATAGTCCGCCCAGGCCCATGGCCACGGTCACGGCCATGATCGACCCGGCTGCGCCCGCGAACGGCAAGCCGGGCTGCGACTCCGGCGACAGGGCCAGTCCCATGATCAGTATGGCCGCGATCTTGGGCACATCATTGAGCGCCCGGGCAAAGCTGGTCGCCGCTGCGCTCATCCAGTGCAAGGCCGCCCACAGCCTGCGTACGCGCGCTGGCGTGGGGCGGCTTGCAGGCGCGGCGCAACGAAAGGGATCGGCCCGCCACTCGCCTTCGCTGCAGCAACCCGCTTGCCGGATCGGTACCTGCCGAGCCAGGCGGCTGGCAAGCCACAGCACACCGCTGCATAGCAACATGGCGATCAGCGGGCTGAGCAGCAACGGCAGCGCGGCCTTGCCCAGGATCGAGCGCGCCAGCAGGCCCTGCGGGCCGGTGGTGGCCAGGGTCGCGCCGACCAGCCCGCCGAGCAATGCATGCGTGGTCGATACCGGCAAGCCAAAGCGGGTGGCGCCCAGCACCCAGGCCACCGCGCCACACAATGCAGCGAGCAGGAAGCCAAGGCTCAGAGGCATCTCGGGCCTGACCAGCCCGCTGCTGAACGTGCGGACCATGGCAGCGCCCAGCACGACAGCGGCCAGCCCGCCCAGCACCGTCCATGCCGTGCCCCACCAGAGCGCGCGGCGGGCCTGCGCGACGCCTGCGCCGACCAGGCTGGCAATGCCCTTCGAAACGTCGTTCGCGCCGTTTGCCCACGCCAGCAGGAGCACAACGGCCGCAATGAGTGTGATTGTCATCGCGCACCCCAATTCACATCAGGCCCTGCCTGGTCTGACAGCCGCAGCCGAGGCGCAGCGTGTCAGTCCGCGCCAAGGAGACGCCTGCGAATCAGCCAGTCGAGCGACAGCTTCCCCGGGCCGCGTGCCAACAGGACCAGCAGCATCGCTGCCCACTGAATATGCGTCGGCCACGCCTGGGGGTAGACGAACACCTGGATCACCGTCGTCATCCCGAGCAGAACCAGTGCCACGGGGCGGGTCGCCAGGCCCAGCACGAGCAGGACTGGCGCAGTCAACTCGATCGACACGGCCACGTAGGCGGCCGGCTCGGCCGGGATCAGCGGGACGTTGTAGTCTTCCCGGAACAGATAGAGGGCCGACTCCCAGTTGGCGAGCTTGGCCATCGCCGAGTTCCAGAAGACCGTGGCGACAGCAAGTCGCAGCGGGACGGCGAGGACCGTGTGCGGAACGCGATCCAGCCAGGCCAGCACGCGCCGCGCGCGCTCGGTGAGCGTCACGGATGAATGGGTGGAATGTGTGAGGTTGCTCATGAGGTACGGTCCATGGTTAGTCGAATGGCTCGCCGCTCGGGCCGGTGTCGGTAAAGCAGCCCGAGGCCAGCAGCGTGGCAAGCCAGGCATGCGTTTCGGACGAAGGGGCCTCCTCCAGCGCGGCGTGCAACGGACGCCCGGCGAACAGGGCTGCCGCGAAGCGCCATTGCCACGCGCTCAGGCGGGTGACTTCGACGCCGGACGGGATCCGGTGGATGAGCAGCCAGGCCGGGCCGGCGTTCAGGTCGATGCCCGCCAGCGCGCCATCGTCACCGCCTAGCACGGCCCGCCAGACCGCGTCGATCGGGAAGTCGGATTGCAACAGTTGCACGGAAGGATGCGGTGCGAAGCACACCTCCCCCCGTTCGGCTTCCCCCTGTTGCGCGAGGCGAGCCAGGTCGAGCGGCTTCGCGTCGGGCGCGTGCAGCGCAGTACTGACCGCCCATTCGAGCCGGGCGGTGTCCGGGAGATAGGGCAGCGAGGCCACCTCCGGCAGCGCCGCCAGGAATTCCGGAAAGGTCGCGCCATAGCCATCCAGCCACGCGCTTCCTGGCGGCGAGGCTTCCATGAACAGCCTGGCCGCGCCTTCGAAGCACTCGGGGCCGACCAGGGCGTGGATGGCCGGATAGGACAGGCGCAGCGCCGTCACCAGTGTGCCAATGGCGGTGTTCCGGTAGATGCCGAGCCGCGCCTGCGCCGCCAGTCCGTCTTCAACAATGAGAGCGAGCAGGTCGCCGTCGGCCTCTCGCAGCAGGCCCTGGCCGATGGCGCGCTGCAATTCAAGCAGCGTCGGGGGATGCGATTGCATGCTGTTGCCTCTCCAGAGCCGCGTCGGCGATGGCCGCCTCTTCCAGCAGGAGCTCAAGCGCGGGCACATCGGTGTCCCATTCGATCAGCGTCGGTATGGGTCCGAAGCGTTGGAGCGCTGCCTGGTACAAGGCCCACACCGCGGGCGCCACGCGCGAGCCGTGATCGTCGATGCGCAGGGTTCGCCCCTGCTCAAGGTGCCGCACGCTGTGGCCGGCCAGATGAATCTCGCCGATCACCGCCGGCGGCAGCGCGTCCAGGTAGGTGAGAGCATCCCACCCGTGGTTGCTGGCGCTGACATAGATATTGTTGACGTCGCACAGGATGCCGCACCCGGTGCGGCGCGCGACCTCGGCCAGGAACTCCCACTCGGGAATGGTCGAGTGAGAAAAGCATAAGTAGGTCGACGGGTTCTCGACCAGGATGCGGCGCTTCAGATAGGTCTGGGTCTGCTCGACGTGCCGGCACACGATGGCCAGCGCTTCCTCGGTCATCGGCAGCGGCAACAGGTCGGCAAGATAGGTGCCGCCGGCCACGCTCCAGGACAGATGCTCAGAGACCAATCCCGGCTCGATCCGCGCCACCACCTCGCGCACGCGCGCCAGGTGGGCCATATCCAGCCCTTCGGCACTACCCAGCGACAGGCCGACGCCGTGCAGCGAGATCGGGTAATCGCGTCGAATGGCGTCCAGGTAACCAGGAGCGCCGCCGCCGCCCATATAGTTCTCGGTATGCACCTCAAACCAGGCGGCCGCGGGACGCTCGGCCGCCACGGCCTGATGGTGCCGGAAGCGCAACCCGACCCCGGCTCGCGCCGGGATGGGGCCGGGCCCGCGTTGCAGGGCAACAGACGCGGTCGCCATCGATTGCCTCGGTCAGGCAGCCTTGAGCTTGCCGCCCTGGATCTTGCCGCAGTCGCCGGCCGGCAGCAGCACGAACGATTTCGTATCGCGCGCCTGGGTTGCTTGTCCTGCGCACGAGTGCGCGCCTTCCGCGCAGTCGTTCTTGGCCACGGCATTGATGCCGTAGCACTTCTCCAGCTTGCCCTTTTCCATCTTCGCCATATTGTCCTTGACGATCTGCGGCATTTCCTTGGCGGGCTGGGCTTGTGCCGGCGCCGCCGTTATGGCGAGGGCGAGCCCGAGTGCGGACGTCAAAGTCGAGGCGGCCAACAAATGCTTGCTCATCATGCGCTCTCCTGAAAAGTTGCGGCCCGAATCTGGCACCGTGTCAGGAGATTCGGTCAGGCGCGACTAAAGGTTACGTCTCCCTGCAAGATTTTTTTGCGCGACAAACGGTTCCCCATGACGCAGAATTCATCCATGTCTTCCCCAGCGCACCGTCATGACGGCAGACCGAGCTTCGTGAGCGATACCCAGAAGTCGGCCGATGCTGACCGCCCTGCCGAGCCAGCCACCCGCCGGCCAGACGGCACGGTGGACTGGTCAATGGCGATGGCCCGCGCCCAACGGGGCGACCGCGAGGCCTACCGGCGCTTGCTCGAAGCCATCACCCCCTATGTGCGGGCGCTGGTGGCTCGCCAGGTCCGCAACCGCGGCGACATCGAAGACACGGTACAGGACGTGCTGCTGACGGTACATGCTGTGCGCCACACCTATGATCCGGCACGTCCGTTCGGTCCCTGGCTGGTTGCCATCGCCAATCGGCGCATTGTCGACGGCCTGCGCCGGCGGGGACGCATCGGCTCGCATGAAACAGAGCTCGATCCGGAGCAGGAAACCTTTTGGCCCTCTGCAGCGAATTTACAAGAAGAGACAGTGGACGCGCGCGCGGTGCAGGATGCCATCGAGCGGCTGCCGGCCGGACAGCGCGAGGCGCTGCGGATGCTCAAGCTGGAGGAGATGTCGCTGAAAGAGGCCGCTGCCGCCAGCGGGGTTTCAGTGGGCGCGCTAAAGGTTGCCACGCATCGTGCGCTGAAATCGCTGCGCAAGTTATTCGAATCGCAAGGTAGAAATTCGTGAGACCCACGTCCAATCTGATCGACTCGCTGGTGGCCGACGCGGCGCCGGTGCGGCGCTTGCGCCCGCCGATGGTACGGGCGGCAGGGTGGCTGCTGCTGGCCGTCTTGATCCTGGTGCTGGCCGCGTCCCATCATGGTGTGCGACCGGACCTGGCGACAAAGCTGGCGCAGCCCGTCTTTGTCACCGGCGTGGCGGCGGCGCTGCTGACCGGCGTGCTGGCTGCCGTGGCGGCGTTCATGGCCAGCGTCCCCGGCCGCTCACGGCGGTGGCTGCTGCTGCCAGCGCCGGCGCTTGTGGCCTGGTTCGCCACGGTCGGCTACGGTTGCCTGACCAATTGGGTCCAGATCGGGCCGACCGGCATCTCGCTCGGCGAGACGGCCAGCTGCTTCGCGACGCTGATGATGGTCGGTGTGCCGCTGTCGTTCGCCCTGCTGATCATGCTGCGCCATGTGGCGCGGATTTACCCCGCACCCGTGGCGATGTGCGCCAGCCTCGCGGTGGCCGCCATGACGGCCACCGCGCTGTCCATCCTTCACCCGCTCGACGCCACGGCCATGATTCTGATGTGGAACTTCGGCGTCGCGCTGCTGTTCGTGGGCCTCGGCGGACGGTATGGAGATCGGCTGTTCCATTGGGTGGCGCCGCGCTGACGCGGCAGCAGGCGCGGGGTCGCCCGGATGCCTCCGAAGTAAGCGGAGCCATAAAGGCGACCTTGATATGAGCCATGATATGGGTAGCCAGTACTTGGCATTCCCGGCTAGTACCCAGGGGCGTAGGTATCCTCGTAGCCGGCCACAGTTGCGCTTACAGCGCACCCTGATACCAAAATTAAAGCAACCATCGCTGCGGCGCGAATCGTGCTCATGGCTTACCTTCTACCACTTCAAATCATCACACGGTCGTGGGGCGCCTGACCGCGGCTTGGCCATTGCACGCTCTTCCGCCCCAGCCCACCGCAAGTTTTCCCGGCGCCGAATGCCTGCGCCTCGCCCATATTAGTGCCCGCGCCGATGGGCGTTCAATGCGCTGTCGAGTCGGATCACCTCATTGCCCTTCATGGTGATCTTGGTGCCGTCTTTCGCCTCCAGCACCTGTCCTTCCTTCACGCTCACAGCACGGCCGAACGGGTTCTCTACCCCCATCCTCCCATCCTTGAACACGTGAACGGTTGAGCCGTCCCTGAGCGCATAGGACTTCACGATGTCACTCATATCGGCCGCGATTGCGGACAACGACACGACGGTGGTCAGCGCGGCGAATGCAAGCTCGTTGTACATCACATGCTCCTTCGGCAGGCAAAATTTAGTCCGAAGCGAGTGCCCGGAGACACTCGGCTCCGACAACTAGACACGCGGCCGGGCCGCGCGTGGCAGTTCAGACGCGATATCCGTAAAGTGTGCCGTCGCCGGTACGCGCGTTGTCGAGCGCGTCGGCCACAAGTTCCGGCGCCAGCGCCCGCGTGCCGTCCGTGTAGGGGTCAAACCTGCCGCTCTTGGCACCATCTGTAAACGGATCGCGCTTGTCACCAACCCTTGCACCGTCCGAATAGACGTCGAACTTCCCTGCCTTGCTGCCATCGGTGTATGGATCGCGCGGCCCCGTGATGTTGGCGCCATCGGTGTACACATCGCGCGCAGTGGCCGCATACGCTACCGCTGTGCCCAGCGCAGCGGTGGTGGCCACGACGATAGCCAATAGTCGCTTGCTCATTTTCGCGCCTCCTTTCATGAAGGATCCGGCTCTCAACCTGGGAATCCGGTAGTAGAAGATTCGCCGGCAGGCCCAAAAAGGTTACCGGCCCATGGCCGCAACAGACTGCAGGGACGGCAGGTGTAGTGCGATTCTGGGATGATCGGTCCAGAAAGGAGTCCCGCATGGCCCGTTCAATTGAATTTGACAAATCCGAGGCACTGTCGGCGGCGATCGAAGCGATCTGGCACCGCGGCTATCATGCCGTGTCGACCAGCGACCTGACGCCTGAAAAGGGGCTTGCGATGTCTTCCCTGTACAACACTTTCGGCAACAAGCGGGAAGTCTTTGCGTTGATGGTCAATTCACGTGGGCGCCCGACCGACCAGGACGTGCAGGCGATGTGAGGCCGCAACAGTCGGTTCGGCCAAGCAGGTAGCCGCACTTGCGGATTCCGCTTCAGTGGGAACTCTCCAGCCTTATTTGGAGGACGGATGTCCACAATTCCTCTGGACTTCGTCGATGCCACCGCATAGGTGCCGGGTAGATTATTCGCCCTTCGCCAAGGCTCGTCGACAGTCCGCAGGCTAGCTTGAGGATGGTCAGCAGCTTGCCCGTCCGGCAATGGAGGATGGTCAACCAAGAGTGCCGTTCCTCGTCGCACTTCTCGATGCGCCACTCTGACCGCCAGTGGAGGGTGCGGACGGTTCCGTGCCGGAAACCGCTGGCTTTTCCGTCATGCGACGCGAATACCTGTAACCTTTTTGCGACTGCCGGCGAACCTTCAGATCAGAGGCTTCGTCCGCGAAGGCCGTTTCCCCCAGGAAATGCCTCTGCTTGGATGGCAGGAGGTCGATGGCGCAAGGGCTGGCGACATGCCTGCCCCGTTCACCGACAGTGCGCACAGTTAAGGCGTTGGCGCAGCGTTTGCTTGATCAGGACGGTCAGCCAACCTGCAGCGCATGCGGCAGGGGGTCGTTTAAACTGACATCGCCGGTTCCGCTCGTGCTGGAGCGGAACCATAGGCCATTTTGCCTTTACAGTAATTTCCTCCTCTACAGGAGAACCGCATGAAAGCTCTGCATTGGTTGCTTCCGGCCATGCTGCTGTCGCTTGCAATGCCCCTGCAGGCCGCCGATGGCTTAGTCACCGTTCCAAGTCCGTTGGCGCCGAGGGCGACCATGGACAAGCTTGAAGCGGTGGTAAAGGAGCGGGGCCTGACCGTGTTTGCGCGCATCGACCATGCCGCTGGGGCGGCAAAAATCGGTAAGTCGCTGCGACCGACCGAATTGCTGATTTTCGGCAATGCGCAGGGCGGCACGCCTCTGATGGAGTGTGCGCAGTCGATCGGCATTGATCTGCCCCTGAAGGCGCTCGTATGGACGGGCGCGGACGGGCGGACATGGGTCAGCTACAACGATCCGGTATTTCTGGCCCAACGGCACGGTGTGCCCGAGTGCCCAGCGGCAGGCAAATTACGCCAGGCCCTTTCAGGTCTGATTGGCGCGGCAGTGGCGCCGTAGAAGAGCGTCTGCCTTGGATCTCGTGGGCTGAACCGATGAGATCGGTCAAGGACCAACCCACAGTCAATGTGGCCGTCGTGGCCGGCGCTTCGGCAGGCAATCGAGACACGAGGGTGTCGAGCCTTTGTGATTCCGGTGGACGTGGCCGATGCCGACGCCGTGGAGGCAGCTGCCGCGCGCATTGAGAACGAGTTGGGCCCGATCGATGTATGAACAACTGGTTCCTGTTTCATGCGCTGAAGCGATGCGGCTACGAGGACCATGCGAAAAACTTGCGTCGGTCGCTGTGCTGCGCCATCGAACGAAGCGGATTCCGCGAGTACTACAACCCATTCAGTGGCGAAGGCTACGGCGCACGGAAGTTCACGTGGTCCGGCCTGGTGATCGATATGGTGTGATACCCGAATGGCGTCGAGCCGCATGCTGACTGCCCATGCCAGAACAGTTCAATCCAGCCCGTTCATTGGCCCGCGGAGAAACATTCCTCACTCTGCTGCAATCTTCTCCCTTAGCTGCCACTCGGCCATGGCCGAGTGGCAGCATCGCCTACCGCGGGACAGAGAACATAGTCGTCTTTCAAGCCAAGAAAGCGTCTTTAAGCAGACATCTGCTATCGCCATCCGCGAAAGCAGGAGGTCGTCTGACATCGAGATCGGTATGGTCCAACTAGAACGAAAACATGACCGTACGAGGAGGTGAGCCTATGTCAATCAAAGCCGTTCAGGCCGTACTGACTGAAGAATCACGTTGGGCCGTAGAAACCGACGACCCCAGCAGGACACTTGGAAGCGACCTGATGAGGTCGCATCATTAGGAGGGCGCTATGGAACTTCATATGCATTCACACCACTTTACGCGGCGGATGCCGGATTGGCGTGCCGCCGCTATCGCCGGCGTAGTCGCCGGGGTGGTCTTTCTGGTAGTCGAACTGGGCGCGCTGTGGCTGATAGGTGAGAGCCCCTTGGGACCGCCGCGGATGATCGCCGCAATCGTGATGGGCCCCGATGTCCTGTCACAGGCCGCGACCGGCGCTAGCGTCATGCTTGCAGCGCTGGCCGTGCATTTTGCACTGTCCGTCGCGCTTGGCCTGATCATGGCCATGATCATGGCACCGTTCAGCCTTGATTCGAGCGTCGGCATGGCATCGCTCGCAGGCGCGGTGCTCGGCGTCGCCGTATACTGGATTAACTTCTATGGCATGACTCAGTTTTTCCCTTGGTTTGCCGAAGCGCGCGGCGCCTTGAGCTTTCTGGCACACGTGGTGTTTGGCCTAGTCGCCGCCGACGCCTATCTGAAACTCGAGAGAAAGATCGACAGCAAGATCGATAGCCCAGACGGAGCAGGCGCCACCGGCTGATCTGTATCCGCTAATTCCGCTTGACATGGCCGCCGCTTCCAACGGATGGATGCCGGCGGTTTTGCACGGTTCGCCTGGTAGGCGTGCACACGGCATTAGGAACAACGCCTACCGCGCCGGCTCGCACGTGACCAGTGTGAAGTTCCCTGATTTGGGAAACAGTTTGTAAATGCCTTCCGCGGTCAGTTGCTTGAAGCGTACGGTGACTCTAAGTTGTTGGAGCTCGGAGGAATGCACTCGTGGTCCGGCGCGACATGACAGTGCCTGGAGCGGCCGCCGCGTAGCCCACTTTGCAGGATGGCTTTGGTCCCCGAGTCTCGTCTTGCGGCATGACTCACCGAACGGAGAGGCGCCAGCTCATCGGCCTCTGTTGCCTCTCCGTCGGTACCGCCGAGTCAAGCCCCGTCCCCCCGATCCGATCCTGCGCAGCAACAAAGCTGGGCGGCGGCATTTCGTCAAAATAGGACAGCGATGCCTCATTTTCAAGCGCGCGCTGCACGGCGCTATCCGCGACGCAAGACGGAAGATGCAAGGCAATCCACGGCGCCACGCGCGGGTGGAGGGCGATCGGCCGAAGGCTGTCTTAAAAAATTCATGTCACGCCTTGATAATTCGTATAGGGCCGTATTGAATGAATTCTCCCCGCGCGCGCGGTACGCGCCGGGTGGCCAAGGACCTTGCAGAGGAGCGCGTACTTCGCCGTATGGACCAAGTGCCGGCGCGAGGACAGTAATTGGCGCTTCCCAGCAAACCAAGACGACGCAGGAGACGAACGTGCTGAGTCCTCATGAAATCGCCGCACTCATTCTGGTCAAGGAAGCCCCGAACCCGGAGGACCTGGACCCTGTGGCTATTGACACGCTGCTCGCGCATCAATTTGTCACGCTGGAAAACCGACCTTCCGGTCAGGCGTGTCCCCGCCTCACCCCGCGCGGCGATTCCCTGCTGAAAGCCGTCGGGCGGTTCCGCTAAGGCGCTGGCCCGCCCACAACATTACCTTCCCGCCCGTGGCGATTCGGTTTTGCCGCAGTCCTGCACAGGCTGCGCGCTTCGGCTCGTCCGGGGGGGCGGGCGAGGCGTGCGGCCTCTCCCACAATCCTGTCGCGCCATTGTGGCGGCCCGATGCCGCCACAATGGCCGGCGAGCCCAACCTCAGGAGTTCATCATGCCTACGTTGCCCACCGAACAGCTTTCGGCCCTGCAAACCGCTAACGTCGAGCTGCTGTTTGGTTTGACGAACAAGACCATCACCGCCTTCGAGAAGCTGGTTGAACTGAATCTGCAGACGATAAAAGCGACCGTGGCGGAAACCCAGGACAACATCCAGAAAGCATTCGCCGCCAAAGACATACAGGAGCTGCTGGCGCTGCAAGCCAGCCTATGGCAGCCAGCGACCGAGAAGGCACAGGCGTACCGCCGTCAATGGATTGAGATCACTTCCGCCACACGAGCCGAGTTCGCGAAAGTCGCCGAAGCGCAATATGAAGCGAACAAGCGCAAGATGCAGGACGTCATCGACAACGCGACGAAGAGCGCCCCAGCCGGCTCCGAGGCCGCCGTGGCCGCTTGGCAATCGGCGGTGAGCGCCACCACCACGCTGTGCGACACCATGCAGCAAACGACTAAGCAAGCGATCGAAGTCGCCGAAAGCAATTTGGACATCGCCGCCGCCGCGGCATCGAATGCTGCGCGGCAAGCCACCGCGCAGGCTGCGCGCGGCGGCAAGCGATAGTGCGCGATGGTAGCGGCAATGTCGCCTTGGCGGCATTGCCGAACGTGACCAGCCGCTGCTCGCATCATGTGCGAACCTTGAATGCCCGCCTGGCCGCCGCCAGGAACACGAAGAACAGCGCCGACAGCGCGACCGCCGACAGCCCTCGGTGGTTGACGATAGACGTGCCAGCGGCCGTTCCGCCGAGCGCAAGCTCAAGCAGCGGCAAATGGCAGGGGCAGGTCAGCACGGCGAGCGTTGCCCACAGGTAGCCAGTGACGGATTTGTTGGAGCGGCAATGGTCGGTGCCGCTCATGGCGATGCCTCCAGGTGTGCATCTGCCTCGCGCCGATCTGGGGCGAGTACCCGCAACTGCGCCTCCACCTCAAGCTGTGCGTGGCGTCGCTTCGCAAGCGCTCGGCGCATCGCGTCGGCTTGTTCGCTGACGAAGGCGGCATCGCAGGCATCCAGCGCGCGGCACAGCCGAACCAGGACATCGAGCGTAATGCCAGCCTCGAACGCCGCCCGGACAAAGCACAGCCGCTGCAGCGCCGACCCATCGAAGATGCCGTAGCCACTCCTGGTGCGCACCGCCGGCGATACCAGGGCGCGCAGCACCTAGTCACGCACGATATGGACGCTGATGCCAGCGTCATGGGCCAGGCCGGTAATCGTATAGGCGCTCGCCGCTCCTCCCCTTCCCCCTTACCCGGCGCAGCAGGACAGCTGTCTGACGTCCCTGGTAAAGGTCTGCGCCGCGAGCTTGATCCCTTCGACCATCGTCAGGTATGGGAACAACTGGTCGGCCAGTTCCTGCACGGTCATCCGCGCCCGGATCGCCAGCACCGCGGTCTGAATTAACTCACCCGCTTCCGGCGCCACCGCCTGCACCCCGATCAGCCGGCCACTGCCGGCCTCGGCCACCAGCTTGAGGAAGCCGCGGGTGTCGAAGTTGGCGAGGGCGCGTGGCACGTTGTCCAGCGTGAGCAGTCGGCTGTCGGTTTCGATGCTGTCGTGGTGCGCGTCCGCCTCGCTATAGCCCACAGTGGCGACCTGTGGGTCGGTGAACACCACGGATGGCACCGCACTCAGATCGAGGGTCGCATCACCGCCGGTCATGTTGATAGCCGCACGCGTGCCGGCCGCCGCTGCCACATAGACGAACTGCGGCTGGTCGGTGCAGTCACCCGCCGCATAGATGTGCGGGCTGCTCGTGCGCATGGCCGGGTCGATCAGGATGGCGCCCTGCGCGTTGAGGGCGACACCGGTCGTTTCCAAGCCGAGGCCGCGCGTATTGGGGGTGCGGCCGGTGGCGATCAGCAGTTGGGCGGCGCGCAGCTCGCCGTGCCCGGCTGTGAGCGCGAATTCTCCGTCCTTGTAGGCAATGCGGCTGGCCTGGGTATGCTCCAGCACCTCGATGCCTTCGGCGCGGAACGCTGCCGCGAGCGCTGCCCCAATGGCCGGGTCCTCGCGGAAGAATAGGGTGCTGCGCGCCAGGATTGTCACTTGGCTGCCCAAGCGGGCGAAGGCCTGCGCCAGCTCCACGGCGACCACCGACGACCCGATCACGGCCAGGCGCGCGGGAATCGTCTCGCTCGCCAACGCCTCGTTCGAGGTCCAATAGGGCGTTTCTTTCAGGCCGGGAATCGGCGGAATTGCCGCGCTGGCGCCGGTGGCGATCAGGCAGCGGTCAAACGCCACTTCGCGCTCGCCACCTTCGGCCAGGCGCACGCTCAGGGTGTGCTCGTTCTGAAAGCGGGCCTCGCCGCGCAGCACCGTGATACTCGGGGTGCTTGCCAGGATGCCTTCGTACTTGGCGTGGCGCAGTTCATCGACGCGCCCCTGCTGCTGGGCGAGTAGGTATTCGCGCAGGATCGTCGGCGGCGTAGCCTGGATGCCACCGTCGAACGGGCTTTCCCGGCGCAGGTGGGCGATGTGGGCGGCGCGGATCATGATCTTGGACGGCACGCAACCGACATTGACGCAGGTGCCGCCGATGGTGCCGCGCTCGACAAGGGTCACCTGCGCGCCTTGCTCGACAGCCTTGAGCGCCGCCGCCATCGCGGCCGCGCCGCTGCCGATGACAGCGATGCGCAGGCGGCCGGCTTCGTCCTCGCTTTTGTCGGCGCCACTCAGCCAGCCTGGCGCCCTGTCGAGCAGCCCGCCGCGTGCTTCCGCGGGCGAGGCCTCGGCGAGCATGGCCCGGTAGCCGAGTCCGGTCACGGCAGCGGTCAGCGCGTCCGGCGACGTGCCGGGCGCGGTCGCGAGCTGGGCCGTCCCCTTCGGGTAGGACACAACCGCCGAGCGCACGCCCGGCACTTTCTCCAGGGCTTCCCTGACGCGCGTGGCGCATGATTCACAGGTCATTCCAGTGATCTTCAAGTGGGTCATGCCACAGTTCCTTGGGTCATTCCGACGACAGCCTCCGCCGTCAGCCGCGCTTGGCCGGTAGTTCGCAGGCGTCCGCTGTGCCGCAGCGCTTCGCCGGCGAGACGAAATCCCAGATCGAGACGCCGACCATGAAGGCCAGGCCGACATAGAGCAGCAATTCACTGGGCCGGCCCACCGTTAAATACACTGCGGCCAGCGCAACGAGTGGGCCGATCAGGCCGAGCGCGGCTCGCTGCCACTGCCGATGGCTGAGCCAAGCGGTCGCATTGGCGAGGAGCGCGATGCCGGCGAACGCCGGCAGCAGGACGCGAATGAACAGCCCTTCGTACTGGCTTAGGAAGCCCAGCCCGATGGCCGCGCCCAGGCTGGCAATGGCGGGAAAGCAGCTCGCGCAGCCCATCGCGGAGACGATGCTGCCCAGCGCTCCAGCCTTGTTTGCCGCGCGCGTGATCAGTCCCATGGTGTTGCTCCCGCGTCTGCCCCCGTGCCTTACCGCTTGACGCTGGACGGATAGCCCGCGTTCTCGGTCGCCTTGGTCAGCTGCTGGACGCTGGCCTTGGCATCATCAAAGCTGACAGCCGCCTCGCGCCGCTCGAAACTGACGTTGATTTTGCTCACGCCGTCGACCTTCGAGAGCGCGTGCTTGACCGTGATCGGACAGGTCTCGCAGGTCATTCCCGGCACGGACAGCGTAACGGTCTGCACGGCGGCCCATGCGGGGGCGACGGCGGCGGCGAATGCCAGGGCGGCAAACAGTGCTTTCATAGCGAACTCCTGATCAATAGAAGAATGGCGCAACGTAGGGAAACCCGAGCGCGACCAGGACCATTGCGACCACGACCCAGAAAATAAGCTTGTAGGTAGCGCGCACCTGCGGGATTGCGCAGGCATCGCCCGGCTTGCAGACTGGCAGCGGGCGGAAGATGCGCCGCCAGGCGAAGAACAGCGCCATCAGCGCGGCGCCAAGGAATAGCGGCCGATATGGCTCCAGCGCCGTCAGGTTACCGATCCAGGCCCCGCTGAAACCGAGCGCGACCAGCACCAGCGGCCCCAGGCAACAGGTGGAGGCGAGGATGGCGGCCAGCCCGCCGGCGAAGAGCACGCTGCGCCCGTGTGGCGGTTCCGACATGCACTTGTCCTTTCTGCACTTGTCCTTTCGAAGCGGAAAGGGATAGCGTAACCTTACTTCCGTACTTATGTACGGAGTCAAGCGATAGGAGGAGCGAATTGGAGAACCTGACCATCGGCGCCTTCGCCAAGTCGGCTGGGGTCAACGTGGAGACCATCCGGTTTTATCAGCGCAAGGGGCTGTTGCCAGAGCCGGACAAGCCTGCTGGCGGGATTCGGCGCTATGGCGAGGCGGATGTGACCCGGGTGCGGTTCGTGAAATCGGCTCAGCGGCTGGGATTCAGCCTGGAAGAAATTGGCGAACTTCTCCGGCTCGAGGATGGCACCCATTGCGAGGAAGCCAGTGGCCTCGCCGAGCACAAGCTCAGCGACATACGCGCAAAGCTGGCCGACCTGAAACGCATTGAGGCGGTGCTTTCCGAACTGGTTCACGCTTGTCATGCCAGGCAGGGGAATATCTCCTGCCCGCTGATCGCATCGCTGCAAAGCGCAACGAGCCTCGGCAGCTCGGCAGCAGACCGACTCGGACGGGGTATGCGGTAGCGTACGATTTTCTTTTGCCACCATTGATCTGCGCACAAAGCGGGGGCTCATCCAATGCTTCCACAACCTGCCCGACCTGGGATTGCCGCCGTACTGGCCGCGCTTGTCTTCAGCACGCAGGCCCGCGCCGATGGGGATCTCGTGCGCGGTGCGCAAGCCGCCCGTGCCTGCATGACCTGCCATTCGTTTGCGCCGGGGCGCCACATGACCGGGCCAAGCCTGGCGAGCGTTTGGGGTCGCAAGGCCGGCACGGCTGATGGTTTCGTGCGCTACTCGGATGCCCTCAAACGATCACGCCTGGTGTGGGACAAGCGAAACCTGGATGCTTGGCTCAAGAACCCTGCGGCGCTTGTGCCAGGAAATGCGATGGGCTTCCCCGGAATCGCTGATGCGCGTATCCGCGCCGATCTGGTCGCCTACCTTGAGGCGGTTTCCGCCGGTCGCGTGACGGTACCCGATCGGGGCCTGCCGAACTTGAAGGCGGTCGATGCGGCGTCGCGCGTCACCGCAATTCACTACTGTGGTGACGCGTACCGCCTCACCACCGCTGACCAAAAGACCCATACCTTCTGGGAGTTCAATTTGCGATTCAAGACGGATGGTAGCGGTAGCGGGCCGCTTGCCGGCAAGCCTGTGCTGATCGGCACCGGTATGCAGGGAGACCGCGCCGCGGTGGTCTTCGCCCGCCCTGAGGAAATCTCAACCCTCATTCACAGGGAGTGTCCGTGAACCAAGAGACGGCTGACCATACGGGGTCGCTGGCGGGAAGCGCCCGGAGAAACCGAAATCGCCCGTGTCGCGGATGACGCATCCGTCCCATCGCCCATACGGTTGACGCCAGCGCGCCCCATGCCGGGCTCGACGGCGCTCGCTGTCGGGCCAGACGCTGAACAAAGTCGCGCACCGCGTCCCAGCACTGCACGCCGTCGTGTTGAACTCCGGAACAGCCGTGAGGTCGAGATAGAAAGCTTCGACCAACTGCTGCGTTCGCGCTGCATCGCGTGAAGACTGACCGCAGCGTCGAAGGAATCGGTCCCAAAGCGCTTGTCACAAGAATTGTAGAAGGTGGCGAGGTGTCGGAGCTTGCGTTTGAGGGTGTTTTCGGCAACGGCCGTGCCCTGAATCGATATCGACCATGCCGTTGCCCAGAACCTCGGGAACATCCGGCCGGGATCGACGATGACGAAGGAGGGAACCGCGTGCGTATTAACCAGCATGAAAAACAACAGCCTTCAAGGTGCCTAATATTCCCTTCAAGGTGCCTAATATTCAAAGGGGGGCGAGAGTATCGCCTTGAATGGCAACAACGCAAAAGGTGCCTGCTAAAGTTCGACGGCTTCCGGGTGCTGGCGCGCATCGACGGCAAGAACGTGCGGCTGTTCGCCCGCCAAGGCCATGACTGGACCGCGAAGCTGCGCACGCTGGCGCGCGGCGTCGGTGCGCTGGGGCTGCCCGACGGCTGGCTCGACGGCGAGATCGTGGTGCTCGGCAAGCATGGCGAGACCGACTTCCAGGCCTTGCAGAACGCGTTCGATAGCGCGCGCGTCGAGGCGATCCAGTACTTCGTGTTCGACCTGCCCTTCTATGCCGGCAATGTCGGCACCGGCTTCGACACGCGCACGCTTGGCGAACTGCGCGCGCAGCTCGACGCGCTGCGCGCCGATACGTCGCCGTTCGCGACGGTGCCGGCGGGCGTGAAGGGGCACTGGGTGCGGCCGAGGCTGGTGGCCGAGGTGTCGTTCGGCAGCTGGACCCGCGAAGGCCGCATGCGTCATGCAGTGTTCCACGGGCTGCGCACCGACAAGCCTGCCGGCGCGGTGTCGGTCGAAATGCCGGCGGCACCGGCGGGCAAGGGGACGAAGGCCGCGGGGAAGACGGAAAAGAAGGCGGTAAAGACGACGGTAAAGAAGGCGGCAGCGAAGACCACTTCGAAGACAGCCGATAAAGCCCCCGCAAAAAACGCCCCGGCAAGAACCGCAGCAACAACCGGCGCCCACGGCAAGCATCCCACCGCGCTGGGCGGCAAAGTCAGGATCAGCCATGCCGAGCGCGTGATCGACACCGCCTCCGGCCTCACCAAGGGCGACCTGGTGCGCTACTACGAGCAGGCCGCGCCGCTGATGCTGCCGCACTTGCGCGGCCGCCCGATCGCGATGGTGCGCGCCCCCGCCGGCGTGGGCGGCGAACAGTTCTTCCAGCGCCATGGCGACACGCTGCGCGTCGACGGCATCAACATCCTGGACCCGTCGCTGTGGCCGGGACATCCTGGGCTGCTGGAAATCGTGTCGGCCGAGGCGCTGGTCTCGGCGGCCCAGCTTAACGTGGTCGAATTCCACACCTGGAACGCCAGCAAGCGCAGCATCGACCGGCCCAACCGCATCATCTTCGACCTGGACCCTGGCGAAGGCCTGCCCTGGGACCAGGTGCAGGAAGCCGCCGCGCTGATGAAAGCACTGCTCGACGAGCTTGGCCTGGCCAGTTTCCTGAAGACCAGCGGCGGCAAGGGCCTGCACGTGGTGGTGCCGGTCACGCCGCGCGCGGGCTGGGACGAAGTCAAGGACTTTGCCGAAGACGTGGTGCGCCACGTCGCCGCCACCATCCCGCAGCGCTTCGTCGCCAAGAGCGGTGCGCGCAATCGCGTAGGGAAGATTTTCATCGATTACCTGCGCAATGGTGTCGGCGCGACCACCGTCGCGGCGTTCTCGGCACGCGCGCGGCCGGGGCTGGGCGTATCGATCCCGGTCTCGTGGGAAGAACTCGAGACGCTGGAGAGCGCGGCGCAATGGACCGTCGCCAACGTGGGCCCGCGGCTGGAGGCCTTGCAGGCCGACGATCCGTGGGCTGGCTACGCCGGCGTGCGGCAGGCCATCACCCGTGCCGCGGCGCGGCTCGGGCGTGCGGGCTGAGCCTCTCGCAACACAACTCGCGGCACATTTCTTGCCCCGCTCTCCATAGACAGCCGGCGTGAGCGCCGGGCCGCAACCTACGGAGAGACCGCAATGACCCACCTCAGCATTCCCGGTACGATCCGCGCCGCCGGCGTTGGCACACGCACCGGCGTGCCGCGCAGCCGGCGCGCGCTGCGCAGTCTGCTGGTTTCCTGCGCGATGCTGTCGTTCGCCGCCGCGCCGGTGCAGGCGCGCCTGCCTGCACCCACGCCAGAGCAGCAGCAAGCTGCCGAAGCCAAGAAGGCCAAGGAGGCGGAGACGGCCAAGCAACAGGCCGACGCCCTGACGCGCGTGCAAGACCAGTTGGCCGCGCGCTTCGGCAAGGGCGCCGCCCCAGCGGGCGCCACCGAGCCAGGCAAGGTCCCGCAAAAGGCCGCCGAAGCGCCTGGCTCGGCCGGCCCGCACGGCGGCACCTCGCCGAGCGCCGAGGCGCACAGCGGCGAGGCCGCGCGCCGCTGAAGCCAGACCGCGTCCCGCTGCCGGCGCCGGTCCCGGCACGCCTCTTGCCACGGCGAAGCGGAACGGCCTCATCGAGGGCCCGTGGATAAGCCGCCGCATAGCACCACAAAGGGGGAAGGCAATGAATCACTTCTGCATGCATGCAATACCTACAACCGAGGTATCACCCGGCCTGGCAAAATTTGCAGACGAGGGCATGGTGCCGGTGCGCTTTTACCTGTTTCCGAACCCGCCGCGCGCCTGCGCGCCCGTGATCGGCTGCGGACGTGCGCGAAAGCGCGCGTCAGCGTGACACCATGCGCCCGCAAGCCAGCCGCGCCCCGCTGATCCTCAACGTCGAGGACCGCGAGGGCCCACGCTACGTCAAGAGCCGCATCCTCCATCGCAGCGGGTTTTCCGTGATCGAGGCCGCCACCGGCCAGTCGGCGCTGGCGCTGGTGCGCCAGCATGTGCCGGCGCTGGTACTGCTGTCTTCGCGCCTGCCCGATATCAGCGGACTGGAGGTGTGCCGGCTGATCAAGGACGACCCGCAGATCGCGCGCACCCTGGTGCTGCTGACCTCGCCCGGCGTGGCCCAGGCGCGCCAGCGGGTCGAGGCGCTGAACTGCGGCGCCGACGGCTACCTGGTCGAGCCTGCCGAGCCCGAGGAAATCCTGTCGAGCATTCAGGCGCTGCTGCGGCTGCGCGGGGCGGAAGATGCCTACCACCGCACCACGCAGGCATTGCACGACAACGAGGACCTGTTCCGCCAGCTGGCGGAGTCGCTGGCCGACGTGGTCTGGATCCTCGATCCCGCCGCCCGGCGGCTGCTGTTCGTCAGCCCATCGTTCGAGGCACTGTGGGGCCATGCGGCGGCAGACGTCATGGAAGATCCGCGCCCCTGCCTGGACCGTCTGGTTCCGGCCGACCGCCCGCGCGTCGTGGCCGCTCTCGCCAACATGCTGACCGACGGCCGCATGGATATCGAATTCCAGATGACGCGGCCCGATGGCCAGTTGCGCGAGATCCGCGCGCGCGCCTTCCCCGTCCACGGCGCGGGTCAGGCGGCCGCGCGTGCCGATTCCACCAGTGCCCGGCCGCTGCGCATTGCCGGCATCTGCCAGGACGTGACGCTGCAGAACCGCGCGGACCGCACGCTGCGCGACGAGGAACGGCGCAAGGACCAGTTCCTGGCCATGCTCGCGCATGAGCTGCGCAACCCGCTCGCACCGTTGCGCAGCGCCGCCGACATGCTGCAGCACCTGTCGCCCTCGCGTGAGGACATGTTCCGCGCACGGGACATCATCGGCCGCCAGTTGCACCACCTGACCCGGCTGGTCGACGAGCTGCTCGATATCTCGCGCTTCAACCAGGGCAGCATCACGCTGCGCCAGGACCTGGTGGAATTGCGCGCCGCGCTCAATACCGCGGTCGAAGCCGTGCGGCCAGAGATCGACGCCTGCCGCCACACGCTGCGCCTGTCGCTGCCCGAGCAACCGCTGCCGGTGCGCGGCGACCTGGTGCGGCTGACGCAGATCTTCAGCAACCTGCTGCACAACGCCACCGCCTACACGCCCGCGGGCGGCCAGATCACGGTCGATGCCACGCTCGACCCCGATGCGGCCGGCCGCTCCGGCAGCGACTCCGCCGGCGGCCACGTCACGGTGCGTGTGCGCGACAACGGCTCCGGACTGTCCGAGGCGCTGCAGCGGCTGCTGTTCGACCCGCTGGCCCCGCACGATCCCGGCGATGAACGTGCCGGCAAAGACAACAGCACCGGCAACATCGGCAACGGCACGGCGCCGCGCAACGCCTTCCCTCACGATGGCCCCGGCATCGGCCTGACGCTGGTGCAGAAGCTGGTCGTGCTGCATGGCGGCACGATCCGCGCCGCCAGTCCCGGTCCCGGCCAGGGCAGCACCTTCAGCGTCACGCTGCCGCTCGAGCCGTGGCACAAGTGGCATCCCGGCACCGGCAAGTCCGCGGCGCACAGCAGCGTGCCGCGGCGGATCATGGTGGTGGACGACAACGCCGACGCGCTCGAAGCCATGACCATGACGCTGCAGACCATGGGCCACACCGTGGTGACCGCGCCGGACGGCCCCACCGCTGTCGCGCGCGCCGTCGCCGCGCGCCCGGAGGTAGTGCTGCTGGATCTCGGCATGCCGGCCATGGACGGCTTCGAGACCGCGCGCCGGCTGCGCGCGCTGCCCGAGATGCGCGGCGCCACGCTGGTCGCATTGACCGGCTTCGGCCAGCCCGAGGACCGCCGGCGCGCGATGGAAGCGGGCTTCGACCAGCACCTGGTCAAGCCCGCTGACCTGGACGCGCTGACGCGCCTGCTCGATGCGCTCGGCGAGGAGCGCGCTTAGCCGATCCGTTGGCAGCTCAGCTTGCCGCTCAGCTGGCCGCTCGCCGTTCCGCCACCCACTCTGACAAGGAGCCTACGTGCATACCACGCCCGACCCCGACATCCCCCCGCGAGAGCCGCCGGAAGTCCCGCCGCCCGAGCCGCCGCCTGGCCCTCCCGAGCCCGTCTCCGACCCGCCACCGGGCGACCAGCCGCCACCGCCGCCGCAACGCGCGCGCGATCAGGGCGCGATCGATAAAGGCGCCATCGATAACGGCGCCATGAAAGGAGCCGTCAAGTGTCCCGCATCATCTGGAAAGGCGCCATTACCTTTGGCCTCGTCAACATCCCGGTCGTCCTGCGGCCGGCCTCGCGCAGCCAGACGCTCGACCTGGACCTGCTAGACGTGCGTGACATGGCCCCGGTGGGCTACCAGCGCATCAACAAGAGCACCGGCAAGGCGGTCGACAAGGAGCATATCGTCAAGGGCTACCAGTACGCCAAGGACGAGTACGTGCTGCTGAACGACGAGGATTTCCGCCAGGCCAATGTCGAAGCCACGCAGACGGTGGACATCGTCAGCTTTGTCGATGCGCAGAGCATTCCGCCCTACTTCTTCGACACCCCCTACTACCTCGAGCCGGACAAGCGCGGCGACCGTGGCTATGCGCTGCTGCATGCAACGATGCGGCGCACCGGCCGCGCCGCGCTGGCGCTGGTGGTGCTGCGCAATCGCCAGCACCTGGCGGCGATGCTGGTCCACGACAACGCGCTGGTGCTCAACACCATGCGCTTCGCCGACGAGGTGCTGCCGATCTCCGAGCTGCACCTGCCGAAGGCATCGAGCGCAAAAGGCAGCGGCGCCCATGCGCGCGAGATCGAGATGGCAACCAAACTGGTCGAGGACATGACCGAGGACTGGAAGCCAGAGCAGTATCGCGACACCTATCGCGACGACATGATGGCGCGCATCGAAGCGAAGGTCGAATCCGGCAAGACGCACCAGCTGACCCAGCCCACCGAGGACGAAGAAGCGCCGCGCCGCAGCGCGAAGGTGATCGACATGGTGGCGCTGCTGCGCAAGAGCCTGGGCGAGCGCAAGGGCGACGACGGCAAGGGCCTGCGCCGCGCGAAGCCGGCGGAGGAATCGGAAGCGACAACGGATACCGGGGCCGAGGACGACCGCGCCGGCGAGAGCCGTAGCCGCCGCAAGACGCCTGCGCGCCATGCCGCGACGAAGAAAGCCCCTGCGAAGCGCACCGCGGCCAAGCGCACTGCCTCGGCTAAGGCGGCCAAGCATGCGCCGGCCAAAGCCCACACTCAATCGCACGCCAAATCACACCCCAAGCCCCACGCCACGGCACGCAAAAGCACGGGCACGACACGCCGCAAAGCCGCCTAGCTGAATCATGCAAGCCGGCGCTGGCGCCGGTGCCCTGCGCTTCGCTCAAGCGCGGACGCGGGCACCGGCGCGGCGTGGCATTGCGCTGCAAGCGATCAGCGCGAAGAAACCTTGAGGTTGTCGTTTATCGACGTCACGCCTTCGACACTGCGGATCGTGTCCAGCGCGAGGTCATGCTGTTGCTGGCTTGGCACCGTGCCGCCCACTTCAACCGTGCCGTTCTTCGTCTTCACGTGGATGCCGGTCGACTTGAGATCCTTGGTGGTCAGCAGCTTGGTCTTGATCTTGGTGGTGATGGCGCCATCTTCGACGGCCTGCTTGGCCTTGTCGGCGCCCATGTCGGCGCTGGCGCCGCGATCGGAGTCGGGCCGGCCCGGCATGCCTGGCGCGGAGTTGACCGGCGCCGCCGGCGTGTTGTCCGCCGCGATGAAAATCAGGCCGCTCTTGTCAAGCGCCTGCGCGGCACCAGCCGCCGCTGCAAGCGCCGCGGCCACGCAGGCCAGCTTCACGCCGCGCGCGGAAAATCGGGAATATCGCATGGCTTTTCTCTCCTGTTCCTGTACGAGGTTCCGGCGCCGGGCTTCCAGCGCGACCAGCCCTGACGCACGCCCGGCACGCGGGAACCCTGGCACCTGTCAGTCCGCAAGGTCCATACCCGCGTGTTCGCCCAACGCCACGCCGGAGCCGCGGCGGCATGGGTGTGTAAATCGGGCCACCTGTTGTAAAAGCGGGCACCCGCGCCGGGTGCAGCATGCGGCGCCGCCCGCCACAGGGCAAGCCCGCTGCCGGCGCGTGCGCGCTTGGCATGACGATTGCAAAAACGGGAATGCGGCAGTCCGCCGCGTCAAGGAGACTAGCAATGGGACAGCAACAGCCGGGTCAATCGCAGTCGGGCCAAAAGCAAGACGAACAAAAGCAACAAGAACAGCAATCTGGCCAACGCGGCAGCCAGCAGTCAGGCGGCACTGGACAACAACAAGGCGGCGGTCAGATGGGTAACCAGGACCGCGGTCAGGGCCAACAGCAACAGCAGGATCGCGGCAGCTCGCAACCGGGCCAGCAAAGCGGTCAACGCAGTGGTCAGCAAGGCGGCCAGGGCGGCCAACAGGGCGGTCAGGGCGGTCAGGGCGGTCAGGGCGGCCAGCAAGGCGGACAACGCCAGCAGTAACTTCAGCAGTCAGGCTCGCCTGCTGACATAGAGGCAGCTATCCGGGTATGTGCGGCAGCAACATGCGGTGCGGCCGCAGGGGCATACGCCGGAACTTGATCGGCCGGATCTTCCGAAGGGAAGACCCGGCCCTTTTTCGCTGAGCTTGCTAATGCGACTTGCCGTTGCCCGCGGCAGCCCGTCGCGCGCGCTCGCGGCTTACCGTGTATGCTGGCCGTGACGTCTTCTTGCTTGCCATACGGTCTTGTCCAGCCACACCGATCCCGCCGATCCCGCGGTCTCCCGCCGCGCCCAGCGCGAACACAGCGCGCCTGGACCGATGTCCAGGGTGCGCGCGCACGCCGGCGCGCACGTGCGCGCGCTGACGCGCAGCAATTCCGGCCTCACCCTCGACTATGACAACCCGCCCGGCGACCCCGGCCTGTTCGGCCCCGACGCGGTCTGCTGGCGCGTGCATGCGGACTTCCCGGCAATGCTGGCCGGCGGCGTCAGCGCGCTGCTGCTGCAGACGCTGCATCCGCTGGCGCTGGCCGGCGTGTGGGACCACTCCAGCTTTCGCACCGACATGCAGGGCCGGCTCGGCCGCACCGCGCAGTTTATTGCCGGCACCACCTACGGCAGCCGCGACGATGCCATGGCATTGATCGGGCGCGTGCGGCGCATCCATGCCGGTGTCACTGGCGTGGCGCCGGACGGGCGGCCCTATGCGGCGTCGGATCCGGCGTTGCTCACGTGGGTGCATGTGGCCGAGGTATCGAGCTTTATGGCGGGCTACCTGCGCTATGTCGGGCCGCTGGGCGAGGGCGACCAGGACCGCTATTACGACGAGGTCGCGCGCATCGCGCTGCTGCTCGGCGCGGCCGACGTGCCGCGCTCACGCGCGGAGGTGGCAGCCTACCTGGAAGCGATGCGGCCCCAGCTGCAGGCCAGCGAGCGCACCCGTGAAGTGGTGGTGCTGGTGCGCAGGATGCCCGTGGCCAACCCTCTGCTGCAACCGGCGGTGCGGATCATTGCCGATGCCGGCATTGCCTTGCTGCCACCGTGGGCGCGGCAGCAACTGGACCTCGACGGGCCTTCGCTGCGACGCTCGGCCACGCGGGCCGGCATGCGCGTGCTTGCGCCGGCGCTGCGCTGGGCGCTGGGCGCGGGGCTGGCCGCTCGGGCACGGCGGCGCGTGGCGCGCGGCGACGATATGGATGCCACCGGGTAGGCGGAAATCACCCACGCCATGTTGTCGAAGCCGTTGCACTGCAGCGCAGGGCCGCTGGTACGCCGAGCCGGATCAGCTCAGAACGTCTCCCAGTCGCCGCCATCGGCCATGGCCGGCTGCGCTGCGCGGCGGCGCGACGCGGCCGGCAGCACCGGCTCCTGGCGGCGGTGGGCCACGGCCGGTTGCGTACGGGTCGGCAGTGCCGGCCTGCGTGCCGGCAGCACGGACTTCTGCGGCTTGCGTTCGATCGGGGCGCGCACTGCGGCGGGTACCGCGGGCTGACGCGCGGCCGCGCCAGGGGCGCGGGGCGGGCGCGGCGGCGTGGGCGCAGCGGTCGGCACGACGGCAGCCGTGGATGACAGGTTGGTTTTCCTGGCGGCCGGCGCCTTGGTGCGTGCCGGCTCTGCCTTCCGCTTCGCTGCGGCCGAGGTGCGAGGGACATCGGGCGGGAGCGCGCGCGGGAGAGTCGGCGGGAGCACGCGCGAGACAGCAGGCGTGGCACGAGGTGCCGGCCGGGCGGCGGCCGCGAGTGCGGCGGGCATCACGGTTTCGGTCGCCGGCGCCGCCGGCGCCTCCACTTCGAACCGGCCGACTTCAGACACCAGCCCGTCGGCCTGGTGCAACAGGCTCTGCGCGGCCGCGGCGGCCTGATCGACCAGTGCCGCGTTCTGCTGGGTCACCCCTTCCATCTGCGTCACCGCCAGGCTGACCTGCTCGATGCCGGTAGTCTGCTCGGCGCTGGCCGCGGAGATCTCGCCGATGATATGCGTCACGCGCCCGACGGCCCCGACGATATCGTCCATGGTGCGGCCGGCCTGCTCGGCCTGGCACGCCCCTTCCCGCACCTGCTGGACCGAGCCGCCGATCAGTCTGGCAATCTCCTTGGCGGCCGCCGAGGAACGCTGCGCCAGGCTGCGCACCTCCGTCGCCACCACGGCAAAGCCGCGCCCCTGCTCGCCCGCGCGCGCGGCCTCCACCGCGGCGTTGAGCGCCAGGATATTGGTCTGGAAGGCAATGCTTTCGATCACGCCGGTGATCTCGGCCACCTGTGACGACGACCGGGAAATGGTTTCCATGGTCTGCACCATCGCGCGCACGGCGCGGCCGCCCTCGGAAGCGACCTCCGACGCGTTCAGCGCCAGCTGGTTGGCCTGGCGCGCGTTGTCGGCGTTCTGGCGCACGGTCGAGGTCAGCTGCTCCATCGACGCGGCGGTCTGCTGCAGCGACGCCGCCTGCTGGCCGGTGCGCACCGACAGGTCGGCGTTGCCGCGCGAGATTTCGCGCGTCGCGCCCTCGATCGAACCCGAGGCGCGCTGGATCCCCTGCACCAGCCCCGACAGGTGGCGGAAGGCATGTTCCAGCGCAGCGAGCATGCGGCCGGTCTCGTCGCGGCTGCGCACCGCCACGCGGTAGCGCAGGTTGCCCCTGGCCAGCGCCTCGGCGGCCTGCAGCGCCTGCCGCACCGGACGCGTCACCGAACGCGTGATCGCCAACCCCAGCAACGCGGCCAGCGCCACCGCCGCGGCGGCCATGCCCAGCAGCATGTTGCGGGTCCAGGCGTAGCGCGCGTCCGATTCCTTGACCGCCGCGACCGCGCCGGCCCGCCCCATCGCCACGATGCCACCGAGCTGCTCGAAGTACGGCCCCTGCGCCGCCGGCAGCGTCACCACCAGCGCCGCCCGCGCGCCGGCGAATTCACCGGCGCCGACCTGGCGCAGCACCATGTCGAGCTGGCCGTCATACGCGTGCTGCGCCGCCTCCAGCTCGGCAAAGCGCTTCTGCAGGTCCGGTCGGCCGGACGCCTCCATCACCTTGCCCATCTCCGCCAGCGTTTCCTGCGTCGACCTGCGCAGCGCCTGGATGCGCTCGGCATTCTGCGCAGCCATGGCGGGGTCTTCGGTCAGCGTCGCGTCGCGCACCATGATGCCGACCACCTGCGCGTCTTCCTTGACCCGGTTCAGGTCCAGCACCTTCAGCAGGCGGCCTTCCACGGTCATGCGCATCGCCTCGTTCATGCCGCCCAGGGCATAGACGCCCGACAAGGCAATGCCCACCAGCAACAGCCCCACCGCCGAAAAAGCCAGGGACAGCCGGACCCCGATGCCAATGTTCCGAAACCATGCCATCACTACGCTCCCTCCTGAACTGAATGTTTTAATGTCCGTACGAGCGCGTTCCTGCCGGGGCCGGACGACGGCAATACGGCAGCGCAGCCGCCCTATCGGCGGTCAGCGAACAGTTCTTGAATGGAAATGAGAATTAGAGGCAAAAACACCCGCAGTTCGGTGGATTGCCTGTCCGGAAGGTGGCTTTTAATCACGCTGGGCATCCCGAACGGTCGGTTTATTTACGACCACAGCGCCACAGAGCGCGACCCAAATGACGTGGGCACCAAAAAAAAGAAGCCCACGCGCGGGGTGCTCGTAGGCTTTCCAGGACTGCTCGAGCTCAACACAAGCTCGAGCCAAGAATATAGACGCGCTTACATGAGGTGTAAATCCCGTTTCTATCAGGGAAATCCCTTATGCGTCGTGCGGCAATTCGCGCACTTTTAGCGATTTTGGCCTTAGGGTCACTTCATCGCGATTTTTGGTTTTCTTTCAGATTTTGCTGCGAGCCCCCGCTGCGGCCAAGGCTGGCGAACGCAGCCGGGCGAAGATCATTGTGCAGCCGCACAAAATCCCTACAACACAATAACCAAGAGCGCAATAAATTTTATAGAGCAAAGACTCTAGTCCCGGCGCGGCACTCCGCCCGTCAACCCTTGTAAATCTTTGTTACTCTCAGCTCTGAAGTATTCCCCTTCTCTTCTGGCAGCGCCCCTCGCCGGCATGTGCGCGACGCCCCGGAGCCCGTTCGCGAGGCTCACAGGCGCCGCGGCGCCGACGTCCCGAACCGAGGCCGGTTCCGAGAGCGGATCTTTTCCCTGCCGCCCTGGCCGCGCCGCCCATCCAGCCGCCGGCCAACGGACCGTCATCAGCCGCCAGAACCCTTGCGGGCTCTTCCGGAGTCGTTGTGAAGAAGAAGGAAATCCGGCCCAAGCGCTCCAGCCGAAAAGAACTGCAATACCAGCACCTCGCCGCCCATTCCGCCGACCGCGCGCCGGTGGTTGTCCATTTGTCCAATGGAACGCGACTGCAGGGGATCGTGCTGGCGACGGACAACTATATGGTGCTGCTCGGCCGGCGGCTGGACGATCCGCAGCCCACCATCGTCTACAAGCAGGCGATCTGCCTGGTGACGCCGCTGGACACGCCGGCCGTGGGAATCGATCCGGCGATCGCGGCGGAATTCGTGCCGATTTATATACCGCGTACGCGCAAGCGGCGCTGAAGCAGGCATCGCAACGCCACACTCCTGAAGCCTTTCGGCAGGCCGGCGCACGCCAGTGCGCCCCGGGCGATACCCCCCGAAACTCTTGCAGAGATCACTCTAAACCTTTGCCGGGGGCGGTCGATAACCTTTGCAACGGAGGCACTCTACGCCCTGCAAAGCAGGCAGCCAACGTTACGGCTAGCAGCCGGAATGCCAGAAAACTTTGCAAATAGGAGTCGTAAATGGCGCAAGTCATTAACACCAATTCGTTGTCTCTGATGACTCAGAACAACATGAACGCTTCGCAATCGTCGCTGAACACGGCGATCCAGCGTCTGTCGTCGGGCCTGCGCATCAACAGCGCCAAGGACGACGCAGCTGGCCAGGCGATTGCGAACCGCTTCACCGCGAACATCAAGGGCCTGACGCAAGCCCAGCGCAACGCCAACGACGGCATCTCGCTGGCGCAGACGACTGAAGGCGCGCTGACCGAAGTCAACAACAACCTGCAGCGTATCCGTGAACTGAGCGTGCAGGCCGCCAACGGCTCGAACTCGGCTTCGGACCTGAAGTCGATCCAGGACGAAATCTCGCAGCGTCTGGCGGAAGTCGACCGCACCTCGCAGCAAACTGACTTCAATGGCGTGAAGGTGCTGTCCGCCAACGCCAAGCCGCTGACCATCCAGGTTGGTGCCAACGACGGTGAGACCATCACCATCGACCTGAAGCAGATCGACTCCAGCACCCTGGGCCTGAAGGGCTTCAGCCTGAGCAGCAACGCCCTGAACGTCAGCGAAGCAATCACGCAAACGAACACTGGCGGTACGCCGGAAGCTGTCGACCTGTCCTCCGCCGCCACCTCGCTGGGCGTGTCGGCCAGCAGCCTGAGCCTGCACAACGTCAAGAACGCCGCGGGCGCCGCCACCGCCAACTTCGTCGTCAAGTCGGGCGACGACTACTACGCAGCTTCGGTTGACGATACCACTGGCAACGTCGTGCTGAACCGTGCCGACCTCGAGTTCACCGACCCGGACAATGGCGTGACCACCGCGACCGCGCTGGCCAACCAGCTGGTCAAGGTTGGCACCGACAGCACTGGTGCCGTCACTGCCTACGCGACGATCCAGGGCCGCAACTTCGCCGTCGGCGCTGGCGCACTGGCCAACGGCGGTGCCACCCCGACCGACTTCGACTACACCGGTACCGACATCGTGCTGAGCGGCGCCGGCGCCACGGCTGAATTCGCCGGTGCTTCCACCGTCGACCCGCTGAAGAAGATCGATGCCGCCCTGAAGATCGTTGACGACCTGCGCAGCTCGCTGGGTGCCGTGCAGAACCGCTTCGACTCCACCATCGCCAACCTGGGCACGACCGTGACCAACCTGTCGTCCTCGCGTTCGCGCATCCAGGACGCCGACTACGCCACGGAAGTGTCGAACATGACCCGCGCGCAGATCCTGCAGCAGGCTGGCACCTCGGTGCTGTCGCAAGCCAACCAGACCACGCAGAGCGTGCTGTCGCTGCTGCGTTAATCGCATCCGCGCCATGTACAGAAGGCTGGGCCGCGAGGCCCGGCCTTTTTGTCCGATCCGCTGGAGCGTTTCGCTGGCAGGCCGCTGCGAGCCAAGCGTTTCAAGCCCAACCTGGAATCTTCCGTTCTGGACGGAGCAGATCATGCCGCCATCCCCGATCGTGAACCCCGGCACAGTCCGCGTGCCGTCCGATATGCAGTCCGCCAATGCGGCCGCAGCGCATCGCGCGCCGCCGCCGGCCGGGGTCACCGGAGCGGGAGGCGACACGGCAAGGCCGATCAACGACAGCACCGCTTCCGGCGATGCACAGGCCGCGCTCGGCGAGCTGGCCGATGCGCTGAAGACCACCTCGATCGGCCTGCGTTTCGAGATCGACGAAGACACCAACCGCATCATCACCAAGGTGATCGACAAGGAAACCGGCGACCTGATCCGCCAGATGCCCACGGAAGAGGTGCTGCGCATCGCCCGGGCCATGGACAAGCTGCAGGGACTGCTAGTCAGCCAGACGGCCTGATTGCCTGACGCCACGCACCGTCGCACCACGCCGCGCAAACGAACAACAGTTGAAGAAAAGGCACGACAACCATGGCCACGATCTCCTCCATCGGCATCGGCTCCAACCTGGACCTGAGCTCCCTGCTGGACCAGCTCAAGACGGCTGAACAGGCGCCGCTTACCGCGATCAACAATCAGGCCAAGAGCTACCAGACCAAGCTCTCGGCCTTCAGCCAGCTGCAAAGCGTGCTGTCGGCATACCAGGCCGCGGCCAAGAAGCTGGCCAGCGCCGACACGTTCGGCGCGGTCAAGGCCACCGTCGGCTCCACCGACGTGATGTCGGTGACCACCGCCGCCAACGCGGTTCCGGGCAACTACAGCATCACCGTCAATACGCTGGCCACGGCGCAGTCGCTGGTGAGCAGCAACGTCGCCGACCAGAAGGCCGCGATCGGCGGGGGCGAGATCACCTTCGACTTTGGCGAAGCGCTGGCCACCGGCGGCGCCGCCACCAGCACCAAGAAGGTCACCATCCCGGCCAACGCATCGCTGGAAGGCGTGCGCGACGCCATCAACAAGGCCGGCATCGGCGTGACCGCGAGCATCGTCAACGACGGCAGCGCCTCGCCTTACCGCCTGGTGCTGACTTCCGACAAGTCCGGCACGCAAGCGACGATGCGCGTGTCGTCGGCAGATGCCGCATTGAACAACGTGGTCGCCTTCGACCCGGCGGCCGCGCCTGCCGCCAACAAGATGCAGCAAAAGGTTCCGCCGGCCAATGCCACGCTGAAGATCAACGGCATCGACGTGGTCAGCCAGAGCAACTCGGTGGTGGACGCGGCGCAGGGCGTGACCATGAACCTGAGCAAGACCGGCACCACCTCGCTGGTGGTGACACGCGACAACGATGCGATCAAGGCATCGGTCCAGGCATTCGTCACCGCGTACAACAATATCCAGAGCACGGCAAAGAGCCTGACGGCTTTCGACACCGACGCCGGCACTTCGGCGGCGCTGACCGGCGACGGCACGTTGCGGACGATCCAGTCGCGCCTGCGCGGCATGCTGGGCGGCGCGATGGACAACGGCAACGGTGGCACGATGACGCTGATTGACGTCGGCATCTCGTTCAACAAGGACGGCACGATGGCGCTCGACGACACCAAGCTGACCAAGGCGCTGAATACCGACCTTGGCGGTGTCACGGCGATGTTTTCCAGTACCAGCGGCAGCGGTGGCATCGGCAAGCAGGTCAGCGACTATGTCGAGAGCCTGACCAAGACCGATGGCGCACTGAAGTCGGCCCAGGACGGCATCACCAAGACGCTGAAGGACCTGGAAGACGATTATGACCGCGTCGAGGAGCGCGTCAATGCAACCATTGACCGCTACAAGGCCCAGTTCACGCAACTGGACCTGATCGTCGCGCAGATGAACCGCACCAGCAGCTATCTGACGCAGCAGTTCAACGCGCTCACCAATAGCAGCTCCAAGTAACTTACGGGGATAACGCGCATGTTCGCCCGCCAAGCCGCAAACGCCTACGCCCAGGTCGGTGTTCACACCGGCGCCATGAGCGCAAGCCCGCACAAGCTGATTGCCATGCTGTATGACGGCGCGCGCGCCGCCATCGCGCGCGCCAAATTCCACCTGGAAGGCGGCAACATCGCGGAGCGCGGCAACGCCATCTCCAAAGCCATCGACATCATCGACAATGGCCTGCGCGCTGTACTCGACCATGACGCTGGCGGCGAAATTTCCGCCAATCTCGAGTCGCTCTATGAATACATGGTGCGCCGGCTGATGCTGGCCAACCTGCGCAGCGACGCGGCCTTGCTGGCCGAGGTGGACGCCCTGCTGGAAGGCCTGGCTTCGGCGTGGGCGCAGATCGATGAGCCGCAACCTGCCTTACAGGACAACTGACATGGCACCCTTCTCCCCCATCGTCACCTGCTACGAAGCCATCCTGGCCCTGTCGTCCCGCATGTACGACGCCGCCCAGGCGGCCGACTGGGACGCCGTCACCGAGCTGCAGCGCAGCTACCTGGAACAGGTCGAACACCTGCGGCAGCTCGACCACGAAGCCCCGTTCTCCGATGCCGAGCGCATGCGCCGCTACCAGTTGCTGGACCGCATCCTCACGTACGATGCCCGCATCCGCGACCTGGCCGTGCCTCAGCTGAAAAAGCTCGGCGACATGCTGAGCAGTTCGCGCCGCCAGGTGGAGTTAGCGTCGGCGTACGGTGCAATGGCCTGAGCGGCACGCAGGCAAATACCGCGCGCCGGCACCGGCGCGCCCCCCTCGCCTGACCACACACGCGTACGGCCCCGCGCCGCGCCGACTTTTCCCGCTTCACCCTGACCGCTTCACCCTGACCGCTGCTCCCTGACAAATGACCGGCATCCACCTGCCACCAGGCCTGGCTCCCGGTCAGGCCCCGGACCCGCAATTGCTGCGCCCCGCGCTGGCAATCGACAAGCTGGCCGCGCTGCAGCCCGTATCCGAGGCCACGGAATCGAGTGTCCAGAATTCCACCGGCCAGGCGATCCGCCACAGCCAGCAGGCCGCCGGCGCAAATGGCATGCCGGCGCAGGCCGCACTGCTGCCGGGCACATCCACGCGTGAGTCGCTGAGCAGTGCCGCGCGCGCGATCCTGGCGGTCATGGAGGGCGCCGAGCCGCCACCAGTCAAGCCAGGTACGCCGTTGTTGCCCGCACCGCCGGCAGCCGGTTCGATGCAGGCCGCCGCGGCGGCGCTGGCGAATGCGGTGGGACAAAGCGGGCTGTTCTATGAGTCGCACCTGGCGCAGTGGGTCGGCGGCGCGCGTCCTTTGTCGACCATCCTGCCGGAGCCGCAGGCAGGCGTGCCGCGTCCGGCATCGCAGGCGGCATCGGGCCAACCATCCACTGCGCAGTCGCAGGCTTCCGCCTCGGCCATGTTGACCTACACCGGACCGGCCAGCGGTGACGTGCCTCGCATTGGCACACCGCCGCTGCTGCCGGCCTCGCAAGTCCTGGCCGAAGCCCTGGCCTCGCCACGCAATCCGCGCGTAGCGCACAGCCACGCCCCTTCTGAACAAGGTGTGCGCCAGGGGACTGGCTCCGCTGCCATGTATAGCCGCGATGCGGACACACCACCGCCACGTCCGTCCACCGGCATGCTGGCGACGCAGGCCTACCAGGCCGCCGCGGATGCCGTGCGCCCGGCGGCTGCCGAAACGGTGGCAGCCCATGCGGCACGCACCGGCGATGCCGATAGCCTCGCCAGCGAAGCCGCCCGGCAGGCGGCACCCGCCGGGCCGGCGATTCATCCGTCAACCGAAGGCGTGGTGCGCCAGCAGCTCGAACTGCTCGCCACGCAGCAGTTCCGCTTCGCTGGCGAAGCCTGGCCGGGCGCAGCCATGGCGTGGGACATCCAGCGTACGGATCCCGAGGCGAGCGGCCAAGGCCCCGACGACGCAAGCCGGCCGTGGTCGACCCGGATCCGGCTGCAGCTGCCCAGCCTTGGTACCGTCGAAGCCCTGCTGACGCTGGGCCCATCCGGACTGGAAGCGCGTCTGGCCACTGGCGAGACCGATATCGCGGCGCGCCTGATCGCCGCGCGGCCGCTGTTGCGCAGCCGGCTGGAAGCCCAGGGAATTCCGCTGCAGCGGCTCAATATCCAGACCCAGGACGACCTGGCTGCCGGAGCCGCTTCATGAGCGAAAGCGCAGCAGACCGCGGCGCGGCCATCGCACTCAGCTACCAGCACGACAACCAGGCCCCGCGCGTGGTCGCCAAGGGCTATGGCGTGGTGGCCGAGGCCATCATTGCCCGTGCCAAAGAAGCGGGTGTCTATATCCACGACTCGCCCACGCTGGTCAACCTGCTGATGCAGGTGGACCTGGACAGCCAGATCCCGCCGCAGCTGTACGTGGCGGTGGCCGAACTGCTGGCGTGGATCTATCACCTGGAATCGGGCATGGATGGTCCGGCCGAAATGTGAGCCGGCGTCGGCCATTGGTGCGCGCCAGGTTTGCTCCCCTCTCCCGCCTGCGGGAGAGGAGCCGGGGGAGAGGGCAGGCGCTGGCAGTACTGAGGCGATTGACTTCGTGGATGCTCCTGCCCTCTCCCCCACCCCTCTCCCACTTCGCGGGAGAGGGGAGCGATCACCACCGCTAGCGGCTTGCGTTCACGCTTCGGTTCATAAGCGTCGCTCGAACGTCGCCCAGGGGTTCATTACTTGCAAGCGGCACCGCCGCCTACTCAGATCGGCATACTCATCATTTCCTGATACGCCTGCACCAGCCGGTTCCGCACCTGCACCCCGGTCTGGAACGAGATATTGGCCTTCTGCAGGTCGATCATCACGTCATTGAGCGCGACCCCCGGCTTGCCCAGCTCGAAGGCCTCGGCCTGGCCATACGCGCGCTCCTGCGCCGCGTTGATCTTGCCCAGCGAGCGTTGCAGCTCGCTGGCGAAACCGCCGCCGGCTACCGGCGCCGACTGGGTGGCGCTGTTGCCCGAGGCAACCTGTGACAGGCCACGCAGTTGCTGCAGCATGGCCTCGATGGAAGAAATAGTGGTCATAGCGTCGTCATGGGCCGGGCGGTGGCCGGGTCAGTCGGTGGCGCGTCCCATCCATCACATCCATGCCATCCAGGCAGAAGGGTCGCACCGATTTTCAACGGTTTGCAGAGTACCTGCCGCCACGCACGCGCCATGGCCCGAAATCGGGCGGAAAACCGGGTCTGTTTGCGGGATTGTCCTACTCAAGTCTGGCCGATCATTGCCACCGTGCCGGAGAAGCGCGGGCAATCGCCCAGCGGTTTTCTCCGGCACGCGCCAGACCAACCATCGATCCGGGAGTACGCGTGTTTTCTCTGCAGCGTAATGTGAGCCGCGCCGTCAGCCGCGCCATGGGCCGCGCCGACGACCATGGCCGCCATCACCGTCCGAGCCGTCGCGAGCATCGCGGCGCCGGCGCAGGAGCACGCGCGTGACCGCGGCGGTTGCCATGCCTGGCCGGCCGGCCGAGGTGCTGGAGCGGCTGAAGGCCAACCCCAAGCTGCCGCTGATGCTGGGCGGCGCGGCGCTGGCCGCGGCCATCGCCGTGGGCGTGCTGTGGTCGCGCGCGCCGGACTACAAGGTGCTGTACAGCAACCTGTCCGAGCGCGATGGTGGCGCGGTGCTGCAGTCGCTGCAGCAGATGAACGTGCCGTACAAGTTCGCCGAAGGCGGCGGCGCGGTGATGGTGCCGGCCGAGAAAGTCCATGAGACGCGGCTGCGTCTGGCCTCGCAGGGCCTGCCCAAGAGCGGCACCGCGGGCATGGAGCTGATGGACAACCAGAAGTTCGGCATCAGCCAGTTTGCCGAACAGGTCAATTACCAGCGTGGGCTGGAAGGCGAGCTGGCGCGCTCGATCGAATCGATCGCGGCGGTGCAGTCGGCCCGCGTGCACCTGGCGATTCCCAAGCCGACCCTGTTCGTGCGCGAGCGCCAGAAGCCCACCGCCTCGATCGTGCTGCAGCTCTATCCGGGCCGCGCCATCGACGAAGGCCAGGTCGCGGCGATCAGCCATCTGGTGTCGTCGAGCGTGCCGGAGCTGACGCCCAAGTCGATCTCGATCGTCGACCAGCACGGCAACCTGCTGTCGAACTCCGGCAACGAGCGCATGCTCGACGCCACCCAGCTCAAGTACGTGCAGGCGCTGGAGCAGAACTACCTGAAGCGCATCGAGGCGATCCTGGCGCCGATCGTCGGCAAGGACAATGTGCGTGCGCAGGTGACCGCCGACGTGGACTTCTCCATCGTCGAGCACACCGACGAGAGCTACAAGCCCAACCAGGATCCCACCCGCTCGGCCATCCGCAGCCAGCAGACCAGCGAGTCGAACCAGCAGGGCGCGACGCCGCCGGGCGGCGTGCCCGGTGCGCTGTCCAACCAGCCGCCGGCTGCCGCGGTCGCGCCGGTGACCACGCCGCAGACGCCGCGTGCGGGCCAGGCGCCTGGACAGGCCGGCGCACCCGCGGCCGGACAACAGGGTCAACAGGGCCAACAAGGCCAGGCCGCGCAAGGCGCGCAGGCCAGCACCGCCAACGGCCAGGCCGGCCCCAGCGGCCCGAGCAGCAACCGCCGCGATTCCACCGTCAACTACGAACTCGACCGCACCGTGCGCCACGTGCAGCAGGCGCCTGGCGGCGTGCGCCGGCTGTCGGTGGCGGTGGTGGTGAACTACCGCCAGGTGGCCGATGCCAAGGGCAAGATGGTGGCCCAGCCGCTGCCGCCAGCGCTGCTGGCGCAGATCCAGAACCTGACCCGGGAGGCGATGGGCTTCTCGTCCGATCGAGGCGACTCGATCAACGTGGTCAACAGCCCGTTCACCGTGGACCGCGAGGTCACGCCGGAAGTCCCTCTGTGGAAGCAACCTGAAATGATCGACCTGGGCAAGACCGGCGCGGGCTACCTGCTGCTGGCACTGCTGGCACTGTTCGCGTGGTTCAAGGTGGCGCGCCCGATCCTGCGCCGCTACACCACGCCGCCGCTGCCGGCACCGGAAGCCAAGGAAGAGACCGAGGCCGTGCTGCTGCCGCCGGAAGAGCCGGCCAATCCGGAAGTCCTGCGGCTTGCCGCCAAGTATGAAAGCGACCTCGCGCTGGTGCGCGACGCCGCACAGCGCGACCCGCGCCTGGTCGCCAGCGTGATCAAGAACTGGATTGCCAATGACCACCGCTAAGGCTATCTCCAAGGAAACCTCCGCCAGCGGCCTGCAGAAGAGCGCCATCCTGATGATGGCGATCGGCGAGGATGCCGCGGCCGAGGTGTTCAAGCACCTGTCGCAACGCGAGGTGCAGGAACTGGGCGCCGCCATGGCTACGCTCAGCTCGGTCACGCGCGAGGAAATGGCCGACGTGCTGGGCGAGTTCCGCTCGGAGACCGAGCAGTACCTGGCCCTGAACGTCGATTCCAGCGCCTTTATCCGCAGCGTGCTGAACAAGGCGCTGGGCGAGGAGCGCGCGCAGTCGGTGATCGAGGACATCCTGGAATCGCGCGACCCGGGCAGCGGCATCGACTCGCTCAACTGGATGGACGCGACCTCGATCGCCGAGCTGATCCGCGACGAGCACCCGCAGATCATCGCCACCATCCTGATCCACCTGGACCGCCAGAAGTCGTCGGAAGTGCTGGGCCTGTTCACCGACCGCCTGCGCAACGACGTGATCCTGCGGATCGCCACCTTCGGCGGCGTGCAGCCGGGCGCGCTGCAGGAACTGACCGACGTGCTGACCAAGCTGCTGGCGGGCCAGAGCCTGAAGCGCAGCCGCATGGGCGGCGTGCGCACTGCGGCGGAGATCATCAACCTGATGAGCACCGCGCACGAAGAGGCGGTCATCGACGGCGTGCGCCTGCACGACGGCGACCTGGCGCAGAAGATCATCGACGAGATGTTCCTGTTCGAGAACCTGCTGGAGGTCGACGACCGCGGCATCCAGCGCGTGCTCAAGGAAATCGCCACCGAGTCGCTCATCGTCGCGCTCAAGGGCGCGCCGTCGGAATTGCGCGACAAGTTCATCCGCAACATGTCCACGCGCGCCGGCGAAATGCTGCGCGAGGACCTGGATGCGCTCGGCCCGGTACGCGTGTCGCAGGTCGAGGCCGAGCAGAAGGCCATCCTTCAGGTGGTGAGACGCCTGGCGGATGCGGGCGAAGTCCAGATCGGCGGAGGCGACGATGCCTATGTCTGATGCATTACCCGAGCGCGGCTCGAACACACTCAACGCACTGAGCGCACGCGGCGCGGTGCGCGGCGATCCTCCTGACAGCGCGCACGGCGGCGGCTTCGCGCCGTTCGAGCCGCCGCGCCGGGCGCGCGGTGGCGGCGCCGGCTGGCAGCGCTGGCAGATGGGCTCGCTCGACCCGCGCGATATCGCGCCCGAGGCACCGGCCGACCTCATGCCAGCCGAGCCCGCGCCGCCGCCGATCGATTTCGCGGCGCTGGATGCGATGCGCGAAGGCGCGCGCAAGGAAGGCTATGCGCAGGGCTACACGCAGGGCCAGACCCAGGGTTATGGCGACGGCCACCGTGAAGGCTACTCGCGCGGGCTGGAGGCGGCGCGCAACGAGGCCGCGCAGCTGCAGGCGCTGGCCACGAATTTCCGGGGCGCGCTGGCGGGCGTCGACGATCAGGTTGCGCGCGCGCTCGTGACGCTGGCGCTGGACGTGGCGCGCCAACTGGTGCGCACCACTGTGGCCGAGGATCCCTCGGTGCTGCTGCCCGCCGTGCGCGAGCTGCTGACCAGCGAGCCCGCGCTGCAGGGGGCGCCCAGCGTGCTGCTGCATCCTGACGACGTGGCGCTGGTCGAGACGCACCTGCAAGCCGAACTGGAAGCCGCGGGCTGGACCGTGCGCCCGGATCCGACGGTGGCGCGCGGAGGCTGCATCGCCAGCGCCGCCAGCGGCGAGCGCGACGCCACGCTGGCCACGCGCTGGACGCGCGTGGTCAAGGCGCTGGGCCGCAACGATCCGTGGGAGCCGCCGCATGACTGAGGCCGTCGCTCAAGCCATGGCTCCATCCGCCGCTCATGCCGCGCCGGATGGCGCATCGGGCCAGCATACGCAACGCTGGGTCGGTGCGCTTGAAACTGCATCAGCCGGTATTGCCGGCCTCGACAGCAAGCGCAGCTGCGGCCGCCTGACGCGTGCCGCGGGCCTGGTGCTCGAGGCCGTGGGCCTGCGCCTGCCGGTGGGCAGCGACTGCCTGATCGAACTGCCCGCCGGGCAGTTCAGCGCCGACAGCAACGCACCCCGCACCGCCGAGGCGGAAGTGGTGGGCTTCGGGGCCGACCGCCTCTACCTGATGCCGCAATCCGACGTGGTCGGCCTGCTGCCGGGCGCGCGTGTCTATCCGCTGGAGCCATCGCCGCAGCCGGCCAGCGGCACTTCCATCGCCGCGCCGCGCGAGCCGGGCTCCAAGCGCCTGCCCGTCGGCGCGGGCCTGCTCGGCCGCGTGCTCGACGCCGCGGGCCGTCCGCTCGATGGCCTGGGTCCGCTGACCGCGGCGATGGAGGTGCCGCTGGCCGGCGAGCAGATCAACCCGCTGATGCGCGCCCCCATCGAAACCGTGCTCGATACCGGCGTGCGTGCCATCAACGGCATGCTGACGGTGGGCCGCGGCCAGCGCATGGGCCTGTTCGCGGGCTCGGGCGTGGGCAAGAGCGTGCTGCTGGGCATGATGGCGCGCTACACCAGCGCCGACGTGATCGTGGTCGGCCTGATCGGCGAGCGCGGCCGCGAGGTCAAGGAATTCATCGAAAACATCCTGGGGCCGGAAGGCCGCCGGCGCTCGGTGGTGGTGGCGGCGCCAGCCGATTGCTCGCCGCTGCTGCGCATGCAGGGCGCCGCCTATGCGACCCGGCTGGCCGAGTATTTCCGCGACCAGGGCCAGCACGTGCTGCTGATCATGGATTCCCTGACGCGCTACGCCATGGCGCAGCGCGAGATCGCGCTGGCGATCGGCGAACCGCCCGCAACCAAGGGCTATCCGCCATCGGTGTTCGCCAAGCTGCCGACGCTGGTCGAGCGCACCGGCAACGGCCCCGAGGGCGGCGGCTCGATCACCGCGTTCTACACCGTGCTGACCGAAGGCGACGACCAGCAAGACCCGATCGCCGATTCGGCGCGCGCGATCCTGGACGGCCATATCGTGCTGTCGCGCAGCCTGGCCGAATCGGGGCACTACCCCGCCATCGATGTCGAGGCTTCCATCAGCCGCGCCATGACCGCGCTGATCCCGCATGAGCAGTTCGCCTCGGTGCGCCGCTTCAAGCAGTTGATGTCGCGCTACCAGCGCAACCGCGACCTGATCAGCGTGGGTGCCTACGTGCCGGGCAACGATCCCGAGCTGGATCTCGCGATCCGCCTGCATCCGCGCATGGAAGCCTACCTGCAACAGGACGTCCACCAGCGCGCCGGCTACCACGACGCCATCGCCCAGCTGCACAGCCTCTTCGACAGGAGTGAACATGGCCAAGCCTTCACCGCTTAATACCCTGGCGGACCTCGCCCAGAACGATACCGATGCCGCCGCGCGCGAACTCGGCCGGCTGCAGGGCTTGCGCACGCAGGCGGAGCAGCAGCTGAACCAGCTGACGCAATACCGCCAGGAGTACCGCGCCCGCATGCAGGCCGTGGCGGCGGAGGGCATGACATCGAGCCGCTGGCAGGACTTTTCGCGCTTCCTCGATTCGCTCGACCACGCCATCCGCCAGCAGACCGCGGCGCTGGCCAAGGCCGAAGCCGACCTGCTGGCCGGGCGCGACCGCTGGCAGCACCAGAAGCGCCGCCTGAATTCCTTCGACACGCTGATCGCGCGTGCCGATGCCAGGGAAGAGCAGGTCACCGCGCGGCGCGAGCAGCGCGCCAACGACGAATACGCGGCCCGGCTGGCGCGCACCGCCGCCAGCCGGCTCGGCTAAGCGGGCTCAGTTAAGCGGGCTTAGTTAAGCGGGCTCAGTTAAGCGGGCTTAGTTAAGCGGGCTCAGTTAAGCGGGCTTAGTTAAGCCGGCTCAGTTAAGCCGAGACAGCAACCGGAAATCCGCAGCAGAAAGACATGATCGATATCAGCCAGATTGTCAGCAACACCGCCAATGCCGCCAAGGCGGCAGGCAGTGCAGCCGAAAGCGTCAAGCGAGCCAGCGGCGACACCAG
This sequence comes from Cupriavidus sp. NPDC089707, assembly GCF_044748965.1. NCBI lineage: Bacteria > Pseudomonadati > Pseudomonadota > Betaproteobacteria > Burkholderiales > Burkholderiaceae > Cupriavidus > Cupriavidus sp. NPDC089707. The sequence goes on from NZ_JBIVHB010000006.1 coordinate 266,594, forward strand.
CGGCTTCGGCGACGTACTGACGCGCGCCCGCGAAAGCAGCCCGCAGCAAGTCCCGGCATCCAGGGCCCGCGACACAGACGCTGGGCAGGAAAAGTCTGCGAGCCACAAGCAGGCAGCACCGGAGCCGGCTCGTGCCGACACCGGCAAGCCGCAAGCCGCGCCGGCGGGAAAGACGGACACCGCCGACAAGGCCAAGGAAGACGATGACAGCACCGTTGCCGCCGATGCCGCAGCCGCCGCCGCGGCGCTGGCGTTGCTGCTGCCGGCAACGGCAACGGCATCGTCCGCAGCGGCCGGCGCTGCCACCGCAGCGGTCGGCTCGGCCGCCGACGCAGGCAGCAGCGCTGCCCTGCAAGCCGCGCTGGCCGGCGCCGCGCAGCCGGCGGCTGCCGACACAGCCGACCTTGCCAGCGCCCCGGCACCGGCGCTGCGGGGCGACACCGCATTGCCCGGCACGCTGCAGGTCGTGACCGCCGAAGCCAAGCCCGCCCAGCCTTCCGCCGCCGACACGCTCGCCACCATCGCCTCGCAACGCGCCGCGATGCAGGGCGGCGCGCCGGCCGCCACCGACGCCAGGTCCGCCGCTGCCCTCGCGCAATCCGTGCCGGCTGCCGGCATGCCCGCGCAGCAGGACAACGCCGGCCAGCAGCCCGACGGCGGCGTCGGCCAGCATCGCGCCGATCCGCTTGCCGCCGCCAATGGCACCGGCAATGCCACCGGCGATGGGCGCCCGGCCGCTACCTTGTTCGCCGCCGCGCAAGCGGCGGCGCGCGCCACCGAGGCCACCACCGCATCAGCCAGCGCCGCCGACACGCCAGCCCTGGCCGCCACGCTCGCCGCCCAGCAAACGGCCCAGGCCCCGGCGGCTGCCGCGGCCGCAGCCGCTCGCGCGACGGTCACTCCGGCGCTGTACGACAGCCAGTGGCCGCAGGCCCTCGGCCAGCAGATGATCCGCCTCAGCACCCAGGGCGCGCAGAGCGCCGAGCTGCAATTGAACCCACCTGACCTCGGCCCGCTGAAGGTCGTGCTCAACGTGGTCAACGACCAGGCGCAGGCCCAGTTCGTCTCGCCGCACCAGGCGGTACGCGCCGCGGTGGAAGCGGCGCTGCCGCACCTGCGCACCGCGCTGTCAGAGAACGGCATCCAGCTGGGACAGACTTCCATCGGTGCGGACGGCTTTGCCGGCCAGGCCGGCAATGGACAGCAACAGCAGCAAGCGCCGGGCAACGGGCGGGGGCAAGCGGCCTTCGGCACGGGCACTCTGGCTGGCACCGAGACCTCCGCCCCGGCGGAACCGGTGGTCCGGTCTACACGAGTGCTGGCGCGCGGCGAGATCGATACGTTCGCCTGATCCGGGCAATCCGCACTTCCGCTGACAAAAAGGCCGCCGTTTCAGGCGGCATTTTTGTTGATGGACAAGGGCGGTCGAGGGAGTCAAGCGGCCACCATATTAGGGTTCATCGCCGATTAGCCGGGCGGCCTTGGTGGGGGCGTTTTGGCCGGCCTCGACGCTACATTTTTCCGCTTGCTTTCTCCCCTCGCCCGCTTGCGGGAGAGGGGCCGGGGGAGAGGGCCGGAGCATCAACGAAGTGCAGCACTTCACTTCGTGGACATGCCGGCCCTCTCCCCAACCCTCTCCCGCAAGCGGGAGAGGGAGCGCGCATCAGCACGTTCGTGCCACGGCAGTGCCGAAAGCACAGTTCGTCACCGTTCCCCAAAATCGGCGAAGACCGGGATTTAGCCATTGCTGCTAGAATCAGTAAACATTTTTGCTTACCATTGAAAGGACTGTGCAAGTCTTCAAGCAACTCGGACTGTCGTAGGTCCCGCCACGCAGACCAGCATTCGTCCCAAAAGGAGTGTGGATATGTTGCGGTTTCCTGCCGATGTCGTCGCCGACGGTGATGGCTTCGTCGTGTCTTTCCCCGATATCCCCGAAGCCCTGACCAGTGGCGACTCCATCGAGCACGCGTGCGCCATGGCGGCCGATGCGCTGGCTACCGCGATGGAGTTTTATTTCGAAGACGGCCGGCAGGTTCCGCTGCCGTCCAAACCCAGGCGGAACCAGCACCTTGTCGAGTTGCCGGCCAGTGTGTCGGCCAAGGTCCTGCTGCTCAATGAAATGCTGGCGCAGGGCGTCTCCCAGGCAGAACTGGCGCGACGCCTGCATACCCGCAAGCAGGAGGTCCAACGTATCGTCAACCTCGAGCACGCGACCAAGATCGACACCATCGAAGCCGCGTTTCGGGCCTTGGGTAGGCGGCTGGAACTGACAGTCGCCTGACCAGACCGGCATGCCGGTGCCTGACGCGTCCACTCCAGGCCATGACCTTCGACCTCTTCGACAACCTCGACGACCCCGCCGCGGCCAACCCTGCGCCCGAGCCCCTTGCGGACGGCGCAGTGGTGCTGCGCGGCCTTGCCCGCGCGGACGCCGAGGCCCTGCTCACCGACGTGCAGGCGGTCATTGCCGCCGCCCCGCTGCGCCACATGGTGACGCCCGGCGGCCTGACGATGTCGGTGGCCATGACGAACTGCGGCGATGCGGGCTGGGTCTCGGATGCCCGTGGCTATCGCTATGACCGCACCGATCCGCTGAGCAGCCAGCCATGGCCGGCGATGCCGCCGCGATTGCGCGCGCTGGCGGATGAAGCGGCGGCGCAAGCCGGCTTTGCCGGCTTCGCGCCCGATGCCTGCCTGGTCAACCGCTATGTGCCCGGCACGCGCCTGTCGCTGCACCAGGACCGCGATGAGCGCGACTTCAGCGCGCCGATCGTATCGGTCTCGCTGGGGTTGCCGGCGGTATTCCTGTTCGGCGGCATGCGCCGCGCGGAGCGGCCGCAGCGCGTGCGGCTGGCGCATGGCGACGTGGTGGTGTGGGGCGGCCCGTCGCGCCTGGCCTTTCACGGCGTGGCGCCGCTGGCCGACGGCGACCATCCGCTGCTGGGACGCGCGCGCATCAACCTGACTTTCCGCAAGGCGCTGTAGCGCAAGCCTGGCGCGACGCGTGGTTTTGCACTTTGTGCAGGGTTTTCTACAGTCAAGGGACTGCCGGAAACGCCAACGCGCAAAGGACCCCACCATGCACCTCGAAGGCTCCTGCCATTGCGGCGCCGTCCATTTCTCGCTCGAATCGGACTCGCCGTGCCCGTACATGCACTGCCATTGCTCGATCTGCCGCAAGACCGCGGGCGGCGGCGGCTATGCGATCAATATCGGCGGCGATGCCGCCACGCTGCACGTGCGGGGGCGCAAGCACCTGGGCATCTACCACGCAGTGCTGCGCGAGCCGGGCAAGCGCGCGCGGCGCTCGCCGGCGCAGCGGCATTTCTGCGTGAAGTGCGGCAGCGCGCTGTGGCTATGGGACCCGCGCTGGCCGGAGCTGGTGTATCCGCATGCGTCGGCCATCGACACGCCACTGCCGCGCCCGCCCGAGGTGGTGGAGGCCTCGCTGGAATCCGCCGTGCCCTGGGTCGATGTGCCCAAGGGAAAGGGCCACGTGCACTGTGACACATGGCCGGAGGAGTCGCTGGCCGACTGGCACAAGCGCCATGGCTTGTCCTCGCGCTGACGGCGCGCATCCCCCGAGCGCCTGGCGCGGCGTCGCTGCCGGCAAGTGGCCTCAGGCCGGCAGGAAACCCTCCACCGTCAGGTAGCGTTCGCCGGTGTCGTAGTTGAAGCCCAGCACGCGCGCATTGGCCGGCAGCTCCGGCAGCTTCTGCGCGATCGCTGCCAGCGTCGCGCCGGACGAGATGCCGACCAGGATGCCTTCTTCGCGCGCGCAGCGGCGGGCCAACTCGCGCGCGGGTTCGGCATCGACCTGGATCACGCCGTCGAGCAGCGCGGTGTCGAGATTGCCAGGGATAAAGCCCGCGCCGATGCCCCTGGATCGGGTGCGGTGCCGGCGCGCCGCCGGAGATCACCGGCGAGGCCACCGGCTCGACGCCGAAGACCTTGAGCTGCGGCCACTTGTCCTTCAGCACCCGGGCGCAGCCGGTCAGGTGGCCACCGGTGCCGACGCCGGTGATCAACACGTCCAGCCCTTCGGGGAAGTCGTTCAGGATTTCCGAAATCACGACGATTTAGTGCAAAGCACCTGCCGGCTTCGTCGCGTATGATGGTGCCCGCTGCACATTCCGCTTTCCGCTTTCGCGCTTTTCGGTTTTCGACGCCGCCGCTTCCACGCCCCGCATTGCCCCTGCCTTGCTTTGCCTTACCCCAGCTCCGATGCCTGGCCATTCCCTGCTGTCCTCGCTCCTGATCTTTGGCCTTGGCGGTGTGCTCGGTGCGGTGGGCGGGCTGTTCGGCATCGGCGGCGGGCTGATCGCGATCCCGGCACTGGGCCTGATCTACGGCATGGACCAGCAGCTGGCGCAGGGCACCGCGCTGGTAATGATCGCGCCCAATGTGCTGATCGGCTTCTGGCAATACCGCAAGCGCGCGGATATTGCCCTGCGTACCGCGCTGGTGCTGGGCTTGTCGGCGGTGCTGGCTACCTGGCTGTCGGCACGCGCGGCCACCGCGATGGATGCGCATGTGCTGCGGCGCATCTTCGCGGTCTTCATGATCGGGCTGGCGTTGTACTTCCTGTGGCGGCTGCTGCCGGGGCGCGCGGCCACGGTACAGCAGGCGCGCGTCTCGCCGCGCTGGCTACCGCTGGTCGGCGTGGTCGGCGGCGCCTTTTCCGGCTTCTTCAGCGTGGGCGGCGGCGTGGTCGCGGCGCCGGCGCTGGTGGGGCTGTTCGGGCTGCGCCAGGCCGCGGCGCAGGGGCTGGCGCTTGCCCTGGTGACGCCCGGAGCGGTGGTGGCGCTGGGCACGTATGCCCACGCCGGGCATGTCGACTGGGCCAGCGGCATTCCGCTTTCGCTGGGCGGCATGCTGACGATCTCATGGGGCGTGGCGCTGGCGCACCGGATGCCCGAGCGGCGCCTGCGCGCACTGTTTGCCGTGTGCCTGATCGCCACGGCCATCGTGATGCTGGTGCGCGGCTGAAGGCGCCCCACAACGCGAACGCACCATCCAACCGCACAACGCGGCTATTTGCGGAACACCAAACTGAAGTTGTTCGTCGGCATCGGCACCGGCTCGTCGCAGCGCAATCCCTGCGCGGCGGCCAGCGCAACCACGTCTTCCATGTCGCGCACGCCCCAATCAGCGTCCGTGGCGCGCAGCTGTGCGTCAAAGGCGGCATTGCTCGGCGCGGTATGCGCGCCGCCGCGGCGATAGGGACCATACAGGTAGAGCACGCCGCCGGGACCCAGCAGCTTTCCGGCGCCTGCGAACAGCGCCTCGGCCGCGGCCCACGGCGAAATATGGAGCATGTTGATGCAGACCATCGCATCGGCGGCATCGATGTCCCAGGGCTGGCGGCACACGTCAAGGTCCAGCGGCGCGCGCACATTGGTCAAGCCCGCATGCGCGGTCCACGCGGCGATCGATTCGCGCGCGGCACGGTCGGGATCGCTCGGCTGCCAGGTCAGCCCTGGAAACGCCGCGGCAAAGTGCGCCGCGTGCTGGCCAGTACCACTGGCGATTTCCAGGACCGTGCCGCTGGCGGGCAGCACATTGCGCAGCACCGCGAGGATGGGCTCGCGATTGCGCTCGGTGGCGGGCGCCATGCGGCGTGCGTCGGGGTCATGGGTCTGGTCGGTCATGGCGACGGCCTCGTTTGCCGGGTGGACGGCTAGCGTAGCAGAGTCTGCCCGGGCCCGGGATGCACTGGCGGCGGCAAAGCGCCGCCGCCTTCATGCCACAGCGGCCGCTTGCCGTCAGGCCTTCGCCAGCTTCACGCCGGTCGGATCCCCGGTCAGGTACCCCACCGCCGCGCCGAAGCGGTCCTTATAATTGGCCCGCACCAGCGGATCCAGCGTCGGCTTGACCTTGTCATGCAGCGGCGGATCCCAGTCACCCACGAGCCGGAAGTTGCTCATCACGTAGGTCCAGCCGTTGATCTCGTCCACCGCATGCAACCCGGTCGATTCGGCGCCGGCCGGGCACGACAGCACGCGACTGAGCACCTTGGTGTCGACGTTGTAAGCCCACAGGAAGTTGTTGACGTGGGTGTTGCTGTCCTCGCCGACGAACAGCGTGCGCAACTTTTCCGAGAACTTGAGGTGGTCGGGCGTGGCAACCTTGTCCGCGCGGTCGGGCGGCATTGCGCCCGACCGCCGCAGATCGTAGGGTGTGTGACAATAAGTTGACGATGCGACACTTCACGCGGTGACGCGGCCGGAGGTGGCTGATACGCTGCGGTACACTTCCCGCTTCTGTCCGCGACCGCATCGCGCAGCTTTTTCCAGCTTTTTCCGTCCTTCCCGCTTGCCGACCTACACGCTAGCCCACCCCGTCCAGGCCGAAATCGAAATCCGCAAGAGCCGTTTCCTGGCCCTGGCCTTGCCGGTGGCCGACCGCGACGCGGCCATGGCCGCGCTGCAGGCGCTGCGCGCGGAACATCCCACCGCGACCCATGTGTGCTGGGCGCTGCTCGCCGGCGGCGCGTCGGGCATGTCCGACGACGGCGAACCTTCCGGCACGGCCGGCCGCCCGATCCTGGAAGTGCTGCGCCATCACGACCTCGACGGCGTGCTGGCCGCGGTGGTGCGCTACTACGGCGGCGTCAAGCTGGGCGCCGGCGGGTTGGTGCGCGCTTACACCGATGCAATCGCCGCCGCGCTGAAGTCGGCCGAGCGGATCGAGCGCATCGCCTACGCCACGCTGACGATATCGATCGACTATGCCGACGAGCCGCGCGTGCGCCGCTGGATCGAGCAGGCCGCCCAGCAAGGCTGCACGCTGGCCGATACCGCCTATGGCGCGCTGGCAACGCTGGTGCTGCGCCTTCCTGCCACGCAAGTGGACGCGACACGCGATGCCTTGCGCGACACCACCCATGGGCGCGCGCAATTTCCGCAGGCACAGGATGAATTCCATGGATGAACGCGAAGCGTCCATCGCTGAAATCGGCAGCGAATTCACTGCGCAGGTGCTGCCGGGTGGCCAGACGTTTGCCGCCCCGGCTGAACTGAGCTTGCTGGAAGCCGCTTTGCTGGACGGCGTGCCGCTGCGCAACTCCTGCCGCAATGGCACCTGCCGCGCCTGTGCCAGCCGGCTGCATGCCGGAGCGATCCGCTACCGGATCGAATGGCCCGGGCTGAGCCTGGATGAGAAAGAGGAAGGGCTGATCCTGCCCTGCGTGGCTTGTGCGGTAAGTGATGTGGTGATTGAGCCGGTGTCGCTGGGGTGACGCGCCCCGACGCTCCTCACCCCCCGACCGCCAGAAAAAACCGCAACGCCAGCTTCAGCCCATCCGGCCCCGCCGGATCCGAGAACGCATGCCCGCCTGCACCGCCACTCCACGCGTGGCCAAGCCCTTCGACCCGCACCAGCCGCAGGTAGGGCGCCTTGCCCTCGGCCCAGTCGAACACATCGACCGCGCGCCGCATGCCGCGCTGAATGCGCCGCGCCGGCACCACAGCGAGCGGATGCGCGCCTTCGGGCTGCAGGTGCATCCACAGCGCTGCCGCCGCGGTGGCATTGCTGAAATCGACCATGGCGTCGGCATCGCCATGCAGCAGCAACAGCGGCGGCGGACGCCGGCCGGCAAGGCCCAGTCGCAGCGCGTGGACGGCCTTGGCATCGGGCCCGCGCTGGCCGCGCATCGCGCGTGTTGCCTGGGCCGCGTTGGTGGCGCTCCACGGCACTGCACCGGAATGCGAGCCGACCGCGGCGAAGCGCGCGGGATAGCGCAGGCCGAGCGTCAATGCCATCGCCCCGCCCGCTGACAAGCCGAGCACACTGACGCGGTTCGCCGCCACCGGATGCATGCGGCATGCCTGCTCGATCAGCGCCATCAGCAGACCCGTTTCCACTGCGCCCTGCCCGGCGGGTTTGAACCAGTTCCAGCAGCGCTGCCCGTTCGCCTGCGAGCTCTGTTCCGGCAGCAGCACCACCCAGCCCGCTTCGCGCGCCACGGCGGCAGCACGCGTCACCGCGGCAAACGCGGCGGTGTCCTGCCCGCAGCCATGCAGCAACACCAGCATCGGTGCGCGGCGCCTGCCATTGGCGCCCGCCGGCACAAAGATGCGATAGCGCCGCGGCGCGAGCGGCCCGGCGCCCCAGCTGCCCTCCTCCCAGCGCCCGCTGCCGCGGCTGCGCGGCGGCTCGGCCGGCGATACCACGCCGGACAGCGCGCGCTGCGTGGCCGCGGTGACTGCAGCAGATTGCTTCACCGCGTTGCGCACGATAGCCTCGGTCATCGGCTTGGTGATGCTGCGGTTGACCGCGCGCTGCATGCGGCGGGCATTGCGCGTGGCGGCCTTGTTCAGCGTGGACCAGAGCTTTGCACCGGAAGAGCGAGGCATGCGGCGTCCTGTCGGCGTGGGTAACCCGTGCATCATATGCCGTCGCGTGCATGGCATGGCGCACTGCATCGGCATTGCATGCAACGTGATCGCGATCACTGCCTACAATGCAAGGGTCGTGTCGCGCCGAGGCACGAACAGGAGGCGAGCATGATCGATGCAACGAGCCAGTTCAGGCCTTTGGATCCGGGCCGCATTAACCTGATGGATCCGCTTGAAGTGCAGTACTGGTGCCGCGAGCTTCACTGCAGCGAGCAGGACCTCGAAGCAGCCGTCGATGCCGCCGGCGACCATATCGCGGCGGTGCGGGACCAGCTGGAGTCAAACCCGCCGGGCACCCCGCCACACTGAAGCCCCAGGCACGGCCGGATCATGCCGGACGTGCCTGTCATGACCCCGATTGCCGGTCCAGGGCCGCGTCGTCGGTCTACTGGCGCAGGCACCGGTCGCGCGTCCCGAACCCCTCGAACAGTCCCAGTATTGGCCAATGCGCCAGCGCCAGCCGCATACCCGGAATAAGCGCAGTGCAGACCGGAATTCAGTAATGCTGTGTTCGCGTGAGGCGAGTTTTGCTGCATGATTTCGGGCCCGGGTCAGGCCTGGCAGCAGACCGCGCCAACCCGGGAGATCCGAGTACATGGGGGTCACCTACACGAGGACGCATCGACATGACCATCAAGCTGCCGGCCATCACCATTTGCGCAGCCCTGCTCGCCCCTGCCGCCTGGGCAGGCAACGATACCCACTGGAGCTACGCCGGACCGACCGGCGCCAGCCATTGGGGCGAGCTGGACGCCGGCTACCAGACCTGCTCGCTGGGCAAGCACCAGTCGCCCATCGATATCCGTACCGGCAAGGCCGTAAGCGCCGACCTGAAGCCGATCGGCTTTGGCTACACCGCGACGCAGGCAACCGTGGTCAACACCGGCCATACCATCCAGGTCAACTTGCCTGCGGGCGGTCAGGCCGAGTTCGACGGCGCGGCGTACAAGCTGGTGCAGTTCCACTTCCATACGCCGAGCGAGGAGAAGATCAACGGCAAGGCCTATCCGCTGGTGGCGCACCTGGTTCACCAGAACGCCGAAGGCAAGCTGGCGGTGGTGGCAGTGCTGTTCAAGACCGGGCGCGAGAACGCGGCGTTGCAGCCGGTTTTTGCCAGCCTGCCGGCCAAGGCCGGTGAATCGCGCGAACTGACTGCGCCGCTGGACGTTGCGGCGCTGCTGCCTGCGCAGCAATCGTATTGGGCGTTCACCGGCTCGCTGACCACGCCGCCTTGCAGCGAGGACGTGCGGTGGCAGGTGTTGAAGACGCCGGTGGAGATTTCGGCGGCGCAACTGGCGACGTTCCGCAAGCTTTACCGGATGAATGCGCGGCCGGTGCAGCCATTGAATGGGCGGGTGGTGCAGGCGGGACGTTGAGGGTCGTGCGCGTACCCATGACCTTTGCCTGACTGCTTGTGTGCTCCCTCTCCCGCTTGCGGGAGAGGGTCGGGGAGAGGGCGAGAGCCCCCACGAAGTAAAACGCTGTCGCATAGCCAGCGCCGGCCCTCTCCCCCGGCCCCTCTCCCGCAAGCGGGAGAGGGGAGCAAACCAGCGGTATGGCAAAGACCCGCGTTCATGACAGCCCGCGCATCGCCAATTCCGCGCCCAGCACGAGCAGCCCGCAGAAGAACAGCTTGCGAAAGCGCTCCGCACTGATGCGATGGCGCAGCCATTGTCCGATGAACATGCCGCCAAGCGCGGGCACCAGCGCCAGCAATGATGCCCCCAGCACCGGCGTGTGCAGCAACGATCCGCCCAGCGCCAGGCTGACCGCCAGCGCAATGGTCGATATCGTGAAGGACAGCCCCAGCGCCTGCACCAGGCTTTCCTTTTCGAGCCCCAGCCCTTGCAAGTAAGGCACGGCGGGAATCACGAACACGCCGGTCACCGCGGTGATCGCGCCCGTCACCAGGCCGACTACTGGCCCGAGCCAGGCCTCTGCCGCCGGCGCCACGTGCAACTTGATCGCTGCCAGTCCCACCACCGCGTACAAGACGAGGGCCACGCCAAGCGCCGAGGTCGCATGGGTCGTCATCCCTGCCGGCACCAGCGCCGCGCACAGCCACGTGCCGGCACAGATCGCCGCCAGCATCGGCCACAGCCGAAGTACCAGTTGCCCGAAGCGCGGACCGCTGAACAGCTGCACGACGTTGGTCACCATGGACGGCGCCACCAGCAGCGCCGCGGCATGCGCCGGCGGCATCACCAGCCCGAGCAGGCCCACCGCGACGGTGGGCAGGCCCAGGCCGACCACGCCTTTGACAAAGCCTGCCAGCAAGAAGGTCAGGCCGATAAAGGCGGCCTGTGTGCCGATGGCTTCCATCGTCATCGCTGGCTCCTTCAGCCGGGCTTGCGGTCGTGCACCGCGCGGCTGTCGGCGGGGGCTTCGTCGCGCGCGTGCATGCCGTAGTCGCGCAACACCTGTGCCACGCGCAGGCGGTAGTCGGCGAACACGCCGCCGCGGCCCGCGGCCTGTGCCTCGCGGTGCGCCACGGTATTGCGCCAGGCAATCACCGCGGCCTCGTCGCGGAAGAAGGACAGCGACAGCACCTTGCCGGGGTTGGCCAGGCTCTGGAAGCGTTCGACCGAGATAAAGCCGTCGATGGCCTCCAGCTCGCTGCGCAGCTTAGCGGCGATATCGAGGTAGGCATCGCGGCGGCCCGGCGCGGGCTCGACTTCGAAGATGATGGCGATCATGGGGCTCCGTGTTCCTGGATGTTGGTCCTAGCAGAAATGCGGGATGCGTGCGTTCAAGGACGGACGATAGCGGAATGCGCGCGCCAGTGCGGCCGGTTCGGCGCCGCGCGCCAGCAGCGCGCGGACCGTGGCGCCGGCCAGCGCCTGCGCCAGCCTGTCGCCGGGGCACGCGTGGCGGCCGTGGCCAAAGGTCCATGGGCATTTGCCATCCGCCAAGCCAATGCAGGACGCCGCGGCCAGCAGCACCAGCACCGCGTCGCCGGCCTTGACGTCGTGGCCGCACAGGTGTGCATCGGCGGCGAGGAAGCGGCGCGTGTTCTGCACCGGCGGATCCGACACCGCCACCTCTGCGACCAGTTCTTCCGGTGAGGTTCCGGACGGCACCTTGCCACGGCCGAGACGCAGCAGTGTATTGCCTGCCAGCGCGGCGGTGGCTTCGCAGGCCTGCACCAGCAGGCCGATGGTGTTGGCCGACACCGCTTGCGCATCGATGCCCGCAGCATGCGCGGCCACGTGCAGCGACGGCAACGGGCCCGTTGCCGGTTCGGCATTGGCAAGCCAGTTGCCAAGCCATTGTGCGGCGAGCGCGCCGGCTTGCACGGTATTCGCGTCGGCAAGCGGCGACTGTGCGGCGGCAAAAGCAGCGACGTGGGCCGCCACTGCCACTGCCGTCGCGCAATCCACGGCGACGGGCAGGCCGAGCAGGTCAGCCAGCGTCACCACCGGTAACGTGAACAGGACGCCATTGATGCGCTCGGCGGACAATGCCGTGTCGGCCGCCATCAGATCGATCAGCTCAGCCAGCGCTGCCGCACGGTGCGCGGCTGCAGCCGGATCGATAGCGGCCAGCAACGGCATCAGCAACCCCTTCAACGGCGCATGCGCGGCGCCGTCGTTCATGCGGATCAGCCGGCCGAATAAGTCCCCGGCGGCGGTGCCTGCCAGTGCCGGTGGCACCCGCTGCGCGGGCGGGCGCACGCGGCAATCGGGATGGGACAGCACCTCCGCCACTTCGCGCGCGCCTGCCGCGACCCACAGGCCGAGCCGCTGGTCACGGAAGAACGGCCGGTGCGTCGCCAGTTCGCGGTAGTAGGGGTAGGGATCGGGGTGCGTGACGGCGCTGAGCGGATCGAGCGCATCGTCGGCATCGTCGGCATCGTCGGCATCGTCGGCATCGTCGGCATCGTCGGCATCGTCGGCATCGGATACGGTGGCAGGCAGCATGGCGGCACATGGGGGCTGGATGTGCTGCCCAGTTTGCCGTTTGCGCGGGGGAAACGCTTCACCGCGACGTGAAAGATGGATTGCTGGCGTAGCGGTCCGCAGTCACCGGGTTCCGGCTTGCGCGCGAACCCGGCGACTTCCGCCTGTTGCAGCGGTGCTTCAGAACTTCGACGTCACCAGCTCGCCGCCATCCTGCGCCGTCTGCGCCACCGGCTCATCATTCCTGTGCGCCAGCCGGTACAGCACCGGCAACACCAGCAACGTCAGCGCCGTCGACGACAGGATGCCGCCGATCACCACCGTGGCCAGCGGACGCTGCACTTCGGCCCCCGTGCCGGTGGCCAGCGCCATCGGCACGAAACCCAGCGACGCCACCAGCGCGGTCATCAGCACCGGCCGCAGCCGCGTCAGCGCGCCGTCGCGGATCGCCTGGTCAAGCCCCACGCCTTCATCGCGCAGGGAGCGGATGAACGACAGCATCACCAGCCCGTTCAGCACCGCCACGCCGCACAGCGCGATAAAGCCCACCGCGGCCGAGATCGACAGCGGGATGCCGCGCAGCCACAGCGCGAGGATGCCGCCGGTCAGCGCGAACGGAATGCCGGTGAAGACCAGCAGCCCGTCCTTGACGTTGCCGAACATGGCGAACAGCAGCACGAACACCAGTCCCAATGCCAGCGGCACCACCACGCGCAGCCTTGCGGTCGCGGACTGCAGCTGCTCGAAGGTACCGCCCCAACTGGTCCAGTAGCCGGCGGGGATGCGCACGCGCTCGCGAATGGCGGCCTCCGCCTCGGGCACGAAACTGCCGATATCGCGACCGCGCACGTTGGCGCTGACCACGATGCGGCGCTTGCCGTTCTCGCGCGAGACCTGGTTAGGGCCAGGCGCGATCTCCACCGTGGCGACTTCGCTGAGCGGGATATAGCTGGTGCGCGCGCCGGCCGCGGTGTCCTTCGGCAGCGCCACCGGCAAGCGCCGCAGCGCCTCCACGTCTTCGCGCACGGCATCGGGCAGGCGCACGACGATGTCGAAGCGCCGGTCGCCGCTGAAGAACGTGCCCGACACCTTGCCGCCGATGCCGATCGCCACGGCCTCCTGGATATCGCTCAGGTTGAGGCCGTAGCGCGCGGCCTTGTCGCGGTCGATATTGACGCTCAGCATCGGCAGCCCGGTGGTCTGCTCGACCTTGACCTCGGCCGCGCCCGGAATGCCCTGCAGCACCGCGGCGATGCGGTTGGCCGTGTCTTCCAGCACCGCGTTGTCGTCACCGAACACCTTGACCGCGACGTCGGAGCGCACGCCCGAGATCAGCTCGTTGAAGCGCAGCTGGATCGGCTGCGAGAACTCGTAGTTGTTGCCGGGCAGCTTGCCGACCGCCTCGCGGATCGCGGCGATCAGCTCGTCGCGGGTGCGGCGCGGCGCGGGCCATTCGGACTGCGGCTTGAGCATGATGTAGCCGTCCGAGATATTCGGCGGCATCGGGTCGGAGGCGATCTCGGCAGTGCCGGTGCGCGCGAACACGCGCTCGATTTCCGGGAATTTCGCCTTCAGCGTGGTCTCGACCTGCTGCTGCATCGCCACCGACTGCGTCAGGCTGGTGCCGGGAATGCGCAGCGCCTGGATGGCGAGGTCGCCCTCGTTGAGGTTGGGCACGAACTCGCTGCCCAGCCGCGTGGCGATCGCCAGGGACAGCGCCACCGCCACGCCGGCCAGTGCCAGGACCACCGGCGTCGCCGAGAGCGTCCGGTCCAGCAGCACCGCGTAGCGGCGCCGCGCCCATGCCATCAGCCGGTTTTCGCGCTCGGCCACGCGATTGCCGATCGCCAGCGCCACCGCTGCGGGAACGAAGGTTACCGACAGCACCATCGCGCCCAGCAGCGCCAGCACCACCGTGATCGCCATCGGGTGGAACATCTTGCCCTCGACACCGGTCAGCGCAAAGATCGGCAGGTACACCACCATGATGATGAGCTGGCCGTACAGCAGCGGCCGGCGTGCCTCGCGCGCGGCGGCGAAGACTTCATGCAGGCGTTCGGTGCGTGTCAGCGCGCGGCCATGGCGATGCTGCGCATGCGCCAGGCGCCGCACGCAGTTCTCGACGATCACCACCGCGCCATCGACGATGATGCCGAAGTCCAGCGCGCCCAGGCTCATCAGGTTGGCGCTGGTGCGGGTGTGGACCATGCCTGTGAAGGTGAACAGCATCGACAGCGGGATCACCAACGCGGTGATCAGCGCCGCGCGCAGGTTGCCGAGGAACAGGAACAGGATGGCGATCACCAGCACCGCGCCTTCCAGCAAGTTCTTCTTCACCGTGGCGATGGCCTTGTCCACCAGCGTGGTGCGGTCGTAAACCGTGACCGCCTTCACGCCGGCCGGCAGCGTGCGGTTGATCTCCGCCATCTTACGGTCGACGGCCTGCGACACCGTGCGGCTGTTTTCGCCGATCAGCATGAAGACCGTGCCCAGCACCACCTCGCGGCCGTCCTCCGTGGCGGCGCCGGTGCGCAGCTCGCCGCCGGTCTGCACGCTGGCGAGGTCGCGCACGCGGATCGGCTGGCCCTGCGCGGTGCCGACGATGACATCGCGGATATCGTCGAGCGAGCGCACCTGGCCCGGCACGCGCACCAGGTATTGCTCGCCGCGCCGCTCGATATAGCCGGCGCCGACATTGTCGTTGTTCTTTCCCAGCGCGGTCACCACGTCGGCGAGCGACATGCCGTACGATGCCATCCGCTCAAGGCTGGGCGCCACCACGTAGGCGCGCGCATGGCCGCCGATGGCGTTGACCTCGGTCACGCCCGGCACGTTGCGCAGCTGCGGACGGATCACCCAGTCCTGGATCTCGCGCAGGTCGGACAGCGTGTAAGGCGTGCCGTCTGGCTTGCGCGCGTTGGGCTCCGCTTCCACGGTCCACAGGTAGATCTCGCCCAGGCCGGTCGAGATCGGGCCCATCGCCGGCGTGATACCGGGGGGCAGCCGGTCGCGCGCTTCCTGGATGCGCTGGTTAACCAGTTGGCGCGCGAAATGGATATCGGTGCCTTCGCGGAAGATCACCGTGACCTGCGACAGCCCGTAGCGCGACAGCGAACGGGTCTGCTCCAGGCCGGGCAGCCCCGCCATCACGGTCTCGACCGGATAGGTGATGCGCTGCTCGGTCTCCAGCGGCGAATAGCCCGGCGCCGCGGTGTTGATCTGCACCTGGACGTTGGTGATGTCAGGCACGGCGTCGATCGGCAGCCGGGTGTAGTTGTACAGGCCCAGCGCGGCCATGCCGAGCACGGCCAGCAGCACCAGCCAGCGCTGCTCGATGGCAAAACGGATCAGGCGTTCGAACATGGCGCCTCCCGCTCAGTGCTCATGCCCGGCGCTGGCCTTGCCCAGCTCGGACTTGAGGATGAAGCTGTTGGCCGCGGCGTAGCGCGCGCCGGCCTGCAGCCCTTCGGTGATCTCGACCAGCTTGCCACCGCTGCGTCCGGTCTTGACCGGCTGCACGGCAAACCCGCCCGGTACCGCGACGAACAAGGCACTGCGGCCATCGACCTGCTGCACGGCATCGGCTTCCACCGTGACCGGCACCTGCGTCGCCGCGCCGAGCACACTGACCGTGACGAACAATCCGGGCCGCCACGCCATGCCCGGATTGGACAGCGTGACACGAGCCTTGGCGGTGCGGGTCTGCTCGCCGAGCAGCGCGCCGACGTAAGAGACCTTGCCCTCGGCCTGCGTATCGGAGGCGGTGGAGCGGATCCTGACGGTCTCGCCCACGCGCACCTGGTCGAGATCGCGCGCCGACACCACGAACTCGGCCCAGACCGAGCTCAGGTCCGAGATAGTGAAGACGCTGGCGTCTTCCTTGATGGCCTCGCCCAGCGACAGGTGCTTCTCCACGATGATGCCGTTGAACGGGGCGCGCAGAACGAACTGGTTCAGGCTGCCGCCCTTGCCATCCTTGCCATCCTTGCCGGCGCTCTCCGATGCGCCGATCGCGACCAGCTTCTGCCGGGCGTTCTGCACGGCGATCTGCGCCTCTTCCAGCGCGGTGCGGGCCTGCTGGTAGTCCTGCTCGGCCGAGATCTTCTCCTGCCACAGCGTCTTCTCGCGCGCATAGGTGGCGCGCGCCAGCGCCTCGCGCCGCTGCGCCGCGAGCAGTTCGCTGCGTTGCTCTGCCAGTGCCGTGCTGGCGATCACGGCCAGCACCTGGTCTTTGGCGACCCGCTCGCCCAGGTTGGCCGGCACCGCCTGCGCCACGCCCGCCACACGCGGCACCACGTGCGCGGTGCGGTCGTCGTTGAAGCGGATCTCGCCGGGGAAATCGACGCTGCCGCGCAGCGGCGCGGGGCCTGCCGTGGCGATGCCGATACTGGCCTGCTGCACCTGCTCCGGCGTCAGCTTGATGACGTGGGGCTGGTCCGCGGCCTGCGCCGGCGCGGTGGCGGCTGCGGTGGCGGCTGCGGGGGCGCTGGCCGACGTACTTGCCGGCTTGTCGTGCGCGTGGCCGTCGTCATGGTCGGCATGGTCGGGGTGCTCGCCTTTTTCAGCGTGTTCGCCATGCTCATGCCCGGCCTCGCCTGACCCGCCGCCCTTGCCTGTGAACAGGATCGCCGCGCCGCCCAGCAGCCCCGCGACCAGGATGGCCACCACCGCGGCCCGTTGTTGCTTGCTCATTGCCATGCTTGGAGCCTTCCGTATCAGTGTCCGAGGATGCGGTCGATGCTGGCCGCCGCATCATAGGTGCGGGCCAGCACGTCCAGGTAGCGGATGCGCGCCTGGAACAGGGTGCGCTGGGCGTCCAGCACATCGAGGAAATTGAACTTGCCGGCCTCGAACCCGCGCGAAGCGGCGGCATACGCCTGCTCCGCCGCGGGCAGCACCGAGCCTTGCAGCGTCTGCGCCGCGGCGCGCGACACCGACAGCTGCGTCGATGCCTGCTGCAGTTCATTGGCCAGGCGGACGCGGTTGGCGGCATGCACATCCTGCGCGCGGTCAGCCCGGCGCAGCGCCGCGTACAGGTTGCCCTGGTTGCGGTCAAACAGCGGCAGCGGGATCGCCACGCCCAGCACGGCCATATTGCGGTTGGCCTCGTTGTCGCGCTTGGCGCCGAGGCTGACCGTGACGTCGGGGTACTGGCGGCTGCGTGCCACCGCCACTTCAGCGCGGCTGCGCTCGGCGGAGAGCCGGCTGGCGGCCAGCAGCGGCGAATCTTCCAGCGCGGTCTCCAGCGCGGCGGGCGCGGGGCGCGACGGCAGCGCGTCGAGGTCGCCCTGCGCCTGCGCGAAGCGCGGCGCGGCGTTGCCCCACAGCGCGGCCAGCGACTGCCGTGCCGACTGCAGCGCGCCGGTGGCCTCGGCCAGTTCCAGCTCGGCGTTGGCCTGCTCGACCTGCGCGCGCGTCGCTTCCAGCGGTGCGACCTTGCCCGCGGCGACACGGCGCGATGCGGCCTGCGCCGCGCGGCTGGCGATGCCGACCGAACCCTCGGCCAGCTTGACGCGCTCCTGCGCGACCAGCACGCCGAAGAAACGCGCGATCACCGCGGCGCGCAACTCGGCGCGCACGCCGCCCAGCTCCGCCTGCGCCAGCTCGCGGCCGCGCTCGGCCACGCCGATGCGGGCAGCGCGCTTGCCGCCCAGTTCGATCGGCACGTTGAACTGACCGGTGGTCGAGCGCGTGGCGCGGCGCGTGTCTTCCATCGACACCGCCAGCTCGGGGTTGGGAATCACGCGCGCCTGCGTCAGGTCGCCTTCGGTGGCGTCCAGCTCCTTGCCGGCGGCGGACAGCGCGAAGCTGCCGGCTTCGGCCAGCGCCAGCGCGGCGTCCAGCGTCAGCGTGCCGGATGGCTCGGCTACGCCAGCGCTGGCGGCGTACGGCGAGGGTTGGATGGCAGATGGTGGCGTCTGGGCGACGCCGGCGAGTGGGCTGGTCAGGACGGCCGCCAGCCCCAGCGGCAGCAAAAGTCTTCGCATCGAATTGCACCAGGAAAGAAACCGGGGAATTCGGCGAGACGCCTGAGTTCAGGGAATCAGCAAGAAGTCAGGAAAGCGGGTAGCGTCGTCTCGCCGGCTAAGCGAGACGGGGCCACTGCGGGCGGTCGGGAGCCCTGGCGCTATGGGAGGAGAAGCCGGGTTGCGGCGGGGCTTGCGCCTGTTCGACGTGCGGGCTGGCCTGAACGCGTGGCCCGTCGGCGCGTGCGAACGGCACCGAGGCGATATGGCAGACGCCGCAGTCGGGATCGGCAACGCCCAGCTTGTCGACATCGGCGTCGGCCTTGGTCGCATGCTGGCCGGCATCGGCCTTGTGCTGGTGCTCGTGATGCCCCAGGTGCGCCTTGGCCGCCGTTGCCACCTCATGCCGGCAATACGCGGCCGCTCCCGCCCAGGCGAACTGGAGCGGCAGGATCAGCGCGAGGACGATGAGGAGCAGGCGTTGCATGTCGGGAATGGCAGCGAGCCGCAAGTTTAACCGAGGCCGGGCGGTGTTCACGCGGCGAGCCCATTACATTTGCGTCATGACGTAACGGCTGACACATCGGCGGAAAGCCAGTCAATATTATTTCAATTTATTTGAACAAGTTGTCCATGCTCATCCCCGCTTGCGCCCGATCAAGACTCCTATAGTTCGTTCATGAACGGCACGAACACAAGGCAAGACGTTCTGCCAAATTCAACGAATAATACTGGAGAAATCTGATGACCAAGACCGCCCGCTTCGCTTCCGCACTGTTCCTGTCGCTGGCCGCCCTCGGCGCCGCGCACGCCGCTACTGCCGCCGAGCGGCTGCCCGGCGACAAGTATGGATACGAGTTCCGCTCGCACGACGTCTTCACCGACGGTGCGCGCACCCTGGCCGCCGCCACGCTTCCTGGCGACAAGTACGGTTATGAGTTCCGCTCGCACTATGCATTCACCGATGGCGCCCGCGCCGGCAAGCCCGACCTGTATGTGGACGGCGCCCGCACGGTGGCCGGACTGGACCGCGGCAGCGTGTCGGCAGCCCCGGCGCGCAGCTTCGACCCGTACAGCGAAGGCAGCCGCGTGGGTGGTTTCGATCCCTATGGCGAGGGTGCGCGTGCGTAAATTGCGTTGGCTGAAGCGACGGCATTCCGCCGGTTTGCTCCCCTCTCCCGCTTGCGGGAGAGGGGCCGGGGGAGAGGGCAGGCGCTGGCAGTATTGAAGCGCTTTACTTCGTGGATGCTCCGGCCCTCTCCCCCACCCCTCTCCCACTTCGCGGGAGAGGGGAGCCTTTGCCAGTGGTGTCAGCTTGCGTTCAGCGCAATGAGGTGCGACCACTGACTGAGCACAGCGGCTTCAATCCTCCCGCCCCATTCGCCGCATCGCCTCCCGCATGGTACGCATCTGCGCGCTGAACACGGTGCAGGCTTCGCAAATCGCCAGGTGGCCGCGCACGCGCAGCCGCTCCGCCCATGACAAAGGCTGGTCCAGCCCCTTCATGGTCAGGTGATGAACCTCTTCGCAGTCCGGCAGCAGGCGGCGGGCGGGGCGGTCGGGCATGGTCGTTGCCGAGTGTTAGGGGGATAAGTTCACTGGCAAGGGCCGATCAGCCCTTGCCGGGAGCGCCACGCTGCCCGAACCAGTGCAGTTCCAGGCACGCGCGCAGCCGCATGCGGGCCCGGTACAGCATGGCCCATGCATTGGTCGCGCTGATCTGCAAGACCTGACAGATTTCCTCGGTATCGAGCTCCAGCCATTCGCGCATCATGAAGAGCCGGCCCAGCCGCGGAGGCAGCCGGTCGACGCAAAGCTGCAGGATCTCGAAAAACTCCCGCCGCTCGAAGGCGCGCTCGGGATCGCCCCAGTCGGAAGGCGGGTCCTGGTAGTGGCCGTTGCGCGTGAACAGCGCATCCAGCGCTTCCTGCTCGGACGGCGCCTCGCCGTCCTCAGGCGCCACCAGCGCCAATCGCACCTCGCGCCGGCCGCTGCGCAGGCTGTCGATCAGCTTGTGCTTGAGGATGCCGACCAGATAGGTGCGCAGCGACGACTGCCCGGCAAAGCGGTCCGGGTGCTCCAGCACGGCCAGCAGCGTTTCCGATACCGCGTCTTCCGCCAGCACCTCATCGCGCAACTGCAGGCGCGCGAAGCGCAGCAAGTAGGGCCGTACGGCCTGCAGTTCGGCAGGATCGAGGCTCATGGGGCGCGTCCGCGGCGTGAGGGATGCGCCATGATACCGCCGGGAGCCCGCTTCAGTGCACGTGCTTCAGTTCAGCCCCCGGAACTGCCCGCACAAGCGGAACACGTCCTCGGTCAGCGGCACCTCCCGCGCGCGGGCATAGCGCGTGGCCAGCTTGAGCAGTTCCTTGATATCGCGCCCGCTGGCCTTGGGGTAGGCCCGCAGCAGCGCCTCGATCAGCCCGTCGCCCAGTTCGGCGTTGAACTGCGCCGCCTGCAGCCGCCACAGGCGCCGCGCATCGTCCTTGCCCGGCGTTTCGTAGTGGATGGTCGCGATGCAGCGCGACAGGATGGCATCGTCGACATCGCCGATGCGATTGGTGGTCATGAACAGCAGGCCGTTGAAGTACTCCAGGGTGCGCAGGAACTCGGCGACGATGGCGTTGTGCTCAAGATCGTTGTCGCGGCAGCGGATATAGACGTCGGCCTCGTCCAGCAGCAGGATCGCGTTCCAGCGCATGGCGCGCTGCAGGATGCCGCTCAGGCTGGCGCCGACCGACGCCGCCGTGGTGCCAAGCTGGCCCGAATGGACCCGATACAGCGGCTTGCCGACGACTTCGGCATAGACTTCGGCGGTCAGCGTCTTGCCCAGCCCAGGCGCGCCCTGGCACAGGATGGTGGTGCCGCCCGACTTGCCGGGCACGAAGTCCGCCACCAGCACGTCCATGTGCGAGGTCAGGATATCGATCAGGTCGCGGTGGTGGTCCGGCAGCACCAGCTTGTCGCGCAGCTCGGGCTGGTAGCGGTATTCGGCCAGGTGCTGCACATGCACCCAGAGATTGCGGTGCCACTCCAGGTGGAAGAGATGCACGTAGCCGTGCAGCGGCACCGACTCGAAGCCCGCTTCCACCCCGGCCTCGCGCCAGAAGGACGCATCGCAGCTCATCTCGAAACGGCGTGCGAGCCGTTCCTCGTCATTGACACAGCGCGCCGCCACGCCATCGGGCACGCGCGTCAGCTCGGCCGCGCCCTTGGCGTCGAGCGACCACGCCGGCCCGCTGGCGACAAACTGCGCGCCGAAGCGGCGCTGGTAGCGCACGAAGCGCCGCGCGTGGCGCTCGTACTCCTGCCGGAACTCGGCGCACTCCTTGTAGAAGCCGAACTCGGCCAGCAACTCGGGAATGGTGCGGTTGGCAATGTCGTCGCGCGTGATCACCATCGACGTGGTCATGCCGGCGCGGCGCTTGTGGTGGTCGGTCAGCTCGGAGTTGGCGGACTGCATGGTGTTGGCCAGCAGGTCCACCACCACGTAAGCCATGCCCTGCTCGGGCGCCACGTAGCGCATGCGCCGTACCAGCCAGGGCAGCAGCACGCCGTCGCGGTTGCGCTGGTACAGCCAGCCATCGATGGCGTCGCGCGACAGGTAGGCCACCAGCCCGCCGATCAACTGGTCCAGCGCGGGAATGACACGCGCCTGCGGTGCATTGTGGATATTGTCGAGCGCCAGCATCTGGAACATCAGCGCGCGCTGGTTCCGGCTCTTGCTCAGTGTGTAAAGCGAGTTCAGCGCCTGTGGATCGAACAGCTTGCTCGACACCATGATGTCGCCGTGGCACACGCCATGCTCCTGCAACTGCCGGGCGAGTGGCGTGCCCGTGCCGATCATGGCGAGCAGCGGGTGGATCAGCGCTTCCGGAATCTCGAAATCCATCGAACACACTCCCGTTGGCCGTGCGTCCCGCGCGGGACGCCACGGCGGCGATTCACTGCAGGAAGAACGCGATGGCCTGCTCCACCACCGGCGGGTGGATGACATGCAGGCCATCGAACTCCACGTACTCGACCGCGTAGCCGGCGGCCCTGAGCTTGGCCGCGTTGACGCGGCCACTGGTGGCGATGGGCAGCTGTTCGTCGTTGCGCCCGTGCGCGACGAATACCTTCGGCGCGCCCTCCTGCATGAACACCGACATGAAGCCACCGGAGAACGCCAGCACATGGCTGGCGATGTCGCCATTGGTGATGCCAACGGACAGCGCGTAGCTGGCGCCATCGGAAAAGCCCGCGAAGCCCACGCGTTTCTGGTCAATGAGGTAGCGCGACGTCACCGCCGCCAGTGCCTGGTGCAAGCGTTGCAGGTCGGGGCCGTTGCCACCGATGACGATGTCCCAGGTCGGGTAAAGCGACTGCGGCGCCAGCACCAGGAAGCCGTGCCGCTGCGCATGGGGCTCCAGGTGCGGCAGGACCTTTTCGGCATGGCCGCCGGCGCCGTGGAACATCACCAGCAGCGGCGCGGGCGCGTCTGCATCCAGGCCATCGGGCACGAACAGCACCGCATCGCGCTCGGCCGCAATACCCAGTCCGTGGCGGCCCGGTGGCAGCGGTGCGGTGGCCGGGCCGGACTGGCCGGCACGGTGCGCCGGATCGTCGAAGGTGAAAGACAGGCGGCCGAACAGGGAGGGATCGAGCATGGCGGGGATCCGGATGAGCTGGCGGAACGTCTGGCAGGTGGGCTGGAAGTGCAGCGTCTGGGGAACTGATATTTTGTATATTACATACAAACGCGATCTGACGCCACCTAACCTGCCCCGAGTGCCCCGAATATCGTTATGGGCTTCCCTTCGTTCCCCGCTGCCCTGGCAATCCAATCAGCGCGCGAACACGGCGCGTACCTCTCCCAGGCCCTCGATCCTGGCAGTGAACTGATCCCCGGCGTTGACCGGGACCATCGGGCCGAGGGCCCCGCTCATCAGCACATCGCCGGCCCTGAGCGGCGAACCCATGCGGACCATCACGTCGGCCAGCCATACCGCTGCGTTCAGGGGGTTGCCAAGACAGGCGGCACCCGTACCGGTGGACACCTGTTCTGCACCGCATTCCATGCTCATCGCGCAATTGACCAGATCAAGTTCGCGCAAGCGAACCGGCCTGGAGCCCAGCACGAACAGGCCGCTGGATGCATTGTCGGCAATGGTGTCGGCGAGACTGATTTTCCAGTTGGCGATGCGGCTTCCGACCACTTCGATGGCTGCGACCGCGTACGCGGTCGCAGCAAGGATGTCGGCGAAACTGTGCTTCTCCTGCGTCAGGTCGCGTTCCAGTACGAAAGCGATTTCCGCCTCCACCTTAGGTTGCAGCGTGCGTGAGATGGCGATCTCTTCGCCATCACCGACTGCCATGTCCGCGAAGAGCATGCCGAAGTCGGGGGCGTCGACCCCCAGCTGCTTCTGCACCGCGAGCGATGTCAGGCCGATCTTGCGGCCAACGAGCCGTCCTGTTTCCAGCCGCTCCCTGGTATTGCACTGCTGCACCGCATAGGCGGCCTCGATCAGTCCACCATCCCCGGCTGCTTCCCGGATCCGGTCGCGGATCGGCGGGCAAGGGGTGCGCGTAGCCTCCGCATCGCGCAACTGTCGGGCGATGTCGGCAATCAGTTGGTGATTCATATCTGTTCCGGTAAGAAAATCTGGTGCAGCCGCTACTGCGGGATTTGCCTGAACGCGCCGTTCAGATAGACCAGGGCATCGCCATGCGCGCCGCCGCGGGTTGCGAGGACTTCGCACAGGAATGCGTGGTGTGTACTTTCGTCGTAGACCCGGATGACGCGGCAATCAAAATTGACCAGCGCCTCGTCCAGCGACGGCGATGACGTGACCATCGACGTCCAGTGGCCGTGGCCGAAGCGTGCGTCGCCCTGCACGCCTTCGACCATGCCGGCGAAGGCCCTGGCCACGCTGTCCTGCCCGCTGGACAGCACGTTCACGCACAGCGCGCCGCTTCGCATGATGATCCCGGCCGCCACGACATTCTTGTTGACGAACACCGCGAGGCGCGGCGGGTCCGCCGTGACGGAAACCACGGCCGTAGCCGTCAACCCGGCCCGGAGGTTCTCATGGCGGGCGGTAATGATGGTCACGGCTGCGGCATAGCTGCGCAAGCCGCTGCAATGCTCCCTGGCGCTGACCGTCGGAAGCGCCATGAGTCGGGGGTTGGGCGTCCAGTCGAGACGCTCGTTGCTGTTCTGGTTCAAGGACGATCTCCGTTCAGTTCACAGTACCTGCGAAGCCGGCGTGGCCTGCTTCGATTGCCCGTCTTGCGCCGGCGTGGTCAGGGCGTGTCGTGCTTCCGGAAACAGGAAGTACGAAAGCGCAGGGAGCAGAAGCAATGCGCCGATCATGTTCCAGAGGAACATGAAGGCAAGCAGAATGCCCATGTCAGCCTGGAATTTGATGGACGAAAAGCTCCACGTGGCAACGGCCAGCCCCAGCGTGACACCAGTCAGCACCACGACGCGTCCGGTAAAGAGCAGGGCCTGGTAGTAAGCCTGCGACAGGCTCGCCCCCTTTCGCAGGAACGACAGCATCACCGTCAGCATGTAAAGCGCGTAGTCCACGCCGATGCCGACGCCAAGCGCGATGACCGGCAACGTGGCCACCTTGACACCGATGCCGAGCCCGACCATCAGCGCTTCGCACAACACCGACGTCAGCATCAGCGGCACCACGGCACAGATGACGCCGCGCCAGGAACGGAACGTGATGAAAGCCAGGATCACGACCGCCGCATAGACCAGCAGCAGCATTTGCGTGTTGGCCTTCTTCACGACAATATTGGTGGCCGCCTCGATGCCGGCATTGCCCGCCGCCTGCAGGATCTTCACGTCGTGACTGTCGTTGCGTCGGGCAAAGGACTCCACGGTGTTCACCACGGCGGTGAGCGTATCGGCCTTGTGATCCTTCAGGTAGACGTAGACGGACAGCAGGTCGCAACTCTGGTTGAGCACTTCGCGCGGTGCACGCGACACGATCGGGTTGATCATGCTCTGCGAACGGGGAATCTCGTACCAGAGCAGGCTGCCCTCGTTCATGCCCACCGACATCTTCTTCGCGACTGCGGCCAGTGAATTGGTGGACTCCACGCCGGAAAGCTGCTGCAACTCCCACTCCAGCGCGTCCGCCTTGACCAGGTTGGCGTAGCTGGCACACTCCCCCGGTGCCGTCTTGATCATGGCCACGAAGATATCGCTGCTGGCCGCGTAGCTGGCCGTCATGAAGGCATTGTCGCGGTTGTAGCGCGAGTCCTGCCGCAGCTCCGCCGCACCAGGGTCCAGGTCGCCGATCTTCAGGTGCTGGCTGCCCGCAAAGCCCGCCACGCCAAGCACACCCGCCACGGCCAACGTCGCACCCGCCCATTTGCGCTGGGTAAAGCGATCCAGCAAGGACCAGAAGCCGGGCTTCCGATCTCCCGCCGCTGCGCCGGCCAGTTCGGCTTTCAGGCTGCGTTGCGCAGCGCGTGCGCTGACCCCTGTATAGGACAGCAGCACGGGAAGCAGTACAAGGTTGGTGAAGATCAGCGCGGCCATGCCGATGCTGGCGGTGATGGCCAGGTCCTGGATCACGCGGATGTCGATGATCAGCAGCACGGCAAAGCCGACCGCATCAGCCAGCAAGGCAGTCAGACCAGCGAGGATCAGGCGGCGGAAGGTATAGCGCGCCGCGACCAGGCGATGCGTACCACGCCCGATGTCCTGCATGATCCCGTTCATCTTCTGCGCCCCATGGCTCATGCCGATGGCAAAGACCAGGAACGGAACAAGAATGGAATAGGGATCGAGTTCAAACCCTATCGTCGGCAGCACGCCGAGCAGCCAGATCACCGCAACCACCGAGCAGAAGACCACGAGGAAGGTGCTTCGCCAGCATCGCGTGTACCAGAACAGCACGGCCGTACAGATTGCCACCGCGAGCGCGAAGAACAGCAGTACCTGGTGCAGGCCGCTGATCAGGTCGCCGACGATCTTGGCGAAGCCGGTGATGTGGATCCGGATGTTGCCGTGCTCGTACCTGGCGCGGAGCTGTTCGAGCTGGTTGCCCAGCTGGTGATAGTCGAGGCGGTTACCGGTCGCGTCGTCCCGTTCCATCAGCGGCAACAGGACAATGCTGGAGCGGGCATCCGCTGCAACCAGGGTGCCGATCTCGCCGGACCGCTCGACATTGGCCCGCAAGCCGCGCATGGCCTCCGGCGAACCGTCATAGCTGTCGCCGATCACGGGGCCACCGTCGAGCCCGTCCTCCGTCACGCCGATCCAGCGCACAGCCGGTGTCCACAGCGATTTCATGAACGGGCGGTCCACGCCGGGCAGCAGGAACGCGTCATCGTTGATCTTGCGCAGCGTCTCCAGGTACTCGGCATCGTAGATGGTGCCCTGAGTGTTCTCCACGGCGATGCGCACCACATTGCCCATTCCCGCCAGATCGGCCTTGTGCGCCAGGTAGTTGGCGATGTAGGGATGGTGCGCGGGGATCATCTTCTCGAAGCTCGCGCCCAGCGTCAGCCTGGTGGCCTGGAAACCAAGCACGGCGGTAATCAGCAGGCATAGTGTCACCACCACAAGCCGGTGGTTGAACAGCAGCCGCTCCACCAGCGAACCCGAGGTCCTGTCGAATTGCTCCAGATCGCGCACCACCGGATGCTCGTCTCTTGTCGGAACGTGGCTCATGGATTGGCTCCCTGCGCTTCGTTCCTCCCGGCAATACGGAACGTTCCGCGCAAGCCGCTACCCAGCACGGCGCCATCGGAAACCTGTATCAGGTCTGTCGCCGGCTGGACTCTGGCCGCGGCCGTGAAGTGGCGGCCATCGTCGTTGCTGCGGTAGGTCAGCCCCGATTCGTCCACCAGCAGGATGGATTGCGCATCAAGCCGGATTGCCGAGACCATGGATACGTTTGGCAGTTCGACCCGTTCCCAGCGCTTGCCAGCATCGCCGCTGCGGTACACGTTGCCTTTCAGGCCATAGGCAAGAAGCACGTCGCCGGTCGGCGAAGACAGCGCACCGAAGATCGTGCCCTTGCCCGGGAACGCCATCCGGGCAAAGGTCTTGCCGCCGTCCACCGATCCGAGAACCGTGCCTTGCTCGCCGAACAGGTACAGGGCTCCCTTCGATGGCGCGATGGCATAGAGGTGCCGACCGTCTCCGGCAGCGACCTTGCCCATCATGGACTGCCATGTCTTGCCGCCATCGTCGGTTCTGAACGCAAGGCCATACGCGCCCACCACCATGCCGTGTTGCGCATCGGTGAAATGCACGTCCAGGAACGGCTTGTCCGATCCGTCTTGTACCAGCCGCCGGGCCTCGGCAAGGCGGCGCGACTCGTCACCGTCCTCTCGCCTTGCCGCGGCAAGTTCGAGTTGGGCAGCGGCAGCACCGTCGAGCTGCTTTTGCCACGTTTCTCCTGCATCGCGGGTCGCCAGCACCACGCCGCCATGGCCGACTGCCCAGCCATTCCGGCTGTCGGCGAAACGCACCCGCGTGAGCGCGGCCGATACCGGCACCTTTGCCTGCCGCCAGGTCCTGCCGTTGTCGTCGGAAAGCAGGATGACGCCACGCGCGCCAGCAGACACCAGCCGCGCGCCGGCGCGCGTCACCGAGAGCCCGGCCAGGCTGGTTGCCTTGTCCGGGTTCATTGCCGGCGCTCTCGGCGCTTCCGGTGCTTCCGGCGCCTTGGGCGCCTCCGCCATCGCACCGGCACAGAGGCAGGCCAGCACCAGCGGGCACAGCCATGCCTTGCGCCAGGACACCGTCGCCCGTACATAGATAGGATTACGCATTGATACCTTCAAATGGATCAGTCATCGGAACGGCGGCCGCCCCCCGCCAGCAGCAGGCAGCGGCGCTTGCGCTCAACGTGAACTCGAATTGCTGAGCGCATCGCCCGTGAAGTGGCTCACCGAGCGCGGGGCCACCAGCTTCAGGCTGTCGACATACTGGATCACGGACATGCTGTTGGCCTGCAGGTTGTAGACCACCGTACAGCTGGTATCGAGCGCGCCGCCGGCTTCGGGAACGATCTGGTTCATCACCTGGGATGTGCGCCAGAGCTTGCCCTCGGCGTCATAGCCATCCATCGCCAGTACCGCCCAGCTGTCCTCGTCGATATAGAGGCGGCGCTTTGGCACGACGTGGCGCTTGCCCTGCGCCAGCGTGGCTTCCACCACCCAGACGCGGTGCAGTTCCCAGCGCACCGCCTCCGGATTGGTATGGAACGGGACGAAGGCCTTGTCATCGCCCGCGGCGAAGAAGCGGTTGTTGTTGTACGGAACATAGAGTTCCTGCTTCCCGACGAGCTTCCAGTGGTAGCGGTCCAGGCGGCCCATGAACCCGTAGACTTCATCGAAGTAGTTGGCGCCCGAGGCCACGAAGTCCGGCGTGTCATAGCCAATCGTCGGCGCGCGCCGCACGCGCCGCTGCCCGACGAGGTACTGCCAGGCCGGCGCATCCTGCGAGACGTCGAGCGAGTCATGCACTACCACGGCCTCGCCGGCCTTGAAGGTGGGTGCCACCGTTTCGAAGCGCACATAGCGGTAGACCTTGCCGAACTTGTCGGCGCTGCCGTCCTTCTGCCAGTACGCAAACAGGTTCGACAGCTGGGTCTTGGAGGCCATGCTGCGCTTGCCGTCCGACGTGCCGACGAAGTTGCGCGTCACGCTTTCAAAGGACGACGGCGTCGGATGCACCAGATGGTTCATCATGACTTCATTGCCGCTCTTCGGAATCGGGAACGGAATGGCGTTCCAGGCCCCGTCGAAGCTCAACCCGTTGTCGGTGAGCTTTGCCGTGGTCGCAGCCTTGAGGGTGTTGTCGTACACCGATTGGCTCGCGCCCGCCGTGCGGTGCGTCGGATAGACGTCGACCCGAAAGGTCGGATACTTCTTCAGCAACGCCACAGTGCCTTCCGTCAGCCTGGCGGCGAACTGGCTCACGTTCTGCGCCGTGATCTGCAGGACCGGCCGCTCGGAAGCGAACGGATCGGGGTATTTGCCATTGCCCGCGCCAGGGATCGATGTGACGTAGGCACCCGTCCATGCGGGGATCGTGCCTTCCTTGTTGCCGGCTTTCTCGGCACCCAGCGGCGTCAGCGTGGATCTGAGCTGCGTTGCCTCGTCAGCGGATACAGCGGCCCATGCCGGCCCGCCGGCGATCATGGCCATGGCCACGGCCACTGCAATCTTGTTAGCTTGCGTCATGCTTGTCTCCCGGATTGTCGGATGTCGGTTGGAACTCAGAAGGTGGTCTGTAGCGTCAGCGCAAGGAAGTCCCGGTCCTTGTAGTACTGCCGGTAGGAGGCATAGCTGGGGGTCGGCCCGTTGGCAGCCGATGGCGCCGTGCCGGCGCCGCCAAAGAAATGGGTGTAGTTCAACCCCACCTTCACGGTACGGTGAATCGTTGCGTTGAGACCGAGCGTGAAATCGCCGCCATGCTCGGGGCTCATCTGGACCACTGCCGACCGGCCGAACAGGCCGTAGCCGATGCCAATGGGCGTCTCGAGGTCGACGTTAGGCATCACCTGAAAAAAGGTCGGCGTGAATACCACCCGCACCGCCGCGGCATCGCGCGTGCTCGTGGTGCTGAGCGGATCCGGCACACCGGGCGCGACGCTGGGGCGATGCGTCACGTCGAGCAATCTGTTGTAGGCGACTTCCCCCACGAGCGTTGCGCCGCCCCACAGCTTGTTGCCGCCGAACAGGCTGATCGCGGAGAGGTTGAGGTGCAGCGAATTGCCGCGCGCGTAGGGGGTATTGCGACTGTTGTCCGCGCCCGGGTTGGTGCTCATGATGAGATCGCCCGGCACGGCAAGCGGCACGTTCCGTCGCGTGGAGATTTCCCCGGCCACGTTGGTCTCGCCAAGCACGGTGGAAATGCTCGCGCCGTACACATCGATCTTCCGCGCATACATGAGGTTGTACGTGCCGCTGCCGAAGTTTCCGGCGCCAGCCGCGATCGACGGGAGGTTCAGCACGGCAATGGGGTTCTTGTCGTCGTAGCGCGCGGCGTACAGGCCATAGTCGACATCGCCGGCCTTGAAGCGGAACTGCATGCCGAACTGCCCGCTGTCCCGCCCCTTGGCATCCGCCGTCCTGGTGGCGAACGGCGTCGGTGCGCCAAGCCCTTGCTGCAGCCCGGGCGGCAACAGCAACAGGTCGGCGCCGTCGCCGACAAAGTCGGCCGGACTGAAATAGCTTCCGGCTGCGGGAATACGGTTGGCGCGCCAGCCAAACTGGTAATAGGCGCCGATGCTCACGTCCGGCGCGATGGTGAAACTGCCGGACACCTGCGGCACGGGCCGTGCGATCTCCTTGAACTGCGCGTTCGTCAATGACAGCGCCTTGACCGCATCGACCGGTCCCTGCGCGGCGGCGATACCGTTCATGCCGAGGAACAGCGTTTCGCCGTAGAGCAAGGTGTGCTGGCCGGCGCGCAGGGTCAGGCTGTGGTCGCCGATATCGAACTGGCCGAAGGCGAAGGCATCCATCCATTCGGCACGCTCGCCCATGGTCTGCCGTGTGCCGCGCGGAATCGCGTTGTTCGGGCCACCGAGCGCCGCCGCCTGCGTGTTCGGGACGGGGGTGTCGAAGTCGTTGCGGCCACGCGTATACCGGCTGTCATTCCAGTACGCACCGGACAGGCGGAAGCCAACGTTCTGGTACCGGAGATCGAACTCGGACAGAAGATCGAAGCGGCTGTTGATCAGCGTACCGCGATTGCCCAGGTCGCCAAAGTCGACGTTGGGCTGCGCTCCTCCCTGGTTCGCAACATTCGGGTCGGGATCTTTCAAGCGCGATGCGGCCGTGTACTTCACCGTGGTGTCCCAACGCGCCTTCACGTCGGACCATCCTTCCAGTTCGAACGCCCGAGCACCGGTGCTGCTGAATGCAGCGGCAAGACAGGCCAGAAGCACGGGCTCGGCGGACTTCCTGCGCCTCGGCGGCATGGACCTGGGAGCGGACCTCTCCATGTTTTTTGTCTCCTCTCGTTGTTGCCGTCGGCCCGTGACCCCGGGCCTTGTTCTGATACCGGCGGTTACGCCTGTGCCGCTTCCGGCAGTTCAAACACGCCCGGTGGCAGCGGTTCGCCAAGCAGGTAGGCGCCGAGGAACGCGGAGGTATCGTCCTCGTTCTGCGTGATGTGGTTGGCGGCGGCCAGCAGCGAGCGCAGTTGGCGCTGCATGGGGGTATTCAGGAAGATGCCCCGTGCACCGCTCTTCTTGAACAGCATGTGGCCGGCGGCAAAGCAATCCTTGCCCGTGGCCTGCACATCGAGAAACTGGTGCACCCGTACGTCCATCGGCACCAGTTCGCCGCGGTTGGCATAGACCGAGGCTTCCTGGATACCCTGGAGGATGCGAGCGCGCGCGGAGCGGATCTGCAGTACCGCATGCCCCAGCTTTTCCTGGATAAACGGGTTCCTGGCGGGTCCCGGTCCCATGGCGAACTGGTTCTGCTTGGGCTTTGTGTGCTCGACGAACAGATCGACCACGCCCTGCGCAAACCCGACGATCGCCGAGGAGATCACGCCGTAGAACACCTGGTTGAACGGCATCTGGTAAGTCGATGCGCCGCCGCCAATGCTGTACTCGACGATGCTGTGCGAGCGGTGGTCGGGAACAAAGGCCTCCGTCGTGATCTCCAGGCTCTTGCTTCCGGTGCCGCTCAGGCCGACCACCTGCCAGTCGTCAATCAACTCGTAGTCTTCGCGCCGGACAAGGAACGCGCGCAGATCGCGGAAGTTGCCTTGCTCGTCCAACACCCGCGCACCGAGAAATGCGCCGCCGTGGGCATGCTCGGATCCGCTCGATGTCGGCCACCGGCCCGACAGCATCCAGCCGCCTTCAACCTTGCGCGCCTTGCCCACCGGTGCATAGGAAGAACTGACGAGCACGTCCCTGTCCTCGCCCCAGATTTCATCGCCGACACGCGGATCCAGCTTGCCGAACTCCCATTGGTGGATGCCGAGAATCGCCAGCGTCCATCCGCTCGACGGGCAGCCGCGGCCGATCTCCATCACCACGCGGTAAAGCACCTCGGGGTTCATTTCATAGCCGCCCCATGCCGCCGGCTGCAGGATCTTGAAGAAGCCGGCCTTGCGGAACGCTTCGACCGTCGATGGCGGTACCGCGCGCTGTGCTTCCACGTTGTCCGCCTGCTCGCGCAGCCAGGGCACCATGTCCCTGGCGCGCTGCACCAGTTCGTCCATGCCCGGCACGACAAAGCTCTTGTCTGCGATGACTCCCATATCGGTCTCCCTGTTCTTTCGATGTTTCGTGGCTTGCAACTCAGCAGTCGCCGGTGGTCAGGAACTTGCGCATGACGGCATTGAACTCGTCAGGCGCTTCGTATTGCGGCCAGTGGGCGGCATCGGCATTCATCACATACAACCTGCCCTTCGGCGTACGCTCGCAAGCTGCCGTTGCAGCAGCGACGTCATGGATGGGGTTGTCGCGCGTCCACAGGAAAAGCGTTTCGCACTGCAGGTCGTGCGGCCGGATCATGGCGCCGCTCTCGCCCAGTTCGTCATGACGCTTGACGAGCGCGAACACCAACGGTGCAGTCCGCTGGAAATCGGGGCGTGTATAGAGCGCCAGGCGGCTGCCGATCAGTTCGTCGTCAAGCAGATGCCAGTTCGCTTCATGCATGAGCCATTGCATGCGCATGCGAATGGTTTCCACCGAAGGTGGCTTGCCGAAGTTCTTCTTGTTCAGTTCGTCGAGGTTGCGGAGATCCTGCCGGCCTTTCTCCGATACCACGGGAATGCCAGCGGCCGTGTTCAACACCAGGCGCTTGACGCGGTCCGGGTAAAGCGCGGCGAACACGCCTGCCACCCAGCCGCCCAGCGACTCGCCGGACAGGTGTGCTGAGCGGATATCCATCACATCCATCAACTCGGCCAGCAAGCGTGCGTAGGTGACGGGGGTGTACTCGACGTCGTCGCACTTCTCGGACAGGCCATGGCCGATGAAGTCCAGTGCGATGACATGGAAGGTGTCGGAAAGCGGTACGACGTTCTTCGCATAGGCTTCGATATGCCCACCAATGCCGTGCATCAGGAACAGCGCTTCGGCATTGCCCTTGCCGGCTTCGGCGATGCGGATCGAACCGAAGCTGGTCTTTACGTAGCGGATCTCCGCGCCGAGAAAATCGAGCCACAAGCTCATGCAAGTCTCCTTTTGGATTGGGTTGGATTGGATCGGGTGAATCGGGTGAATCGGGTGAATGGGGTAATGGCGATGGCGCACCGTCAGGCCGCGGCCGGGGGCGGCTGCATGCGGTGGCCCCAGTCGCTCAGCTGGCTGTAGTTGCGGATGGTCCAGTCGGCATCGTCGATGACAACCCCGCCCCAGCCGTATTCGATGGCGAAGCCCGACGGCGAGAGGCAGTAGAACGACACCATGCCGTCGTTCGGGTGATGACCGATCTCCATGAGCACCGGCACGCCGGCTTTGCGCACGCGGTCATAGGCCAGGCCGACGTCGTCCAGCGACTGCACCTGCAGCAGCAGGTGGTGCATCTTCTTTGGGAAGGGCATGCTCGCCGTGGCAAACGAGTGATGGCGGCCTGTCGCGACGTGAAAGAATGTCGAATCCACCATCACGCCGGGAATGGTCTCGGCATCACGGATATAGTCCGAGATCTTCATCCCCAGCACTTCCGTGCAGAACTTCACCGCGCCGGGATAGTCGCGAGAAATGCCGAAGATATGGCCGACACCCAGGCGCCCCGTCTCGAAGCCCGCTCCGGCCAGGACGGCCGAACGGAACGGCCGGGACATCGGCGCGTAGGTCGGTCCGCAGAAGAACTCGTGACGGAAGCCCTCCGGATCCATGCAATAGAAGACCGCCTCCACCTGGCGGGACTGCGCGAGCTGGCGATCGCACTCGACAACATCGACGTCCCGTTCGCGCAGGCGCCGGACGTAGCCTTGCAGCGCCTCGCTGTTGTCGAACTGCCAGCCAAGCGCCACGAGGTCGTCGTCCGTGCCGCGTTCAAGCAAGATACGCTGCGCCCATTCGTCCATGCGCAGGCCGAGCACGTCGCGCGTTTTCCGCGCGACCTGAAGGCCGAGAATGCTGGTGGCAAAGGATTCCCATTGGTCGAGGTCGCTCACGTTAAAAACGACGTAACCCAACGCGGAAATTTCCGACATGCTGTCTCCTTGGGCGCCGCTCCGATTGGATAGCCGGACGGCGCAATCTTCTGGTTGACGAAATCTGCCGTTTTGTCTGCGGCGGCACTACCTAATCGCAAGCGGTGTGCCAAGGCGCGGCAGGCATGTCGATCGATGCGTGGAGCGAGCGGTGAAGTCCCTGAAATCTCAGGACTTTTTGCGCTGAGCGGAGGAGCGGCTTGCTATCGCATGATCCAGCCGATGGCCGGAATGCTTGATGAATCTATGAGGGCGCGGCAATTTGCAGCCGACGGGCCTTGCGAAATTTTGAGAGCAGCAGGCAATGGAATAAAAAAAACCCGGCAGGCAGAAACGCCCCCGGGTTCGAGACAACTAATCGGCAATCAGTCGCCGTGCACGGACATCAAGGCGGCGGGCCCTCCTCCTCCATCTTCTTGACCCGATAGGCCAACTGCGCGCGCGTCATGCCAAGCAGGCCGGCAGCGTGGGTGAAATTCCCTTGTGCCGCCCGAAACGCGGCCTTCACCAGCGTGTTCTCGACATCAATAAGTGACACATTGGACCGCGCGACGATGCCTTCTGCCCACAGCGTGAGTGCCTCCGCCTCCTGCGCAGCCTCCATGGAGACGGACTCCAGGTGGAAATCGCGCCTCTCCGCGAGCAACCCCTGTTCATTGGGTGCCATCGGCATGTGTGCGCCCATCTCACTGTCGACGGTGACGAGTTGGTGGTAACCAAGCGGCTGGTCGTCCTCGCCCAGGATCACCCCGCGCTCGATCACGTTCTCGAGTTCGCGTACATTGCCGGGCCAGCGATAGTTCAGCAGGATCTGGAGTGCCTGCGCCGTGACGCCGGAAATGCGCCGGCCGTAGCGCTCGCTGTACTTGCGCAGCAGGTGCTCGAGCAGCAGCGGGATATCATCGCGGCGTTCCCGCAGCGGCGGAATCTGGATCGGGAATACGTTCAGGCGGTAGTAGAGATCCTGACGGAAGCGGCCTTCGCCGACCGCGGCCCACAGGTTTTCGTTGGCGGCGGCGATAATGCGCACGTCGACGCGCCGCGTGACGGTACTGCCCAGCGATTCAAACTCTCCCGTCTGGATCACGCGCAGCAACTTGCCCTGTGCCGTCATCGGCAGGCTGCTGATCTCATCCAGAAACAGCGTGCCGCCGTCGGCAACCTGGAATCGTCCGCGCCGCGCTTCTCCCGCACCCGTAAATGCACCGCGCTCTACGCCGAAGAGTTCGGCCTCCATCAACTGCTCGGGAATCGCTGCGCAATTGAGTTCGAGGAAAGGCTTGTCCGAACGCGTGCTTCTGCGCTGGATTTCTCGCGCAAAGGCGCTCTTGCCGACCCCGCTTTCACCGAGCAGCAGGACCGTCGCCGTGGTCGGTGCGACGCGCTGGATCTTGTGCATGACATTGTTGAACGCGACGGAAGCGCCAATCACGCCGCGCCGCTCGGCACCTCGCGGCATGCTCTCCTGGCGCGCGGCAATGGATGGCGCCTCTGCCTGCCCGGGCTGCTCCGGCGCGGACATCCTGAATGGCCGAGGCTCGAAGTACGCGAGATCCAGTTCCGCATCCGGCCAGTCCTCCACCGGACGCGCAATACAGCGGCAAACGTCCGAGCCCATGGCACGGCACTCGACTTCGCGCACAAGGATGCGCCGGCCCACGCAGGTACTCAGGAAGCCAGACGCATAGCCGACCTCCATCCAGCATGCAGGCGAAAAGCCTATGCCGAAGGCCTCGATGTGGAACTGGTCTTCATAGCTGTTCTTCCAGTAGAAATCGATGAAGCAAATCCCCTTCTCGATATCGAGATTCTGCGAGACCACCGTTGGCGGGCTGACAATGCCCTGCAAGGCATGGAAGTACCCGCCACTGATCAGCAGCCTGTCCACCGAAGTGCCGGGCGGCTGCATTTTCAACGCCAGTTCCGCGTCGCGGCAGCCCGCGGAATAGCCAAAGCGGGTGAGCAAACCACGTGTCGCCTCCATCCCCACGCTCAGGATGAATTCCTGCCGCAAGGCGCCGAGCGATTCTGCGTGCAGGAGAACCATGCGGCGGCCCTCAAGCCAGATAAGCCCCTCCGCCGGGTTGAAATGCAGTTGCTTGAGAACGTCGGCGGCCTGGAGACTGGGAATGAATTCCGCTGCCGGCTCGGCCGGCTTCCTGCTTCGTGTCTTGTTCAATGTCTTCCTCCTGCCTTACATCATCTCCGTGGCATGCAGTGCCGCTCGTCGTTTTTCTCTGGCATCTGTGATCTGAGTATAAGACAGTGCAAAACGAGCATCGCACGCCAGTCTCAAGGCAATCGCAGTACGGTACGGAAGCCGAGGTGCATGGTCGATAGCGTCGGATCCTGAGGTTGCCGGGAAGACGGCCGGTAGCGGATACAGAAATTGGGCGCGCACAGAAAAGATCCGCCCTTGATCACACGCTCGGCCTGCTGCCTCCTGCCGGAATCCGCTTCCAGCCGGACTACCATCGGATTCTCTGCCGCGTCGTGCGGATGCCGGTCGCGGTAGATGTCGCGGGTCCACTGCCAGACATTGCCGACCGCGTCGAAGAGTCCGTAGCCATTGGGTGCGAAGCAACCAACCGGTGCGGTCCCCTTGTAGCCGTCCTTCACCTGAGGGCTGGCGGGAAAGTCCCCTTGCCAGGTGTTGGCCGGCTGCTGCCCGTCGACAGGCCGGGCATTGCCCCAGGGATACGTAGCACCGTCGCGCCCGCCGCGCGCGGCATATTCGTACTCCGCCTCGGTAGGCAAGTCCCGCCCCAGCCATCTGGCGTAGGCCATGGCATCGTCGTAGCTCACATGCACCACGGGATGGTGCGCCAGCCCTCGCAAGTCGCTTCCCGGCCCGGTGGGGTGCCGCCAACTGGCGCCGGGCTGGAATTTCCACCATCGGTATGCGCGATCGAACGGGCTGCCCGCCGTTGGCCAGTTGAACACCACCGACCCCGGCACCAGCTGGCTTCCCGGTACACCCGGGAAGTCCTTCGCGTCGCGCCGGCGCTCTGCCGTGGTGAGATAGCCAGTCGCCCTGACGAACAAGGCAAACTCCGCATTGGTGACATGGTGGCGGTCGATCAAAAAACTGTCGAGCCTGACCAGGTGAACGTTGCGCTCCTCAGGATAGCCGGCATCCGATCCCATTCGGAACTGCCCGGCCGGGATCCTGACCATCCCGGCACGATTCGGCTGTCCGGCACGTGCCGGTCCGAAGTGCGCCGGCACGCCGTTATACGCTGCGCACAGGCGCTCCGCCGACGGATCCGGTGAAGCCATGGCGTGGCCGCCGATTGCCACCACGGCGACCATGCACCATGACAGTACGCCTTGCGCAGGGCTAGCGACGCGCACTGATGCCTTCGTCGGCGTAGTAGCTGTCGCCATTGCTGTATCCCTTGCGCCCTGCGAGGCCCGGCACATCCTGAACGCCGTTATCCCGCTGGTAAACCTCGTAATCGGCAATCAGTTCCTTGAGCTTTGCAGGGTGCTGCCGCGCAACATCCCGCTGCTCGGCTCTGTCATTCCGGAGGTTGTACAGCTGCCACGCGCCATTGCCCCATGGCGGATTGGCACTCACGATCTTCCAGTCGCCCTTGCGCAAGGCTTTGCGCCCGTTCAGCTCCCACCCCGCCAGGAATTCCCCCGCGTGCACCGCGTCCTGCTGGCCGCTGAGAAAGGCAAGCATCGACGTCCCGGTCATAGCAAGAACCGAGCGCCCTTTGTAGCCCCCCGCGGGACGCTGCACACCCGCCAGCTCCAGGATGGTCGGCGCCACGTCGGTGACATGAGCCGGGGCCTGGCTAAGCTGGCTGGCACGCACGCGCCTGGGTGCCACCGCAATCGCCGGCGAGGCAATGCCGCCTTCGTTAGCGAAAGCCTTGTACAGCTTCATCGGCGTCATGCTGACCTGGCCCCACCCCGGGCCGTATTCGACAAAGGAATCCGCTCGGCCAAGGTTGGCGAGGCTGTTGTCGGTGTGGTCGCGGACCCAGCCCAGGCCGGCCGGTTCATCGAGGATGCTGTTGCCGTCGGCACCATTGTCCGACATGAAAAAGATCAGGGTGTTGTCATATTGCCCCGTCTGCTTCAGGTGCTCCACCACGCGGCCAATCTCTGCGTCCATCGCTTCCACCATGGCCGCATACACCGCCACGCGCCTCGATTCGGACTGCCTTTGCGCCGGCGTCAGCTCACTCCACTTTGGCCACCTGGCATTCCCCGCGTAGGAATCCATGTCCCTCGGAACGATGCCTAGCGCCTTCATGCGCTCGAGCCTTTGCGCCCGGATGACGTCATACCCCACGTCGTACTTGCCCTCGTACTTCCTGATATAGGCATCGGGCGCCTGTAACGGCCAGTGCGGCGCGGTGAAAGCCAGATAGCCGAAGAAGGGCTTGCCGTCGCGATTGCTGTCGATATACGACAGCATCTTCTGCGCGAAGAAGTTGCTGGAGTAGAAGTCGGCAGGCACGTCGACCAGCTTGCCGTTCTCGCGATACATGGCCTTGGGCACCGTCTTGGGATCGGCGGAGGCAATGCCTCGCTGTCCGAAGTGGTTGGCAGCACCTTGAGTCAGCACGTACGACTGCTCGAAGCCTCGTGCCGCCGGACTCTGGGCTTCGCTCTGGCCCAGGTGCCACTTGCCGGTCATGTAGGTGTGATAGCCGGCATCCCGCAACAACTCCGGGAACGCGACCACGTTCTCGTTCAGGTAGCCCTCATAGCCAGGTTTGCCGCGCTGCTCCGGCACCATGGTCTCGGCCATGGCGCCAAGGCCGGCACGATGGCTATCCACACCTGACATCAACATGGCCCGGGTCGGCGAGCAAGTCGGCGCCACGTAGAACTGCGTCATACGCAAGCCCTGCCGCGCCAGGGCGTCGAGAGTGGGCGTATGAATTTCTCCGCCGAAGGCCCCGATGTCGGAGTACCCGAGGTCATCCGCCACGATCAGCAGAATATTCGGCCGCTGCGCCACACCGCGCAGTGCCTCATCCGCCGCAGACGCCCCGTTGGGGGTACCCGTTGCCAGCACAAAGGCCATCAACGGAATTGCTACCTGTCTCACTGTTGTCTCCCTCTTATTCTGGAACGTCCTGTCTGTCCGCAATCAGCGTGCCAACGTATTCCACGCGCATCGGCGGACATGAGGGAATGAGGCTCATGTCATTGATACTTCAGGAGTTTTGGCGGACGAAGAGGTGGGAGCGGGACTCGCCAGCGAGCGGCAGCGAGGCAATTCACTTGATAGTTTTCCGCACCGCGGTGCTTTCAGTGTCGCGCCGCTTGCGAATTTTTCGCAGGCTCAGCTGATCGCTGCGTGGATCGTCGGCGCTGAGCCTTGGAGGAAGAGCATGCCGTCGTCGTCGGGCATGATTTTGGGGAGCAGGTCACGGGTTCTCATCGCTGACCTTATGATGCGCCCAGCTCAGAATCGGCCAAAAACGGGGCGGCAAGAGCGCCAGAGCTTCATCCAGAGGGACCCAGCGAAACTCGTGGTGCTCCGGCCGACCGAGTTCGGCACTGACCGGGAGAGTTACATCTCCCTGACGCGACAATGCGAGGTAGAGGCGAGCAACCTTGCCTTTCGAATACGGCTCGGTCTCGCGATACGCCTCACCCCAGGACAATTCCAGCTCAGACAGGCCCGTTTCCTCTGTGGTCTCGCGCAGCGCCGCCTGCAACAGTTCTTCGCCGGGCTCCGGCTGCCCCTTGGGGAAGTCCCAGTTCCGATACGCGCGCAGGACAAGACAGCGCCACTGGCCGTCGAATTGCCGCATGACAACCAGACCTGCTGAACGCTTTGCTACGGTCATCTTCCGATTTCCTGCGGCTCCGGAACTGAGGCCTCGGGAGGCATGGCAGGCAGTATGCTCCGGATCAGCGAAGCCGGCGTCAGTCGACCTTGACGTCCAGTTCCTTCACGACGCCTGCCCATTTGCTCAACTCGGCATGGATGAAGCGGCCAAGTTCGGCGGGACTGCTGCTGGCCGGTGTCGCCCCTTCTCCATGGAAGCGCTGAATCAGTTTGGGCGAAGCGAGTGACCTGGCGACTGCCTTGTTCAGGGCATCGATCACCGGCTGCGGCGTGTTTTTGGGCGCCAGCAGCGCATTCCAGGTATTGATCTCGAAGCTGCCGAAGCCCGGCACTTCACGCATGGCGGGCACATCGGGAAGTTGCGGCGAGCGCTCCTTCGTGGTGACTGCGATGGCACGAAGCCGACCCGCCTTGACTTGCGGCAAAGCGCCCGGCAGCGTGGCAAAGCTCAGCTGTGTCTCGCCGGCGATCACCGACGTATTGGCAAGCGCGCCGCCGCGATAGGGCACGTGCACAAGTTTGGCGTTGGCGTTCTGGGCGAACATCGCGCCGGCAAGGTGTACCGGGGACCCGTTGCCACTCGACGCATAGTTCAGCTCCCCCGACTTCTTACGGGCCAGCATCACGAGGTCCGGCACGGTTTTGGCCGGCAGATTCGCGGTCGTGATCAGCACCAGCGGGATCGAGGCGACCATGCTGATCGGCGCAAAGCCGGTGACCGGCTCGTAGCCGAGCGTCTTCTTGTACAAGGACGGGTTGATACCGTGGCTCGATACCGTTGCCATGAACAGCGTATAGCCGTCCGGCGCGGACTGCTGCACAAAGGCGGCCGCGGAGTTGCCGGCCGCGCCAGGCTTATTCTCGATGATCACCGATTGCTTCAGTTCGCTAGCCAGTTGTTCGGCCAGTGCCCGCGCCAGGATGTCGGTGGTGCCCCCGGCCGCATAGCCCACCACGATGCGAACGGGCTGCTGGGGATACTGGGCAGCCGCCTGGCCTGCCAGGCACAGTCCGGCCATCGCCACGGCGAAAATCCGCGTCTTGTTCATGCTTGTCTCCTCTTGGTATATGTCCGCCACGTCATGCGAGGCGATATCGCCGGGATCGTGGGATCCCAGGATGCAAGGCTGGTTGGAAGCCTGTCGGCAGCCTATTTGCCGGTGAACACCGGGCTGCGTTTTTCCGCGAAGGCGCGCTTGCCCTCGCGGTAGTCGTTGCTGGCGAAACACTGCATCACCAGCTGCTGCATGCCAGCGATATCGACCTCTGGCCCCAGCTGCTGCAACTGGCGGATCATGCGTTTGCCGGCGCGCAACGTCAGCGGCGCGTTGGCGGCAATCTGGTCGAGCCGGACCTGCAGCGCGGCGTCAAGGGCGGCCGCATCGGCCGTATCCGTGACCTGGTTCACCAGGCCCAGCGCCCTGGCGTCGGCGGCTGCATAGCGGTTCGCCGTCAGGAAGATTTCGAGCGCATTGGCGGCACCCACGGTGCTCACCAGGTTGCGGATGGCGGTCAACCGGTAGCCCAGCCCGAGCTTGCCCGCGGGAATGGCAAAGGTGCTGTCCGCCGATGCAATCCGGATATCGCAGCACAGGGCGATGTTCAGGCCACCGCCAATGCAGTAGCCCTTGATCCGGGCGAGCGTGGGCTTGGCATAGTCGTAGAGCGCGAGCTGGGCGGTCTCGGCCACTTGCTCGTACGCCGCGACGGCTTCTTCGGCGGAGCGCAGGTTGTCGAACTGGGAAATGTTGGCGCCGCTGACGAAGGCGCGCTCTCCGGCGCCGGTGAGCACCACCGAGCGGACCTCGTCGTCCCGCTCGAACGCGGCGAGCGCCTTGGGCAGTGCCGCCCACATGTCGAACGACACCGCGTTGTGGCGGCCTGGATCGTTAAAGGTAATCCAACCTGTGCTGCCCCGTTTTTCCACCAGCAGGGTATCGGTGATTTCACCTTCAAGTATGCTTGTCGTGCTCATGTTGTCGTTCCTGGCCCTCGGGCCCTGTGTCGTTCGATGCCATTGGTCAGATGCAGGCGCATGGCCGCGCGTGCCTCGTCCGCGTTGCCGGCGGCAATGGCATCGAAAATCGCGTGGTGTTCTTTCTCGATCTCGGCAATACGCGAGGTGCCGGTCGAGGTCGAGCGCAGCGTTCGTACCGAGTCGTGCAGCACATGGCTCAGGTGCGCCATCAGGCGGACGAAGTACGGGTTATTGGTGGCATTGCCCACCGCGAGGTGGAAGTCGAGCGCGGTGTCCGCGCCCTTCTCCCAGTCTCCGCCCGCCGCATCGACCTTCACCAGCGCCATCCGCAGCGCCTCCAGTTGCTGGGGGGTACGGAACCGTGCCGCCAGCGCCGCCGCCCCCGATTCGATCTCGACCCGCAGCTGGAAAACGTGCTCGAGTGCGTCCTTCTGCAGCAGCTCATCGGTGACGATCTCAAAATTGCGCTGCCCAATCCCTTGCGCGACGAATGAACCAGTGCCGCGTCGGGTCTCGACGTAGCCCGACAGCTTGAGCCGCGCGATCGCCTCGCGCACGACATTGCGGCTCACGTCAAACGCCGTGGCCAGCTCATGCTCCGTCGGCAGGCGCTGCCCGTGAGCGAGCGTGCCGTCGAGGATGCGCTGTCGGATCTGGTGCGCAATCTCGTCAGGCAGGTTGTCCGGCCGGCGCAGGCTCTTGAATCCGCGGATCTCGGTGTCGAGGTGGTCCTTCATCAGTATCTCCGTCATGTCTGCAGCCCCGCTTTCGAGGCGATCACGTCGGATATGTTAACGCCCAATCAGATCACCCCCTGTGCCGCGAGCGCTTCGATGCGGGCCGCATCCAGACCGAGCATCGACCGGTAGACGTCGTGGTTGTGCTCCCCGGTCGCGGGCGCCGGTGCCAGTTTTCCCGGCGCCGTGCGGCTCAGGATCACCGGTTGGCCGACCACGGAGATTTGGCCCAGCGTCGGGTGTTCGATCGGCTGGCTCATGCGAAGGTGTTCCACCTGCGGATCGGCAAAGGCCTGATCCATGCTCAGGATGGGACCGCACGGCACACCTTCGCGGTTCATGCTGCCGATCCACGCCTCGGTGGTGCGAGCGCGTGTGCGTTCGGCGATCGCGGCGTTCAGCGCTGGGCGGTTGCGGGCACGCAGCGGCACCGACAGGAAGCGCTCGTCCGTCACCAGGTCGGGCAACTCCAGCACCTTGCATAGCCGCGCAAAGATATCGTTGCCCATGGCGGCGATATTCATGTAGCCGTCCTGCGTGGGGAACACGCCGGTCGGGCTGCTGGTGGGATGATCGTTGCCGCTCTGGCCGGGCACCTCGCCGTTCATCAGCCAGCGCATGGCCTGGAAGTCCATCATCCAGAGCTGCGATTGCAGCAGCGAGGTTTGTACCCACTGCCCTTCACCGGATGCCTCACGCTCCAGCAGCGCGACCATCACGCCGATCGCACAGAACAAGCCCGCGGTCAGGTCCGCCACCGGAATGCCCGCCCGCATGGGTCCGCGCCCAGGTTCGCCGGTGACGGACATCATGCCCGATATGCCCTGCGCGATCTGGTCCAGGCCCGGCCGGTCGTGGTACGGGCCGTCCTGACCGAAGCCGGAGACGCTGCCGTACACGATGCGCGGATTGACCTTGCGCAAGGACTCATAGTCGATGCCCAGCTTGAATTTGACCGCCGGCCGGTAGTTCTCGACCACCACGTCGGCCTTGCGCACCAGATCCAGAAACAGCGCACGTCCCTCCGGATGCTTGAGGTTAAGCGTGATGCTTTGCTTGTTACGGTGCGTGTTCTGGTAGTCGGCAAACTGTGCCGAGCCGCCCGGCTTGTCGTCGGGCGCCTGGCCCGGTTCTTCGATCTTGATGACCGTCGCGCCCCAGTCGGCGAACTGGCGTACGGCGGCCGGGCCAGAGCGCACGCGCGTCAGGTCGAGCACGGTGAATCGGGAAAGCGGACCACGTCCCACAATTTGTCTCCTGTCTTTTGCCATCCCCACATCAAGTGGGATGTTGGACATCCTATATAAAAAAATAGCGGATCGATCCTCGCGTAAACCCGCACTTACCGCTGCCGCCCCGGCCTGATGTCCCTTGCTCCAAGTCCCTTGGCCACGTCATATGGAATCCCGCCATATACTCCGCATTACACCCTTCACCCGAAGCCAAACCATGGATTACACCCCCGGTATCAGCCAGCTTGCCGGCCTGCTTGCCGACCCCGGCCGCGCCGCCATGCTATGGGCCCTGATGGACGGCAGCGCCCGCCCCGCCGGTGAACTCGCGCTGATC
This sequence comes from Cupriavidus sp. NPDC089707, assembly GCF_044748965.1. Classification (NCBI taxonomy): domain Bacteria; kingdom Pseudomonadati; phylum Pseudomonadota; class Betaproteobacteria; order Burkholderiales; family Burkholderiaceae; genus Cupriavidus; species Cupriavidus sp. NPDC089707. The sequence continues at coordinate 311,122 of NZ_JBIVHB010000006.1, forward strand.
GCCGGCCTGTCGGCGTCGTCCACCAGCGGGCACCTGGCGCGGCTGACCGAGGGCGGGCTGCTGGCGGTGGAGACGCACGGGCGCAACCGGTACTACCGGCTGGCAGCGCCGGAGATCGGCGTGGCGATCGAGGCGCTGGCGTCGGCGTCGCTGGCCAGCCGGCCGCCGCGGCTGCGCGACGTGCCGGTGTCGCGCACCGCGCCGCCGGCACTGCGGCAGGCGCGTACCTGCTACGACCACCTGGCGGGCGAGTTGGCGGTGGGGCTGTTCGAACGGATGACGCATAGCGGCTGGCTGGTGCTGGACGCCCAGCGCGTGGCGCTGAGCGGCGACGGCGCGCAGGCGCTGGCCGGACTGGGCGTCGACATTGCTGCGGCGCGGCGCAAGCGGCGCCAGTTCGCCTGCACCTGCCCGGACTGGAGCGAGCGCAAACCCCACCTCGGCGGCGCGCTGGGCGCGGCGCTGCTGGGCAGCCTGCTGGAGCGCGGCTGGATCGAGACCACGCGCGCGTCGCGCGCGTTGCGCGTGACACCGGCGGGCCAACGCGAGATCATTCGCATCGCCGCATAAATCGCGGCATGATTAAGCCGCACGGCACCACAGGAGATCTCGCATGGCCACACCGCTGGACGACGACACGCAGGACGCGATCGCGCGTTTCTTCGCCCTGATCAACCTCGACGACAGCGCGCAGACGGCGGCGCAGCTGTCGATGTTCGAAGACGCGCTGCTTGACGCCGAGGACGACGACACCGACGGCGGCGAGCTGCTGTGGGTGGTGCGCGAAGTCATCGACTGGCAATCCGGCTTCTTCGTCGACTGGAAGGACTGCCAGTCCTTTATCGGCTGCCTGAACCAGCTGTGCGAGCGCATCGACCTGGAACTCGACTGGGGCACGGACGAACCCGAAGACGAATCGTTCCTGGAGGGCACCAGCGTGCCCGAGCTGATGGAACTGGCGCACAACCAGCTGCGCGTAGCCGGCTATACGCTGTGGAACTGGGATACCGGCGGCGATGCCTACGCCGGCTGGATCACGCGCAGCGAGGATGATGAAGAGATGCTCGACCTGGCCGAGCAATTGCGCTTCGAGGTCCGGCCCGCGAGCCAGCCTTACTGAGCCTGCCTTACTGAGCCGGCCGCACCGGCGGCTGGCTAAGGCGCCAGCGTTTCCCGCTTGCGCGCCGGCGGGCGCCGGGTCTCTGGCACGCCGACGGTCTGCTCCAGCACGTCAAGGAATACGCGCACGCTGGCCGGCATCAGCTTGCGCGCCGGCATCAGCACGTAGACCTTGAGCGGCGACGAGGTATAGGCCGGCAGCACTCGCACCAGTTGCCCCAGCGCCAGCTGTTCCTGCACAAACCGCGGCGACAGCCGCGTCACCCCCAGTCCGTCAATGGCGGCCTTCAGCCGCAGCTCGGCGTTGTGGGTGCCGATGCGCGGCTCCACGTCCACGCGCGCGATCTCGACGCCGTCGCGCAGGAATTCCCAATGCTTGTCATCCGCATTGCCCAGCGTGGGCCAGCCCTGCAGGTCCTGCGGCGTGCGTGGCAGCCCGCGCGCGCGGATCAGCCCCGGCGCGGCGTAGAAGGCGCGCTCGATCAGCACCACGCGCTTGCTGGCGAACGAGGTGTCGTGCAGCCCTGTGTTGGTCATGACGAACGCCAGGTCGTAGCCATGGCGGACCAGGTCGGGCTGGTCCCAGCTGACATCGACCTGCACGCGCAGGCCCGGGTGCGCACGCAACACCCGCGTCAGCGCTTCCGACAGATGCTGCGAGCCGACTTCATACGGGGTGGAGATGCGCAGCACGCCGCTGACCTCGGCGCTGCCCGAGGCGGCTTCGGCGTTGATTTCGTGCAGCTCGGCGAACAGTGGGGCAACGCGGTCGTAGAGCTGCTGGCCGCGCTCGGTGACGCGCACGCGGCGCGTGGTGCGCTCGAACAACCGCGCGCCGAGCTGGCCTTCCAGCCGCGCCACGGCGGCGCTGGCGGAGGACTTGGGCACTTGTGCAAGTTCGGCGCCTTGGGTGAAGCCGCCGCCTTCCACCACACGGCAGAAGATTTCCCAGTCTTTCCAGTCGATTGTCTTCATGGGGGGAAGCGATGGGTAGGGGTTGGGAGCGGCAGCCATTGAGGGCGGCATTGTCCCACAGTGTGGACAATGGCGCGCATCCATGCAAATTGCCCCGATGATGCAAATTCACCTTGAGGATCTGCATGTAAACGCTCTAAAACAATCGATACGGTGCAGTGCCTGCAATCCGACGTGGCCGCCAAGAACCAAGGAGACCCGCGCCATGACCCAGCCCTTCCCGCCCCTTGCCTGCCTGGCCGGCAATTTCGCGCCGATCCTGATGGAATGCGATGCGCACGACCTGCCGGTCAGCGGCGAACTGCCACGCGCACTGCGCGGCACGCTCTACCGCAACGGCCCGAATCCACAGCACGCGCCGCGCGACGACCGCTACCACTGGTTTATCGGCGACGGCATGGTGCATGCCTTCCACATCGAGGACGGCCGCGTGCGCTACGGCAACCGCTGGGTGCGCACCAACAAGTTCGAGCGCGAGCGCGCCGCGGGGCGCGCGCTGTTCGGCAGTTGGGGCAACCCCGCCACTACCGATGCCTCGGTGCAGGGGCAGGAAGACGGTGTCGCCAATACGCATATCGTCTGGCACGCCAACCGGCTGCTGGCGCTGGAAGAAGCCGACCTGCCGGTCGAGATGGATCCTCACTCCCTCGCCACGCGCGGCAACTGCACCTTCGGCGGCGAACTGGCGGGTGCGTTCACCGCGCATCCCAAAATCGATCCGGTCACCGGGGAAATGGTGTTCTTCGCCTATGCGGCAACCGGTCCCTTCACGCCGACGATGCGCTTTGGCGTGGTCGATGGCGACGGCCGCCTGGTGCGGCTGGAACACTTTGAAGCACCCTATGCCAGCATGGTCCACGACTTCATGGTCACGCAGCAGCATGTGCTGTTCCCGGTGATGCCGCTGACCGGCAGCATGGCGCGCGCCATGCGCGGCGAGCCCGCCTATGCGTGGGAGCCGCAGATGGGCACGCACGTCGGCATCATGCCGCGCGGCGGCAGCGTGGCACAGATGCGGTGGTTCCGCGGCGAGGCATGCTACGTGTTCCACGTGATGAACGCCTGGGACGACGGCGGGCGCATTGTCGCCGACGTGATGGAGTACCCGCGCGCCCCGTTGTTCGGCAGTGGCGCCGAGGGCCCGGACAATCGCGCGCGGCTGTGCCGCTGGACGTTCGACCTCGGCGGCAATACGGACACGTTCACGCGCGCGCGGATCGACGACATGCCGGGCGAATTCCCCCGCATCGACGAGCGCTTTGCCACGCTGCCCTACCGTCATGGCTACTTCGCCTCGCGCCAGCATGACGCCAGCGGTCCCGGCACCTACGACACGCTGGTGCATCTGGACCTGCAGACCGGCGCGCGGCACAGGCACGCATTGCCGGCCGGCGACCTGGTGTCCGAACCGGTCTTCGTGCCGCGCGCGCCGGACAGCGCCGAAGGCGACGGCTGGCTGCTGGCGACCGTGTATCGCGGCGGCGAGCACCGCAGCGACCTGGCGGTCTATGACGCGACCGCCATCGAGGCCGGCCCGGTTGCACTGGTGCACCTTTCGCACCGCGTGCCGTTCGGCTTCCACGGCAGCTGGCGGTGCGCGGCGCAGCCCTGAGACGAGCGCCGCTTATTCAAACCCTTACTCGAACAGGATCACCGAACGCGCCAGCTCGCCGCGGCGCAGTTCATCGAAGGCATCGTTGATGCGCTCCAGCGGCAGGCGCTGCGCGATCAGCTCGTCCAGGTGCAGCCGGCCGGCCATGTAGAAATCGACCATGCGCGGCATGTCGACCGGGAAGCGGTTCGAGCCCATCAGCGAGCCCTGGATGCGTTTCTCGCCGAGGAAGTCGCTGCCCTTCAGTTCGATCTTGACGCCCGGCGCGATCATGCCGATCACGGTGGCGGTGCCGCCGCGGCGCAGCATGGCAAAGGCCTGCTCGGTGGTCTGCTTCAGGCCGATGGCCTCGAAGGCGTGATGCACGCCGCCGCCGGTCAGCGCGCGCACGGCATCGAGCACGTCGGCATTGCCGGCATCGATCACGTCGGTGGCGCCGAACTTGCGCGCCAGTTCCAGCTTGGCCGGCACGCGGTCGATGGCGATGATGCGCCCGGCGCCGGCGATCGCGGCACTGTTGACCGTGGCCAGGCCGATGCCGCCGCAGCCGATCACGGCCACGGTCTCGCCCGGCTGTACCTTGGCGGTATGGATGACCGCACCCATGCCCGTGGTGACGGCGCAGCCGATCAGCGCGGCGCGGTCCAGCGGCATGTCGCGGCGGATCGCCACCAGCGCGTGTTCGTGGATCAGCATCTGCTCGGCAAAGGCCGACAGGTTCAGGAACTGGTTCATGGGTCCGCCCTGTGGCGCCATCAGACGCGGCTCCTCGCCCTCGCGGCGGCGGGTATCGGGCTCGACGCACAGCGACAGGTGCCCCGTCAGGCAATGCTCGCAACGGCCGCAGTACGCCGACAGGCAGGTGATGACGTGGTCGCCGGGCTTGACCGTGCGCACTTCGGCGCCAACCTGCTCGACCACGCCGGCGGCCTCGTGTCCCAGGATGGCTGGCATCGGGTACGGATAGGCACCGTCCAGGAAATGCAGGTCGGAGTGGCACACGCCCACGGCAGCGGTGCGCACCAGCACTTCGCGCGGCCCCGGCTTGCCGATGGCAACGTCTTCGATCACGAACGGGGTCTTGGGTTGATGCAGGACGGCGGCTTTCATCAGGTTTGCTCCGAGAAGCCCGCCATTCATGGCGGGGAGTGAAAGGAGTGCCGCCGGCAGGCGGCATTCCAACGTTAGAATGAGCGGCATGATTCGTGTCTACCGCTACCGGGTGAAGTCGCTCAACGGCCTGCTCAACAACCAGGCCCGAGCGGTGAACTACGTCTGGAACTTCTGCAATGACACGCAGAAGCTCCGATGCGGACGTGCATCGCCAGGGGTGGGAAGCTCCTGCCTTTAGGTAGGGGAGGACGTCAAAACGCTCCTTTGCGGCGGGCGTGCCGGGACGGCACGGTGTTATGGAAGCCGAAAACCATAACCGCAAACGATGGTTCAGGAAAGACGCGCCGCAGCAGCGCGGCGATGCTTACAACTCTTCCTTGATCGGGAGCACGCGCAACACGCCAATACCCAGATGCTGCAGCGCGCCCATGCCGGGCTCGCTGTCGTAGGTGGTGAGCTGCCCCTTCTCGCGCGTGGTCCAGGTCAGGCGCGCATTGCTGCCGTCGGCATCGGTGCGCACGCCGATGCGGTAGGCCATGTCGAGCAGGCCGTCCTCGGTGGTCTTGATCATGCGCTCGGCCAGCGCCGGGCTGTCGAGCACGATGCCCATCTCGGTATTCAGCTTGGCCGAGCGCGGATCCATGTTGAGCGAGCCGATGAACACCAGGCGCCGGTCGACGATGTAGTTCTTGGCGTGCAGGCTGGCGCGGCTCGACGACAGCCAGGAGCGCGATCGCGAACCCTTGGCGGCCTTGCCGCGCTGCGCCAGCTCGGCATAGGCGCTGGGCTTGAGTTCATACAGCTCGATGCCGGCGGCCACCAGTGCCTGGCGGTGCGGGGCATAGCCCGCATGCACGGCGCTGACGTCGGTGGCGGCGAAGGAATTGGTCAGGATGCGCACGCGGATGCCGCGCTTTGCGATCGCGATCAGCCAGGCCTCGCCGTCGTCGTCGGGGACGAAGTATGGCGAAATCAGCAGGACTTCCTTCTGCGCGCCGCTGATCATTTTCTCCAGCCGGGCAGTGGCATGGCCGGGATCGTCATGGGTCTGGTGAGTGATCTTGGCAGCCTTGTCAGAGACCACCGTGGCCTTGCCGGTGTAGGCAGGCATGCGGCCGCTTTCAATGCCCTTGGCCAGGCCCGAGTCGAGCAGGTCCTGCACATACTGGCTGGCCTTGGCCTGGTCGCCGCGCGCTTCCAGACGCTTGCGCAGGCCGCGCATTTCCACCGGCGCTTCCTTGCCCTCGGGAATCAGCGCCACCACCGGGTAGGAAGACTTGTCATTCCAGTATTCGTCGAAGACCGCCGATACCTGCGGCACCGCCGGGCCGGCGATCAGCACGTCGAGATCGCTGAAGTCCATGTCAGCGCGGGCGGAGAAGTAGGCATCGCCGATGTTGCGCCCGCCCACCACCGACATCTGGTTGTCCACCGTCATCGACTTGTTATGCATGCGCCGGTCCAGCCGGTTGAAATCCACCAGCATTTCCAGCCAGCGCAGGCTGCGGTTGGCGAACGGGTTGAACAGGCGCACTTCGATATTGGGATGCGAATCGATCGCCGACAGGATCTTGTCCACCTCGCCGCCGGTACGCAGGTCGTCGAGCAGCATGCGCACGCGCACGCCGCGGTCGGCGGCGTCGATGATGTCGCCCAGCACCGCGGCGCCGGTCCCGGTCGGCTCGAGGATGTAGGTCTGCAGGTCAAGGCTGCGCTGTGCGGCGCGGGCCATCGCCAGGCGCGCGGCCAGCGCATCGGGGCCGGACGAGAGCGGGTAGAACAGGGACTCGCCCGGGCGCTGGGCAAGGCGCGGGGCCAGCGCCTTGCCCAGCGGCGTATCCGTGGTCGTGGCGGTGGCGGCGGGCGCGCTGGACGGCGGGCGCTGGGCCGATGCCGGCAGGCTGGCGCAACCGGCCAGCCCCATGGCCAGCGCCAGCCCGAGCGTGATTGCCAGCGGCAGCGCTGCCAGCGGTTGCGAGCGCTGGCGGCAGGTATCGAACGGATCGTGGCAGAAGAATGTCTGAAACATCCATGGATCTCCCTGCGCCGCGAAGGCGCCCGGCCCGGACGCGCCGTGCACGCGGCTGCACACGGACTGCATGTGGCGTGCCAGGCCCGCTATCACGACAATACACCTCGGGAACAGGTGACGGCAGCGGTGCCACTCCTTTCCGCGCGGGGTCTTTGTCCTACATGGCCTGTGCGCTGCGGCACGGATGGCATTTGGGGTTGCATCCGGTCCGCGGCTTTTCCTGCACGGCGTTTTCTCCTATGATCCCGCCGCATGCCAGGTTGTATATACCGGCCCGTTGGCCGCCCCGGCGGCGGCACCGGGCGGCACCCTCCGGCCCGCGTTGCCTTCGCAGGCGATCCCCGGCATAGTTGCGCGCTTTTGCGCGTCCCGACCCGAATCCCGATGTCCAGCCAACCTTCCACTTCCGACGCGCCCGCGCCAACGCTGCGCCGCACGCTGCGCGCCCGCCATCTCACCATGATCGCCATCGGCGGCTCGATCGGCACGGGGCTGTTCGTGGCGTCCGGTGCCACCATCGCGCAGGCCGGGCCCGGCGGCGCGCTGGTCGCCTACATCCTGATCGGCGCGATGGTGTATTTCCTGATGACCAGCCTGGGCGAGCTGGCTGCGTACATGCCGGTATCGGGATCGTTCGCCACCTACGGCGCGCGCTATGTCGACGAAGGCTTTGGCTTCGCGCTGGGGTGGAACTACTGGTACAACTGGGCGGTGACCATCGCGGTGGAGCTGGCCGCCGCGCAGCTGGTCATGCTGTACTGGTTCCCCGACACGCCGGGCGTGCTGTGGAGTGCGCTGTTCCTCGGGCTGATGTTCGCGCTCAATGCCATCTCGGTGCGCGGCTTCGGCGAGGCGGAGTACTGGTGCGCGCTGGTCAAGGTGGTGACGGTGATCGCCTTTATCGGCATCGGCACGCTGATGATCTTCGGCATCCTGCGGGGCGACATGCCGGCCACGCACGGGCTGGCCAACCTGACCCTCGGCGATGCGCCCTTCGTGGGCGGGCTGCCGGCGCTGATCGGCGTGGCCATGATCGCCGGCTTCTCGTTCCAGGGCACCGAGCTGATCGGCGTGGCCGCCGGCGAATCGGCCGACCCGGCGAAGAACATCCCGCGCGCGGTGCGGCAGGTGTTCTGGCGCATCCTGCTGTTCTATGTGCTGGCGATCCTGATCATCGGCATCCTGATCCCATATACCGACCCCAGCCTGCTCAAGAGCGATGTGCAGACCTTAGGCGTGAGCCCGTTCACGCTCGTGTTCCGCCATGCCGGCCTGGCCTTTGCCGCCGGCGTGATGAACGCGGTGATCCTGACCGCCGTGCTGTCGGCCGGCAATTCCGGCATGTACGCATCGACCCGCATGCTCTACAACCTGGCCACCGAAGGGCGCGCGCCGCGCGTGTTCGCGCGGCTGACGCGCAACGGCGTGCCGCTGGTGGCGCTGCTGGCGACCACCGCGGTGGGTGCCCTGTGCTTCCTCACCTCGCTGTTCGAAAGCAAGTCCGTGTACCTGTGGCTGCTGAACCTGTCTGGCATGACCGGCTTCATCGCGTGGCTGGGCATCGCGGTCAGCCACTACCGCTTCCGCAAGGGCTTTGTCGCGCAGGGCCACGACCTGTCGCGCCTGCCCTACCGCTCGCCGTTCTTTCCCTACGGACCGATCTTCGCCTTCGCGCTGTGCCTGATCGTCACGCTGGGCCAGAACTACCAGGCCTTCACCAGCGGCAAGATCGACTGGGTCGGCGTGACCGCCACCTACATCGGCATCCCGATCTTCCTGGCGATCTGGGCCGGCTACCGCATCGTGCGCAAGACCCGCTTCGTGCGCTATGCCGAGATGGAATTCCCCGCACTGCCGGCCGGCGGCGACGGTGTCGCCATGCGCGCCGCCGCGCCGGTCGCGGGAGAATAGGCGCCGGTTCCAGAGCCGTTGTTGCCAGGCTTGGCCAGCGGCCATCAAAAGCCCAGTTCGCTGTGCGAGCCCAGCCGGATCAAAACTCGAGGATGACGGATAGCTCATTTTTGAGGCCCTGCAGCGCCGATCGGTATGGGCCTTTCAATTCGCGCTTGTAGTCTCGTCTGAATTGGCTCGTCGGTTCAATCGCCCTCATCGTTGAGATCCGCCATCAACGCCGCAACGGATCCAAATCTGCGCAGGCCGCCGGCCCGCGCTTCTTTCAGCGCGGCAATCGTTGCAGGGTTCGGAGTCATCAGCCCCGAAGGCAAAGCCTGCTCCAGCGCGATGCGGGTCAACAGCATGCGGACTGCGTCGGAAACGGTCAGACCCATTGCTTCCAGCACGGCCGCTGCCTCGTCCTTGATTTGCTGGTCGATCCGGGTGCGAACAAAGGTCGAGGCGGGCATGGCAGGCTCCTGCGGACAATAACGAAGTGGACGAGTGATTACTTGTCGAACGGCTAGCGTTCGGAGAAATCTTAAACCGGTGTAGCCACCTCGTAGCTCAATTGAGCTACACCCACCGGGATTTTTAAGGTGTAAGCCACGGTGCCAGCACGTGGCCGAAAGCAGGCTTCCATCTCCGTCGCTTTCGCAACAACACTTCAGCGCTCCGCCTTGACGCCACATGTTCGTTTGGCCATTATTCCGCTCTTCATTAAATGCGAATAATTCGCATTTGTATCAACATTTATACACAGGCCTACTTGTCTCACCGCCAGTCCATGAATCACGCCGACCTCCGCGCCACCCGCCTGCGCGCACCCAAGCCTCGCCAACTCGCCGTATTGGCTTACCTGGCCGTCCTCACCGGCTTCCCGGCGGCGGCCGCGCTAGCGCAGGAGGCAGCGGCGGGCGCCGAGCCGCAGTCGCTGCCCGCCGTGACGGTCAGCGCCACCGCCGTCGATGACGCAGGCCTGCAACTCCAGAAAAAGGCCAGCACCGGTGCGCTGGGCTCGCGCACCCAGCTCGACACGCCGTATTCGACGACCATCGTCACCGGCGAGGATCTGGCCGACCGCCAGGTCAGCAAGCTCGGCGACGTATTCGCCATGGATGCCTCGGTCACGGACAACAGCAACGCCTACAACAGCTGGTCCAGCTACCTGACCGTGCGCGGCCTGCAGGTTGACTGGCAGAACGGCTTCAAGATCAACGGGCAGCCGTTCGTGGCGTACGGCATCACGCTGCCGTACGAGCATATGGAGCAGGTGGAATTGCTCAAGGGCTTGCCGGGCTTCATGTACGGATTTGGCACGCCCGGCGGCATCGTCAACTACGTCACCAAGAAGCCGACCGACACCTTTACCGCTTCGTTCGAGCTGGGCTATCGCGCCGCCAGCGTGTGGAGCGAGCACATCGACCTCGGCGGCCGCGCGGGCCCGGACAACATGTTCGGCTACCGGCTCAATTACACGCATGAGGAAGGCACGCCGTACAACGCGCGCAATATCAACCGCGACACGGTATCGCTGGGCCTGGACGCGCGCCTGACCAAGGACCTGACCTGGACCTTCGACTCGATCTACCAGGACCGCCGAGCCACCGGCCAGATGCCCTCTTTCAGCCTGTGGAGCTACGGCGATACGGCGCTGCCGAACGCGGTATCGGGGCGCATCCGGAACTTCGCCGGCACCGACCAGCACCTGAACACCAACCTGCAGCTGTACAGCACGGGCCTGCGCTACCAGATCAATCCGGACTGGGCCGTCAGCACCAGCTACAGCTTCACCAAGGTCAACCGCAGCCGCAATGAAAGCACCTACAACCTGCTGAACCAGGCCGGCGACTACGTCGACCAGCGCTACGACACCGCGCAGAACCAGCAGGTGGGCTATTGGCAGGCGATGCTCGAAGGCAAGTTCCGCACCGGCCCGTTCGGCCACCAACTGGTGGCGGGCCTGTCGTGGCAAAAGCAGATCGACCGCTATGACAACAACGGCTTTGCCGGCACGATCGGCACCGGCAACATCTTCGAGCCGAACACCAACACGTACTTCAGCTCGACCGCGTTCAACAAGGTGCGCAACAGCGACATCACGCAGAAGTCGATCTTTGCCAGCGATACCGTGCAGCTGAGCGAGCGCTGGTCGGTGCTGGCCGGCTTGCGCGTGACCAATTTCGAGCAGAACGGCTATGTGCCGGTGGCCAGCAATTACACCAAGAACGGCGTGGTCACGCCGACGCTGGCGCTGATGTTCAAGCCGGTGCCGGCGGCCACGGTCTATGCCAGCTACGTGGAAGCGCTGGAGCCTGGCTCGATCGTGCCGGACGGCTACACCAACGCGCGCCAGCTGCTCAGCCCGCTGCGCAGCAAGCAGTACGAGATCGGCGTCAAGGCTGACCAGCAGAAGTGGAGCGCCACCGCCGCGCTGTTCCGCATCGAGCGCGACGCAGAATATGACAGCGTCAGCAACGGCGTGCCGACGCGGGTACAGGACGGCTCCTCGATCTACCAGGGCGTGGAACTGGCCGGCGTGTACCGCCTGGGTTCGCAGTGGGAATTCGGCGGCAGCGCGATGTACCTCGACAGCTACTACGACAAGGGCAATGCCAACATCGACAACCGCGTCGCCGGCGCGCCCGAACTGGTGCTGGCGGGCCGCATCAGCTACCGCGTGCCATACGTGCCGGGCCTGCGGGTTGGCGTCGACGGCAAGTACACCAGCAATATCAAGGTCAACGCGACCAATACGCTGGAAGCGGGTGGCTATACCGTGTTCAACCTCGGCGCCACCTACAACACCCGCGTGTACGGCAAGGACCTGACGCTGCGCGCGGCGCTGAACAACCTGACCAACAAGCGCTACTGGGGCTTCCAGTATGAGAACTACCTGCAGCCGGGCGATCCGCGCAGCGTGAGTCTGACGGCGAAGATCGCTTATTGAGCGCAGCTTTGCCTCCTCTTCCCAGTGCGGAAGAGCAACTGTTTGAAGATAGGGCTGGACGGCGTGCTAACGATGCTTGGTTGGATCCCATGGCGCGCCGTCTTAGACAGCCATTAGCTTGCACATGCAAGCGACGAGCACCACCTTCCTGCCCTTGCAGCGGCCATCGATCGCTGCCGCAAGACAGCAAGAGCGGGGGTAGCGCAGCGCGGACGCACCTGCCCACGCTCCTGACGCTATCAAGCTGCGCCTGGTTCTTTTCCAGTGCCGTCCCGAGTTACTAAGGCGATCAAAAGGCCCCGCAAGCACATCGGCAAAGTCGCACATCCCTCGGCGCCGACTCGCACACGTTGGTTCGCTATGAGCTCGCTTCATCCCACCGCCTAATCGATCATCCACAGCGATTGATTGGATCCAGCCTGTCTTCCCTGTAAGCGCGCGAGAAAGCTCCGGCAGCGGGATGCCTGGCTTTAATGAAAATCTTTGCAAACACCCCGGCAATTTCTGAAATTTCCGATTGTTCCTCGATGGCGATCTTGACTCAATGATACTCGGCAATATGCCGATTTCTCACGAGGAGCAATGATGCAAGATGCGAAGATCAAGAAGATTTACGTTGCAGCATTTGAAGGCGCCAAGACAGCAGAAGGCGGCGAAATCATGCAGGGCTCTGGTCTCTATGCCTACGAGGGCCTTACGTTGGTCAGGGTGGGTGACCATGCAACCTATCCTGACGGCAGCACGGCGGTAATCACTGCTGGCGCCGGCCATGCGTGTGTAGTGGACGGCGTACCCGTCGCAATTGTTGGCAGCCCCTTGAGTAATGGCGACACGATCGCATTCAGACCGGTTAGCGCACTGACGTTCCACGAGCTTGAAGATGAGCCCATCAAGGGATTACTCGACCCCGCCTACCATCCTGTGCGCGCATGAGAGGGCACTATGGTAACCAGAACCTATCTAATCAAAGGTGATAAGGCGGACAATGGCGCCGTAATTGTCGGCGGCAGCCCAGACTCAACCTATCACGGCATCCCGGTCGCACGGGACGGCGACCCAGTTTACTGCCCCGTGTGCAAACGGCAAGGAATTATCGCCTGTACCGGTCCACGCTGGCCTTATAGCGATAACGGGAAGGAAATGGCACTGAGTGGTGATATCTGCGTGTGCGGTTGCGCGAAGCCTCCGGTTTTCTTTGCTTCTCGCCCTTACACAATGACCATGACGGCTGAGGATGTCGCTGAACATTGCGCCTCGTACTCAACCAGCTATATAGGAGACACCAATTCACAAGTGAATGATGAAGTCATTGAGGAATATTTTGAAATTTTTGATGGGGTTACCGGGCAACCCGCAGAGGGCTATCTATACGACCTGTACGCGAACGGCTCGCGCATCCAGCACCAATCCAGGTTCTCTAACGGACGTACCGTGGACATGAAAGGGGAAGGTAATCTGCGCCTCGTAATGTGGCTTGACAAGGACGGGGAAAATCGACCATGACGTCACCATCGACCGAAAACACCGGCGACCTTGATCCGGAAATCAGGCTGCTCGCAGCAATTGCCTACGGGGAGTCATCCACTTCGGACATGTACGAGGAAATGGCCGCACTTGCAAGTATTATGCTCCGACAAAGTAAGGCACGAGGATACAGCAGCCTGGCCAGTTTCACGAGCCAAGAGAAATCATTCTCCTTCGTAGTTGCAGATGGAAATCAACGCTATAAAAGATTGATGAGAGCGACCGCGGCGCAAATTGAAAAGAGTATCGCCATGACCGACGCTGTAAGAGCGGCAAAGAACGCATTTTCCGGGGGCCCCGATTACTCCAATGGCGCATATTTCTGGGATGGCGCGGATATAAAATCCAACTACGCGAATCATTTCAAGGTTCGGCATGGGATCAAGTTCATCAACCCGACCCATAATATTTATAGCATCAAAGAATCCACTAAATTGATCATCAAGAGCAGGACAACAAAAACAAAGGTGGACGGGAAAATTACAAAGAAGACCGAAGAAGTTTATCGTTACGACCACGTGTACGAGTCCACTGCCGCGTATGGCGGAACGATTTTCTGGAAAAACAGTGACGATTACATGAAACTTACAGGAGCAAAGGCGTATCGATGATGAAAATATGCAGATTTATTTTCAAATACGGTTGGATTCCGCTGCTTGCCTTCCCGTTCTGCTCATTCGCAGCCGATCCACCCTCAAAAGTAATTGAGAGTTGTCTGGCATTCAAAGCAATGTCTTCGAGAATTTCTATTGAGGAACTTGATGAACCTGGTGTTCTCAGCGATGACTTCATGTCCGGCTATTCGACGTTCACGTACCAGCGCAATGGAATAGCATTTGGCTATGCGACAAGCAGGGGAAGCCGAGCCGATAAAATCGTATTCGGAATGCAAAAGCGTCCCATTTCAAGTGCAAAGCCAATCGACAAGGTGAGGCCGGAAAGATTAGACCCGACGTTAGCTGAATTTGGCGTGATTCACTACCAATCAAGCACTTACATGTGCATTTCGTCCAATTTCGATGGAATTGGTCGTAGTGGTTCATTCCAAAACGTGAGGTTTGGCTACATTGCCCTCTTGACTGGAAAGGATGGCGCTGCCTTTATGGGGCCGTTGTACTTTTCAGTTCGTGACATACGGACGTTCAAGCGGTAAGCGCGCTTCCTTGCACTTGAGGCGGCAGTGGCGCCGATCTCAAGGCACCTCTATCAGCGTTGAGCAGTCGCTTCCGAGCTCGCCGCCTCCCCGCTCCTTGAAGCGGGCTTTTTACTCGTGCGTCATTCCGCACAATTTCGCCTCGCTTCACGCCCCTCTTTCGGGATAACGAATGTTGACAATCACGAAACTGTGATCTACAACATCGTCTACAGCTTCCAATAATTTTGTAGACAATTTAGTAGACAGCACAGCAAAGCTTCCAACGGCGCACAAAAGAGCCAGACGGCCGCACGTTCGCCTATCGTCAAGACAACCATCTGCCAGGAGACTCAGATGATGCAAACGACCGTAACGCCAGACGCGACCGCCGGCGCGCCGCAGGCGGGGCATGCCGCACACGGCAATGCCCTGATCAAGCCCACCTACGACGAACGGCTGACCAACGAAGACCTGGCGCCCCTGCGCAAGCAGACCTGGGGCACCTACAACATCTTTGCCTTCTGGATGTCCGACGTGCACAGCGTGGGCGGCTACATCACCGCCGGCAGCCTGTTCGCGCTGGGGCTGACCAGTTGGCAGGTGCTGGTGTCGCTGCTGGTCGGGATCGTGATCGTGCAATTCTTCTGCAACCTGGTGGCCAAACCCAGCCAGGTGACCGGCACGCCTTACCCGGTGATCTGCCGGGCCTCGTTCGGCGTGCTCGGCGCCAATATCCCGGCCATCATTCGCGGGCTGATCGCGGTGGCGTGGTATGGGATCCAGACCTACCTCGCGTCCAGCGCCTTCCTGGTGCTGGCGCTGCACTTCTTCCCATCGCTGGCGCCGTATGCGGACGTCAAGCTGCACGGCTTGGCCGGGTTGTCGACGCTGGGCTGGGCCGCGTTCATGGTGCTTTGGTTCCTGCAGGCGCTGGTGTTCTGGACCGGCATGGAGACCATCCGCAAGTTCATCGACTGGGCCGGCCCGGCGGTGTATGTGGTGATGATCGCGCTGGCGATCTGGCTGGTGAACAAGGCCGGCTGGGAGAACGTCAACTTCACGCTGAGCTTCGTCAAGTACACCGGCTGGGAAGCGGTGCCGGTCATGCTGAGCGCGATCGCGCTGGTGGTGTCGTATTTCTCCGGCCCGATGCTGAATTTCGGCGACTTCTCGCGCTATGCCAAGGACTTCAAGTCGGTCAAGCGCGGCAACTTCTGGGGCCTGCCGGTCAACTTCCTGGGCTTCTCGCTGCTGACCGTGATCACCACCTCGGCCACGCTGCCGGTGTTCGGCAAGCTGATCACCGACCCGGTGGAAACCGTCAGCCATATCGACAGCACGTTCGCCATGCTGCTGGGCGCCTTCACCTTCATGACCGCGACCATCGGCATCAATATCGTCGCCAATTTCGTGTCGCCGGCGTTCGACTTTTCCAACGTGTCGCCCAAGCATATCAGCTGGCGCACGGGCGGCATGATCGCCGCCGTGGCCTCGATCTTCATCACGCCCTGGAACCTGTACAACAACCCGGCCGTGATCCACTACACGCTGGACGTGCTGGGCGCCTTCATCGGCCCGCTGTTCGGCATCCTGATCGCCGACTACTACCTGGTGCGGCGCCAGCACGTGGAAGTCGATGACCTGTACACGCTGAACCCGCGCGGCCGCTACTGGTATCGCAATGGCTTCAACCCGGCGGCGGTGGCCACCATGATTCCCGCGGCCATCATCCCGATCCTGTGCGTGGTGGTGCCGGCCTGGCAGGCGGCGGCCAACTACAGCTGGTTCATCGGCATGGGCATCGCGCTGGTGCTGTACCGCCAGCTGGCGCCGCGCATGATGCCGGGCCATCTGGCAGCGCCTGCCGCGCCGGCCTCCGGCCAGGCTTGAACGACCTCTCTCCTTCGACAGCATCCATCTCAGAGCCGCACCCATGAAGCTGAAGATCATCAACCCCAATACCACCGAGAGCATGACCGAGAAGATCGGCCAGTGCGCCCGCGCCGTGGCCGAGCAGGGCACGCGCATCAGCGCGGTCAGCCCGCGCATGGGCCCGGCCTCGATCGAGAGCCACTATGACGAGGCGCTGTCGGTGCCCGGCATCCTCGACGAGATCCTGGCGGGCGAGCAGGAAGGCGTGGACGGCTACGTCATCGCCTGCTTCGGCGACCCGGGCCTTTATGCGGCGCGCGAGGTGGCGCGCGGACCCGTGATCGGCATCGCCGAGGCGGCGATGCACATGGCCAGCATGGTCGGCAGCAGCTTCAGCGTGGTGACCACGCTGGCGCGCACCTGCAATATCGCCTGGCACCTCGCCGAGCGCTATGGCATGAAGCGCTTCTGCAGCAATGTGCGCGCCTGCGACCTGCCGGTGCTCGACCTGGAGCGCCCCGGCTCGGACGCGCGCCGCATCATCACCGAGGCGTGCCGCCGCGCGCTGGTGGAAGACCGCAGCGAATGCATCGTGCTCGGCTGCGCCGGCATGACCGACCTGTGCGACGAGATCGCCGACGCCATTGGCGCGCCGGTGATCGACGGCGTGACGTGCGCGGTCAAGCTCGCCGAGGCGATGGTCTCGGTGCGCCTGGCCACCAGCAAGCGCGGCGACTGGGCGCGGCCGCTGCCCAAGGCGTATGCCGGCATGCTGGCGCCTTATGCGCTGAACTGAGGCGCTGAACTGAGGCGCTGAACTGAGGCGCTCAACCCAGGCGCTGAACCGAGGCTTCGAGAACCACTTACCTGATCCAGCAACATGCTCCAGACACGTTATCCCCGCGACCTGATCGGCTATGCCGCCCAGCCTCCCCACGCACGCTGGCCGGGCGGCGCGCGCATCGCCGTGCAGTTCGTGCTCAACTATGAAGAAGGCGGCGAGAACTGCGTGCTGCACGGCGACGCCGCCTCCGAGCAGTTCCTCTCCGAGATCGTCGGCGCCGCGGCCTATCCCGACCGCCA